>NZ_JBHYGX010000023.1:36979-86419 GCF_042739975.1 Streptomyces sp. NPDC059080
TAGGGGGGGGGGGGGGCCCCCGCCCGGGGGGGGGGGGGGGGGGGGGGGGGGGGGGGGGGGGGGCGCCCCCCCCCCCCCCCCCCCCTTCCGCTGTCCGGACGGGCCCCCGCGCCGGCCCGGTTCCCGTACGGCGCCGGGCCGTACGGTGACGGCTCAGACGCGGGCGGTGCCCAGCGCCTCCTGATCGTCGGTGCGGAGGAACTTCCCGTCCTGCCAGCGCCACTTGGTGTCGGTGCGGACGTCGGGGCAGCAGCGCGGCACGTCGATCGTGGAGTAGCCCAGGAGCGTCCCGGAGACCGTGCCGTCGTGCAGGGCGAGGTCCTGGACGCTCAGCTTCCGGGACGGATCCAGAAGGGTCGCCACGATGCGGGGCGCGGCCTTGGCGTCGGAGGTCCGGGCGAGGACGTAGACGCCGCTGGGCGGGGTGCCGGTGTCGCTGTGGCAGCGGACGGTGGCGACGGTTTCGGTGATGCCGTCGCCATCGAGGTCGCCGGAGACCTGTTTCACCACATCGGGGCGGTTGGGCCCGCAGTCGAGGGGGAAGGTCACGGCGTGCGCGTCGGGGGCGGTCGCGGTGCGGCCGGGCTTCGCGGAAGCGGTGGTGGCGGTCGCATCGGGAGGCTGGACGAAGGACCCGACGGCGATGACCGCGGCGATGGCGGTGGCTGTGGTGAGCCAGTGCATGGGGCGGGGCTGGGTGTGCGAAAGGTCCTGGCCTGCCAAGGGCTGCACGCGGGGTAACTCCTGTGAAGTGCTGTGGCGGTGGGAGTGCCCAGCATCGTTCCACAGGACGGGACTCCGAGGAACCAGCGGGACCCGAGTTTCACGCCGGGAACACACCAGAAACGAAAGAGCGCCGCCGACGGTTCCCCGGAGGGAACTCATCGGCGGCGCCCGGTTGTTCGGTGGCCGAAACCAGTCGTCAGCCGCGCTCGGCAGCCGGGCCGGAGGCGTCCTTGGCGGCGCCGCCCGACGTGGAGCCGGGGCCGGTGTAGTCGTCGCCGTACGCGCCCTTGGCGGGGCGGCGGCGGCGCAGCGGGGGCTCGACGCCGTCGGCGAGGCGGCGGGCGGTGAGCAGGAAGCCGGTGTGGCCGATCATGCGGTGGTCCGGGCGGACGGCCAGGCCCTCGACGTGCCAGGTGCGGACCATGGTCTCCCAGGCCGACGGCTCGTTGAAGGTGCCGTGCTCGCGGATCGCCTCGACGGTGCGGGCCAGCTGCGTGGTCGTGGCGACGTACGCGCAGAGGATGCCGCCGGGGACGAGCGCCTTGGAGACGGCCTCCAGGCACTCCCAGGGGGCGAGCATGTCCAGGATGACGCGGTCGACGTCGGTGTCGGAGAGGTTGTCCTGGAGGTCGCCGACGGTGAGCGTCCACGCGGGGTGCGGACCGCCGAAGTACCGCTCGACGTTCTGCGTGGCGATGTCGGCGAAGTCGGCGCGGCGCTCGTAGGAGTGCAGCATTCCCTGGTCGCCGATGGCGCGGAGCAGGAAGCTGCTCAGCGAGCCGGATCCCACCCCCGCCTCGACGACGCGGGCGCCGGGGAAGATGTCGGCCATCGCCAGGATCTGCCCCGCGTCCTTGGGGTAGACCACGGCGGCGCCGCGGGGCATGGACAGGACGTAGTCGGGGAGCAGCGGGCGCAGCGCGAGGTAGGCGACGTTCCCGGTGGTACGGACAACACTGCCCTCGGGAGCACCGATCAGCTCGTCGTGGGGGAAGGCTCCCTTGTGGGTGTGGAAGCTCTTGCCCTCTTCGAGCGTGAAGGTGTAGTGGCGTCCCTTGGGGTCGGTGAGCTGGACCTGGTCCCCGACCTTGAAGGGCCCGCGACGGCGGGCGGCACCGGTCGGTTCGGACATGTGACCAGCCTACCGGCCCTGGGGCGTGCCCCGGACCAGCGGGCGCCCGGAGGCGGCCCCGGGCACCGGCGGGCGGGCCGGGGCCGGGGCCGGGGCCAGCCGCCGGGGCCGGCCGCCGGGGCCCGCGCGGGGGTCAGGAGTGGCGGGCCATCGCGGTGACGAAGGCGCGCTCGACGTCGGCGGCGGAGAGGACGCCGTAGATCTCCCCGGTCTCCTCGACGACGAGGTATTCGCTGGCCGGGGTGGTGCGGAGGTGCTCCAGCAGCTCCTCGCCGGACAGATCGGCCGGGACCCGCATGCCGTCCTTGAGGTCCTGGGAGAGCGTGCCGACCGCCACCCAGGGGCGGCGGTGTTCCGGTACGCCCACGATGGCGGCCTCGCGGACGATGCCGGTGGGCCCGCCCTCGGGGTCGACGACGACGAGGGCGCGGGCCCCCGCATCGTTGGCGCGGCGCAGCGCCTCGGCGAGCGAGGTGTCGGGCGGGGTGGGCGCCGCACGCCGGGTGAGGGTCCGGGCGCCCAGGCCGGGGAGGCGTTCGCGCAGGCGGGCCATGCGCAGGCTGTTCCCCGCGCCGGTCCAGATGATGGCGGCGAGGACGGCGGCGAGCAGCGCGTCGGTGAGGGAGTCGGTGCCGGTGATGTCGGCGGGCGGGGTGCCGAGCGCACCGGAGTGGGTCAGCAGGGGCAGACCGATGAGGACCGTGACGGCGAGCGCGCGGCCCACCCAGGCGGCGGCGACCGTGCCGCTCATGGGGCGGCCGGTGACCTTCCACACGACGGCGCGCAGCATCCGGCCGCCGTCGAGGGGCAGTCCGGGCAGGAGGTTGAAGACCGCCACGATGAGGTTGGAGATCATCAGGCCGGCCATCAGAACGCCGGGCACCGTGCGCGGCTCGACCAGCAGCATGCCGCCGTAGAAGACACCGGCCAGGACGAGGGAGAGCAGCGGACCCACGAAGGCGAGGACGAACTCCCGGCCGGGCGTCTCGGTCTCCTTCTCGATCTCCGACACCCCGCCGAAGAACTGCAGCTGGATGCGGCGCACCGGCAGCTTGAAGCGGAGGGCGGCGATGGTGTGGGCCAGTTCGTGGACGAGCACCGAGGCGTAGAAGGCGACCGCGAAGAAGAGCGAGACGAGGTAGCGGGCGGCGCCCAGCTCCGGCAGGACCTGTTCGAGCTGGCCGCCGAAGACCCAGGTGATCAGCGCGGCGACGAGGAACCAGCTGGGGGCTACGTAGACGGGCACGCCGAAGGGGCGGCCCATCAGGATGCCGCCGCCGGTGCCCTTGGGGCGGCCGGGCTTCGGCGCCTTGCCGCCCGGGCGGCGCGGACCGGCCCCGGGGTTCCGGCGCGGCTCGGCCGGCCGGTGCGACCGAGGCTCCTCGGGGCCCTGCGGCTCCTTGGGGTCCTGCGGCTTCCCGCTGTCGTCCACGGCGTCCCCTCGTCGGAATTGCGGCCTTCGCGCCTGCTCGGCCTGATCGTTTCGATCGTGCAGGGCAAAGGGTTTCTGCCGTCGATGGTATGCCGAACCGCCGCCGCGGATCCGTCGTGGGGGCGTCGCCGGTGCCGTGGCGGCGTCCTGCGGCGGGGGCGTTGTCAGTGGCGGCCCGTAGGGTCGGGTCTCATGGGAACGAGCACCGAGAATGCCGGGGCGGACGCGACGCACGGGCCGCGCACGCAGGGGGCGGCGGACGGACCTCAGACACCGTCGGCGGACGGGGCGGTCGCGGCCGGGCACGGCGCGTCGGCGGACGGGCCGCGGGCGGCTGCGATCGGCCCGCAGTCAGGGGCCGTCGGGCCACCGGCGGATGCCGCCGGTCCGCAGGCTGTGGCGGAGGAGTCCGTCGCGCGATCGAGGCGGCCCGGGCCGCCGGTGGCGCTGTCGCCGTCGCGGGCGAGCGACTTCATGCAGTGCCCGCTGCTCTACCGCTTCCGGGTGATCGACAAGCTGCCGGAGCAGCCCAGCGCGGCGGCGACGCGGGGCACGGTGGTGCACGCGGTGCTGGAGCGGCTGTTCGACGCACCCGCGGCGGAGCGTACGGCGGGCGGCGCGCGGGCGATGGTGGCCGGTGAGTGGGAGAAGCTGCTGGCCAAGCGGCCGGAGCTGGCGGAGCTCTTCGCCGACGACCCGGCGGGCGAGCGGCTGAACGGGTGGCTGGCGGACGCCGAGGCGCTGGTGGAGCGGTGGTTCACGCTGGAGGATCCGACCCGCCTGGAGCCGGCCGACCGGGAACTGTACGTCGAGACGGTGCTGGAGTCGGGGCTGCGGCTGCGCGGGTTCATCGACCGGGTGGACGTCGCGCCGACCGGTGAGGTCCGGATCGTCGACTACAAGACCGGCAAGGCGCCGCGGCCGCAGTTCGCGGAGGGCGCGCTGTTCCAGATGAAGTTCTACGCGCTCGTGATGTGGCGGCTGCACGGGGTGGTACCGCGGCGGCTCCAACTCGTCTATCTGGGCAGCGGCGACGTCATCACGTACGACCCGGGCGAGAGTGAACTGCTCGCCGTGGAGCGGAAGTTGCTGGCGCTGTGGGAGGCGATCAGGACAGCCACGGCGACGGGCGAATGGCGGCCGCGGCCGACGAAGCTGTGCGGCTGGTGCGACCACCAGACGCACTGCCCGGAGTTCGGCGGCACTCCCCCGGTGTATCCGCTGGAGATCCGCCCGGCGGACGGCGCGTAGCCGGAGCAGGGCAGAATGGGGCCGGTCCAACAAAGGAGAAGTGGTGGCAATCCGCGTCCTGCTGGTCGATGACCAGCCGCTGCTGCGTACGGGTTTCCGGATGATCCTGGAGGCCGAGCAGGATCTGGCGGTCGTCGGTGAGGCCGGTGACGGCCTGCAGGCACTGGAGCAGGTCCGGGCGCTCCAGCCCGATGTGGTGCTGATGGACATCCGCATGCCGCGGATGGACGGCGTGGAGGCCACGCGCCAGATCACCGGCCCAGCGAAGGACGGCCCGGCGAAGGTGCTGGTGCTGACCACCTTCGATCTCGACGAGTACGTCGTCGAGGCGCTGCGCGCGGGCGCCAGCGGCTTTCTGCTCAAGGACGCCCCGGCGCACGAGCTGGTACAGGCGATCCGGGTGGTGGCCGCGGGCGAGGCGATGCTGGCGCCGAGCATCACCCGTCGGCTGCTCGACAAGTACGCCGGGCATCTGCCGTCCGGTGAGGAGGCGGCGTCGGACACCCTGGACACCCTCACCGACCGCGAGGTGGAGGTGCTGAGGCTGGTCGCGCGCGGGCTGTCGAACGCCGAGATCGCCGCGGACCTCTTCGTGAGCGAGACGACGGTCAAAACGCATGTGGGCCATGTGCTGACGAAGCTGGGGCTGCGCGACCGCGTGCAGGCCGCCGTGTACGCGTACGAGAGCGGGCTGGTGCGCCCCGGCGCCCAGTAGCGGCGGCGCGGGCCCCGGTCCGGGGCGGCGTGGAACGGCCGGAGGGGCCGGTCCGGGATGGATGTCCCGGACCGGCCCCTCCGCCTGTGTCGTGCGGGTCAGTCGGAGACGCCGCGGCCCAGCTCCCAGATCTGCAGCGCCGAGGAGGAGTTGAGCGCCCACTCCACGCCGGTGATGTCGTCGCGGGCGGCGACGTACTGCTTGCCCTGCCACAGCGGGAGGATCGGGACGTCGTCGGCGAGGATGTTCTGGATCTCCTTGAAACCGGCGCCCGCGGCGTTGCGGTCGGTTTCCTGGCGGGTGCCGGGGATCAGCTGCGTCTCGATCTTCGCGTTGCGGTACGGCGAGTTGAGGAAGTTGCCCTTGCCGAGGAACGGGCCGACGTAGTTGTCGGCGTCCGGGATGTCGGGGAACCAGCCCATGCCGTAGACGGCGTACTTGCCGTTCGAGGATTCGGTGCGGAACTGCTGCCAGTTGTCGACGCCCTTGATGTCGACGTCGAACAGCTTGCTGGCGTTGAGCTGCTGCTTCAGGGCCGCGAACTCCTTGGCGGTGCTGGCGCCGTAGTGGTTCTCGGTGTACGTCAGGGTCACCTTCACCGGGGTGTTGATGTTCGCCTGCTCCAGGATCTGGCGGGCGGCCGGGACGCTGGGGTTGCCGTACTTGGTGAAGAAGGAGTTGATGTGGCCGGTGAGGCCGGTCGGCACCAGGGAGTACAGCGGGTCGCCGACGTAGGAGTAGACGTCGCGCAGGATCTGCGAGCGGTTGACGAGCTGCGCCATCGCCTGGCGGACGGCCGGGTTGGAGACCGACGGGTCCTTGGTGTTGAAGGCGAGGTAGCGGATCTCCTGGCCGGGCATCTCCTGGAGGGTGATGTGCTCGTTCCGGGAGTTCTGCAGGCCCTTGACCTGAGCGGGCGACAGCCCACGGTTCATCAGGTCGATCTGGCCCTTGCGCAGCGCCTTCTCCATCGCGGACGAGCTGGGGAAGAACCGCATCTCGACCTTGTCGTTCAGCGGCTTCACCGCGCCGCTGTAGCCGGGGTTCCGGCTGAAGACGATCTTGGTGACGCGCTCGCCGCTGTGCTCCGCCTTGAGCGTGTACGGGCCGGAGCCGACGAGGTCGAAGCCGCTGCGGAGGCGGTCCGCGGGGTACACCTGGTGGTCGACGATGCCGGCGGCCGGTGTGGTGAGCTTCTGCGGGAAGGTGGCGTCCGGCTTCTTGAGGTGGAAGACCACCTCGGTGTCGCTGGGCGTCTCGACCTTGTCGATGTCGTTGACCAGCGTGCCCGGGCCGTTGGCGTAGTTGATCTTCTGCACGCGGTCGATGGAGAACTTCACGTCCTGCGCGGTGAGCGGGTGACCGTTGGAGAACTTCAGGTCGCTGCGCAGGGTGCACCGGTACTGCTCGTTCCGCGTGTCACGGAAACCACAGGTCTTGGCCGCCTCGGGCACCGGAGTGGTGCCGGTTCTGGGGAGGCGCAGCAGCGTCTGGAGGGTGCCGCGCAGCACGTTCATCGCGTCGACGTCGTACGCCTGCGCCGGGTCGAACGGTGCGGGGGCATCCTTGGTGGCCTCCATCTGCGTGGCGACCCCGACGACGATCGGATCGCCGCTCCCGCCCGCGCCGTCCGGGCCGCCACAGGCCGCGAGTACGGGGGCGAGCAGACCGGCCAGGGCCGGCAGCACCAAGGTCTTGCGATTCATCGTCGGCAGGTTCCTTATCAGCGCAGAGGTGTTGCTCGCGTCGACATTAGTAGGAACAGCCATCGCGTCCGGGCCGCAACGGAGTTGCCGTTATAGGGACACCGGATAACAGCACATGGATCTCCGATTACCGGACGTCGGAACGAACTGCACGTCACCCCATGAATCCGGACACTTACCCCCGTGCACCAGGCCCCCGGACCCCCCTGGAACACCCGTCGGGAGACCTGTCGACGCCGGGGCACGTGAGAAACGTCACGCGCCCCAACGGCAGCGACAATGCGGGAATTCAGCCAGGGTATACGTCACGGAAAATGAGCGGACCGCTGCCCTGAGTTCTGCCTGCTTTCCCGGCGGAACGCTCAGTGCATGCGTCAATTGCTTTCCGTGATGAGGGCCCGGAGAAAAGAAAGATCAACTTCTTCGAGTGACCGGACGACGGTCCGCCCGGCGGCAGGCGGCACCGGCACCACCGACGGCACGGCGACGACCCGGCACCCGGCCGCCTCGCCCGCGCGCACGCCCGTGAGGGTGTCCTCCACCACCGCGCACCGCGCCGGGTCGACGCCCAGCCGGGCGGCCGCGGTGAGATACGGATCCGGGTGCGGCTTGGTGCGTTCCAGTTCGTCACCGGCGAGGGTCAGATGGAAGTTGGCCGGGCCCAGGGAGTGCAGCATGCGGTCGATGATGGCGCGGTGCGAGGCGGAGACCAGGGCCGTGGGCACGCCGTGGGCGGCCAGATCGGCCAGCAGCCGGCGGGCGCCGGGCATCAGCGGCACCCCGCGGCCGATCCGGGCGGCGAACCGGGCGTTGAGCAGGCCACTCAGCTCCGCCAGGCCGATCTGGGCGCCGGTGGCCTGAATCAGATATCCGGCGCTGCGGGTCATGGGACCGCCGACGACGACCTCGCGATGGGTGTCGTTCAGGATGTGTCCCAGTTCGGCGAAGACCTCGGACTCCGCCTCCCACCAGAAGCCCTCGGTGTCGACGAGCGTGCCGTCCAGGTCGAGGAAGACTGCCTGGAGGGTGGCGCCCTTCGCCGCCCGGGAGTCGGCCGCGGGGATGCTGCTGGTCATCCGTCCACCTCCGTGAGGACGTCCCCTGAGGGACAAAAGGGCCGGCCACCGCCCCGGAGTGGGGTGATGACCGGCCGCTACCGGACCGACCAGTGTACGACTATGCGCGCCGGTCCGTAGGGTGTCGCGGAAGCGGCCGTCCGCCGTTCGGGTGACGGACGGCCCGGGCGCTCACCTGGCGTTGAAGTACTTCGCCTCGGGGTGGTGGATCACGATCGCGTCGGTGGACTGCTCGGGGTGGAGCTGGAACTCCTCGGAGAGCTGGACGCCGATGCGCTCCGGCTGCAGCAGATCGGCGATCTTCGCGCGGTCCTCCAGGTCCGGGCAGGCGCCGTAGCCCAGGGAGAAGCGGGCGCCGCGGTACTTGAGGGCGAACATCTCCTCGACGTCGGCCGGGTCCTCGCCTCCGAAGCCCAGCTCGGCGCGGACCCGGGCATGCCAGTACTCGGCCAGCGCCTCCGCGAGCTGGACGGAGAGGCCGTGCAGTTCGAGGTAGTCGCGGTAGGAGTTGGCAGCGAAGAGCTTGGCGGTCTCCTCGCCGATGCGGGAGCCGACGGTGACGACCTGGAGGCCGACGACGTCGGTCTCGCCGGACTCCTCCGGGCGGAAGAAGTCCGCGAGGCACAGGCGGCGGCCGCGGCGCTGGCGCGGGAAGGTGAAGCGGGTGCGCTCGGTGCCGTCCTCGTGGAGCAGGATGAGGTCGTCGCCCTTGGAGACGCACGGGAAGTAGCCGTGGACGACGGCGGCTTCCAGCAGGTTCTCCGTCTGGAGCCGGTCCAGCAAGCCGCGCAGCCGCGGCCGTCCCTCGGTCTCCACCAGCTCCTCGTAGCCGGGGCCGTCGCCGGTACGCGCCTGCTTGAGGCCCCACTGGCCCTTGAAGAGGGCGCCCTCGTCCAGCCAGGAGGCGTAGTCGGCGAGCTGGATGCCCTTGACGACGCGGGTGCCCCAGAACGGCGGGGCGGGGACGGGGTTGTCGATCGCGACGTCGGAGCGGACCGAGCCCTCGGGCTCCTCCACCTCCACGGCGGCGCCCGCGGCGCCAGCCGCTGATGTCACAGGGCGCTTGGGGACGCGGCGCTGCTTCAGCTCGGGCAGGGTGGCGCCGGGGACGCCGCGCTTGACGGCGATCAGCGCGTCCATCAGGCGCAGCCCCTCGAACGCGTCGCGGGCGTAGCGGACCTCGCCGTCGTAGATCTCGTGGAGGTCCTGTTCGACGTAGGCGCGGGTGAGGGCGGCGCCGCCGAGGATGACCGGGTAGTCGGCGGCCATCTTGCGCTGGTTCAGCTCCTCCAGGTTCTCCTTCATGATCACCGTGGACTTGACCAGCAGGCCGGACATGCCGATGACGTCGGCGCGGTGCTCCTCGGCGGCGTCCAGGATCGCGGCGACCGGCTGCTTGATGCCGAGGTTGACGACGTTGTAGCCGTTGTTGGAGAGGATGATGTCGACGAGGTTCTTGCCGATGTCGTGGACATCGCCGCGGACGGTCGCCAGGACGATGGTGCCCTTGCCCACCCCCTCGCCGTCGTCGAGCTTCTCCATGTGCGGTTCGAGGTGGGCGACCGCGGTCTTCATCACCTCGGCGGACTGCAGGACGAACGGCAGCTGCATCTGGCCGGAGCCGAAGAGTTCGCCGACGACCTTCATGCCCTCCAGGAGGGTGTTGTTGACGATGTCGAGGGCGGGGGTGTCGCGCAGCGCCTCGTCGAGGTCGGCCTCCAGGCCGTTCTTCTCACCGTCGATGATGCGGCGGGCCAGGCGCTCTTCGAGCGGCAGCGCGGCCAGCTCCTCGGTCTTGCCCGCCTTGAGGGACTTGGTGTCGACGCCCTCGAAGAGCGCCATGAGCTTCTGCAGCGGGTCGTAGCCCTCGGCGCGGCGGTCGTGGATGAGGTCGAGGGCACAGGTGATCTGCTCGTCGTCGAAGCGGGCGATCGGCAGGATCTTGCTGGCGTGCACGATCGCCGAGTCCAGTCCGGCCTTGACGCACTCGTCGAGGAAGACGGAGTTGAGCAGGATGCGGGCGGCCGGGTTGAGACCGAAGGAGATGTTGGAGAGGCCGAGGGTGGTCTGGACGTCCGGGTGGCGGCGCTTCAGCTCGCGGATGGCCTCGATGGTGGCGACGCCGTCCTTGCGGGACTCCTCCTGGCCGGTGCAGATGGTGAACGTCAGGGTGTCGATGAGGATGTCGGACTCATGCACCCCGTAGTTGCCGGTCAGGTCGGCGATGAGGCGCTCGGCGATGGCGACCTTGTGCTCGACGGTACGGGCCTGGCCCTCCTCGTCGATGGTCAGCGCGATGAGCGCCGCGCCGTGCTCGGCGGCGAGCGCGGTGACCTTGGCGAAGCGGGACTCGGGGCCGTCACCGTCCTCGTAGTTGACGGAGTTGATGACGGCGCGGCCGCCCAGCTTCTCCAGTCCGGCGCGGAGCACCGGCAGTTCGGTGGAGTCCAGGACGATGGGGAGGGTGGAGGCGGTGGCGAAGCGGCCCGCCAGCTCCTCCATGTCGGCGACGCCGTCCCGTCCGACGTAGTCGACACAGAGGTCGAGCATGTGGGCGCCCTCGCGGATCTGGTCGCGGGCCATCTCCACGCAGTCGTCCCAGCGGCCCGCCAGCATCGCCTCGCGGAACTTCTTCGAACCGTTGGCGTTGGTCCGCTCGCCGATCGCT
Source organism: Streptomyces sp. NPDC059080 (assembly GCF_042739975.1). Classification (NCBI taxonomy): domain Bacteria; kingdom Bacillati; phylum Actinomycetota; class Actinomycetes; order Kitasatosporales; family Streptomycetaceae; genus Streptomyces; species Streptomyces sp. NPDC059080. The sequence goes on from NZ_JBHYGX010000023.1 coordinate 47,686, forward strand.
AGGTACGAGGTGTCCTGCCGGAAGGGGACGGTCTGGTAGAGGGAGGCGGCGCCGGGCTCGGGGCGCGGGTCGCGGGGCGGCGGGGTCAGGCCGCGGACCCGCTCGACGACCTGCCGCAGATGCTCGGGGGTGGTGCCGCAGCAGCCGCCGACGAGGGAGAGGCCGTACTCGGCGACGAACGTCTCCTGGGCGTCGGCGAGTTCCGCAGCGGTCAGCGGGTAGTGGGCGCCGTCCTTGCCGAGGACCGGCAGGCCCGCGTTGGGCATGCAGGAGAGCGGGACGCGGGAGTGGCGGGCGAGGTGGCGCAGGTGCTCGCTCATCTCGGCGGGGCCGGTGGCGCAGTTGAGGCCGATCATGTCGATGCCGAGCGGCTCCAGCGCGGTGAGCGCGGCGCCGATCTCGGAGCCGAGCAGCATGGTGCCGGTGGTCTCGACGGTGACGGAGCAGATGACCGGCAGATTCGTGCCGGTGGCGGCCAGAGCGCGGCGGGCGCCGAGGACGGCGGCCTTCGTCTGGAGCAGGTCCTGGGTGGTCTCGACCAGGAGCGCGTCGGCGCCGCCGGCGATCATGCCTTCGGCGTTGCGCTGGTAGGCGTCGCGGAGGGTGGTGTACGGGGCGTGCCCGAGGGTGGGCAGCTTGGTGCCGGGGCCCATCGAGCCGAGGACCCAGCGCTGCTGCCCCGTCGAGGCGGTGAACTCGTCGGCGACCTCGCGGGCGATGCGGGCGCCCGCCTCGGAAAGCTCGAAGACGCGCTCGGCGATGTCGTATTCGGCCAGTGCGGCGAAGTTGGCGCCGAAGGTGTTGGTCTCCACGCAGTCGACGCCGACCGCGAAGTACTCCTCGTGCACCGAGCGGACGATGTCCGGCCGGGTGATGTTGAGGACCTCGTTGCAGCCTTCCAGCTGCTGGAAGTCCTCCATCGACGGATCCTGCGCCTGCAGCATCGTGCCCATCGCCCCGTCGGCGACCACCACCCGTGAGGCCAGCGCCCCACGGAAGGAAGCGACGCGGGACGCGCTGGAGGACGTGGACGTGTACGAGGCCATGGAGGTGCTCCCCTGGTTGCGACGGCTGTCGGCTTTGCGCCCCCCGGTGGACGGCGCACGCCGCCAGCCTAGCTGGCGGTCCGGGACAGGTGTTCCCCGTTCCAGGGCCTGGACAGCCCACGGCCCCGGACCGGCGTACACCGGCCATGATCGTCAAGGGCTCGGCGGCCCTCCCGCGGTTCGGCATCGACCGATATCGTTCAGCATTGTCGAACCCGCATCTTGGAGGTTGTCCGATGGCACGCACCATCCAATCGCTGGAGCGAGCTGCCGCGGTACTGCGGCTGCTGGCCGGCGGGGAACGGCGGCTGGGGCTGTCCGACATCTCCTCCGCGATCGGCCTGGCCAAGGGCACCACCCACGGCATCCTGCGCACCCTCCAGCAGGAGGGCTTCGTCGAGCAGGAACCGGCCTCCGGCCGCTATCAGCTCGGCGCGGAACTGCTGCGCCTGGGCAACAGCTATCTCGACGTCCACGAGCTGCGGGCCCGCGCCCTGGTGTGGACCGACGACCTGGCGCGCTCCAGCGGCGAGAGCGCCTATCTCGGCGTGCTGCACCAGCAGGGCGTGCTGATCGTGCACCACGTCTTCCGGCCGGACGACAGCCGCCAGGTCCTGGAGGTGGGCGCGATGCACCCGCTGTACAGCACGGCGCTGGGCAAGGTGCTGTGCGCGTACGACCCGGTGGCGCACAGCGAGGTCGCGGAGGTGGCGCGGGAGCCGCTGACCCCGCACACGGTGACCGGGGCGGACGCGTTCGAGACGACGCTGGAGCTGACCCGGGCGCGAGGCTGGGCCGCGGACGTCGAGGAGACCTGGGAGGGCGTGGCGTCGGTGGCGGCTCCGGTGCACGACCGGCGACGGATGCCGGTGGGTGCGGTGGGCATCACCGGGGCCGTGGAGCGGGTGTGCCAGGAGGGCGTGGTGCGGCCGGAAATCGTCGCTGCTGTCAGGGATTGCGCACGGGCTGTGTCCAGGGACCTGGGCGCAGGCCGGTTCTGACCGTATTGCCACTGATTGTTCACGTGACTTTTTCGCCACAGAACCCTTGACGTCATCAAACAGGTGAACAAAACTGCCGTTCGTCGGTCGGCATTGTCGAACACCACACGACAGTATTCGTTATGGTGGGCAATGCCGCGGGGCCGACCACAGCCCTCTCGGAGGGCGCGGACCACCGGAGACCCGGGGTTCGCCTTCCCCTGGACGAAGGACAAAGGAGTCGCGGGTGTCCAGCTCCGACATCTTCCTCAGCGAGACCATAGGTACCGCTGTTCTGATACTGCTCGGCGGTGGCGTCTGCGCCGCCGTCACCTTCAAGCGCTCCAAGGCGTACGCGGCCGGCTGGGTCGCCATCGCCTTCGGTTGGGGCTTCGCCGTACTCGCGGGCGCGTACATCGCCGCGAAGTCCGGCGCGCACCTCAACCCCGCGGTGACCCTCGCCCTCGCGATCAAGGGCGGCATCGAGTGGAACCAGGTGCCGGTGTACTTCGCCGGTGAGCTGCTCGGCGCCATGATCGGCGCGGTGCTGGTCTGGCTGACCTACTACGGACAGTTCCGGGCGCACCTGTCCGACCCGGAGGTGCTGGCCGCGCACAACGGCCAGGAAGGCATGGTGGACAAGGCCACCGCTCCCAAGGCGGGCCCCGTCCTCGGCATCTTCTCCACCGGTCCGGAGATCCGGAACGCCGTTCAGAACCTCGTGACCGAGATCATCGCCACCATCGTGCTCGTGCTGGCGATCCTCAACCTGGGTCTGAGCGACAACGGCAAGGGCGTCGGCCCGATCGGCTCGCTGCTGGTGGCGCTGGTCGTCGTCGGCATCGGTCTGTCGCTCGGCGGTCCGACCGGCTACGCGATCAACCCCGTCCGCGACCTGGGCCCGCGCCTCGTGCACGCGCTGCTGCCGCTGCCGAACAAGGGCGGCTCCGACTGGGGCTACGCATGGATTCCGGTCGTCGGCCCGCTGATTGGCGGAGCCATCGCCGGTGGCATCTATCAGGTGGCCTTCGCCTGAGCCGCGTCCCCGTACCGACTCCGCCCGCACAGAATCACTGGAGCACACCATGAGCGACACCCCCTCCGCTTCTTCCCACGGTCACGGTCCGTTCATCGCGGCCATTGACCAGGGCACGACCTCCAGCCGCTGCATCGTGTTCGACAAGGACGGCCGCATCGTGTCGGTCGACCAGAAGGAGCACGAACAGATCTTCCCCAAGCCCGGCTGGGTCGAACACGATGCCGCCGAGATCTGGGCGAACGTCCAGCAGGTCGTGGCCGGCGCCGTCGCGAAGGCCGGCGTCACCGCCGCCGACGTCAAGGCGATCGGCATCACCAACCAGCGCGAGACCACACTGCTGTGGGACAAGCACACCGGTGAGCCGGTCCACCACGCCATCGTCTGGCAGGACACCCGCACCGACGCGCTCTGCAAGGAGCTGGGCCGCAACGTCGGCCAGGACCGCTTCCGCCGCGAGACCGGCCTGCCGCTGGCCTCGTACTTCGCGGGCCCGAAGATCCGCTGGCTGCTGGACAACGTCGAGGGGCTGCGCGAGCGCGCCGAGCGCGGCGACATCCTCTTCGGCACGATGGACTCCTGGGTCATCTGGAACCTCACCGGTGGCGTGAACGGCGGCGTGCACGTCACGGACGTCACCAACGCCTCGCGCACCCTGCTGATGAACCTCCACACGCTGGAGTGGGACGAGAAGATCCTCCAGTCGATCGGGATCCCCGCCGCCGTCCTCCCGGAGATCAAGTCCTCCGCCGAGGTCTACGGCACCAGCGCGAACGGCGCCCTCTCCGGGGTCCCCGTCGCCTCCGCCCTCGGTGACCAGCAGGCCGCGCTGTTCGGCCAGACCTGCTTCTCGCAGGGCGAGGCCAAGTCCACGTACGGCACCGGCACCTTCATGCTGATGAACACCGGCAACCAGCCGGTGAACTCGTACAACGGGCTGCTGACCACCGTCGGCTACCGCATCGGCGACCAGGCCCCGGTCTACGCCCTGGAAGGCTCCATCGCCGTCACCGGTTCGCTGGTGCAGTGGATGCGCGACCAGATGGGCCTGATCAACTCCGCCGCGGAGATCGAGACGCTGGCCTCCAGCGTCGAGGACAACGGCGGCGCGTACTTCGTCCCGGCCTTCTCCGGCCTGTTCGCCCCCTACTGGCGCTCCGACGCGCGCGGTGTGATCGCGGGTCTGACCCGCTACGTCACCAAGGCGCACATCGCCCGCGCCGTACTTGAGGCCACCGCCTGGCAGACCCGCGAGATCACCGACGCCATGACGAAGGACTCCGGCGTCGAGCTGACCGCACTCAAGGTCGACGGCGGTATGACCTCCAACAACCTGCTGATGCAGACCATCTCGGACTTCCTGGACGCGCCGGTGGTGCGCCCGATGGTGGCCGAGACGACCTGCCTCGGCGCTGCCTACGCGGCCGGTCTGGCCGTCGGCTTCTGGTCCAGCACCGACGAGCTGCGCGCCAACTGGCGCCGGGCCGCCGAATGGACCCCCCGGATGGATGCGGCCACCCGTGACCGCGAGTACAAGAGCTGGCTCAAGGCAGTGGAACGCTCCATGGGCTGGCTCGACGACGACACTGTCGAGGAGTAATCGATGAGCACCCTGCAGAGCGTCCCGGCCCTCGGGACGCACCCGGCCGACGGTTCGACCCCGAGCCGCGCCGAAACCCGGGAACAGCTGTCCAAGGCGACGTACGACCTCCTGGTGATCGGTGGCGGCATCCTGGGCATCTCCACTGCCTGGCACGCCGCGCAGGCCGGGCTGCGGGTGGCCCTGGTGGACGCCGGCGACTTCGCCGGCGCCACCTCCTCCGCCTCCTCCAAGCTGCTGCACGGCGGACTGCGCTACCTGCAGACCGGTGCGGTGAAGCTGGTGGCGGAGAACCACTTCGAGCGGCGTGCGGTCTCCCGTGAGGTGGCGCCGCACCTCGCCAACCCCCTCACCTTCTACCTGCCCGTCTACAAGGGCGGCCCGCACGGCGCGGCCAAGCTCGGCGCCGGTGTCTTCGCCTACTCCGCGCTCTCCGCGTTCGGCGACGGTGTCGGCCACGTCATATCGCCGGCCAAGGCCCAGCGCGACGTGCCGGAGCTGCGGACCGAGAACCTCAAGGCCGTCGCGGTCTACGGCGACGACCAGATGAACGACGCCCGTATGGCGCTGATGACCGTCCGCGCCGCCGTCGCGGCCGGCGCCACGGTCCTCAACCACGCCGAGGTCACCGGGCTGCGCTTCACCCAGGGCCGGGTCACCGGTGCCGAGCTGAAGGACCGCACGGACGGCGAGGAGTTCGGCGTCAGCGCCCGCCTCGTCCTCAACGCCACCGGCCCGTGGGTGGACCACCTGCGCACGATGGAGGACCCGAACGCGGCCCCCTCCATCCGCCTCTCCAAGGGCGCGCACCTGGTCCTCAAGCGCACCTCCCCCTGGAAGGCGGCGCTGGCCACCCCGATCGACAAGTACCGCATCACCTTCGCCCTCCCCTGGGAGGACATGCTGCTGCTCGGTACCACCGACGAGGAGTACGAGGGCGACCCGGCGGACGTCGCGGTCACCGAGAAGGACACCGCCCAGATCCTGGACGAGGCCGCCTTCTCCGTCCGTGACCAGCAGCTGTCGCGGGACCTGATCACCTACTCGTTCGCCGGTCTGCGGGTGCTGCCCGGCGGCCCCGGCGACACCTCCAAGGCCAAGCGCGAGACGGTCGTGACCGAGGGCAGCGGCGGCATGCTGTCCGTCGCGGGCGGCAAGTGGACGACCTTCCGCCACATCGGCCGTACGGTCATGAACAAGCTCGCCGCGCTCCCCGGCCACCCGCTGGCCGGTGACATGGAGCCGATCTCGCACCTGCCGAAGAAGCTCCCGCTGCCCGGTATCGCCAACCCGAACGCGGTGGCGCACCGCCTGCTGATCGACGGCACCGCCAACGGTCCGCAGATGGCGCCGGAGACCGCGCGGCACCTCGCCACGCACTACGGCTCGCTGTCGTTCGACATCGCGCGCCTGGCGAACGAGAACCCGGAGCTGGCCGAGCGCATCCACCCGGACGCACCGGAGATCTGGGCGCAGGTCGCGTACGCCCGTGACCACGAGTGGGCCGAGACCGTGGACGACGTGCTGCGCCGCCGTACCACGCTGACCATCCGCGGCCTGGACACGGAGGACGTCCGCGCCAAGGTGAAGGGCATGCTCGAAGGCTGATCCCGGGGCGTACGCCGCGCGCGTACGGTCCGGTCGGAGGGGCGGTTCCCGTACGGGGCCGCCCCTCCGGCGTGTGCGGGTGCGGAGGGCGGAGGCCGCCGGGGCCGCCCTCCTGTACCGCCCGGTACGCACCAGGCTGGGGCCGGGGCCGCAGGTCGGGCCATAATGGGCTCAGACATCGGATGTCTGGGGAGATGTCCGGCGGGTCCGAAGGGGGAGGTCGGCCGTGGCGGTCACTGATGAGGCCATCGAGAAGATCAAGGGGATGATCGTCTCGGGGGCGTTGCGGCCGGGCGACCGGCTGCCGAAGGAGAGCGAACTCGCCGCGGAGCTGGGCCTGTCGCGCAATTCGCTGCGCGAGGCGGTGCGGGCGCTGTCGCTGATCCGCATCCTCGACGTACGGCAGGGCGACGGCACGTACGTCACCAGCCTCGATCCGCAGCTGCTGCTGGAGGCGCTGAGCTTCGTGGTGGACTTCCACCGCGACGACACGGTGCTGGAGTTCCTCTCCGTCCGCCGGATCCTGGAGCCCGCCGCCACCGCGATGGCCGCCGGGCGGATCGATCCGGCCGAACTCGATGCGCTGGACGCGGGGTTGGCGGCGCTGGGCCCGGAGCCGTCGGTGGAGGAGCTGGTCGCCGGGGACCTGGAGTTCCACCGGCGGATCGTCGCGGCGTCCGGCAACTCCGTGCTCTGCTCCCTGCTGGAGGGCCTGTCGGGGCCGACCACCCGGGCGCGGGTCTGGCGCGGGCTGACGCAGAAGGACGCGGTGGCCCGGACGCTCACCGAGCACCGCGCGATCCTCGCCGCCCTGCGCGACGGCGACGCGGAGGCGGCGCGGGCGTGGGCGACGGTCCATATCGCGAGTGTGGAGCAGTGGTTGCGGTCGACGTTGTGAGGGCCGGGCACCGGGGCGGCGCGGCGGGCCGTGCGGGCGCCGGAGCCGTGGCGGTCGGCCGGGCCGCGCGCCGTACCGCTCTCAGCCGGCCCCGTCGCCCGTCTCCCCGATCCCGTACACCCGCGCCGCCGTCCCCCCGAAGACCGCGGCGCGTTCGGCGGCGGTGAGGTGGGCGGTGGCGGTCTCGGCGAGGGTGTGGACGGTGGCGTAGTCGGCGGCGAGGGTGCAGACCGGCCAGTCGGAGCCGAAGAGGACCCGGTCGGGGCCGAAGGCGTCGAGGACGTGCCGGGCGTACGGCAGGAGTTGGCCGGGCCGCCAGTGCGTCCAGTCGGCCTCGGTGACCAGCCCGGAGAGTTTGCAGCTGACGTGCGGCAGGGCGGCGAGGGCGGTGAGCGCCGCGGCCCAGCCCGCGTCGCCGCCGCCGACCGCCGGTTTCCCCGCGTGGTCCAGGACGAACGCCAGCTCCGGTACGGCGCGGGCGGCGGCGAGCGCGGCGGGCAGTTCGCGCGGGGTGACCAGCAGGTCGTAGACGCGTCCGGCGGCCGCCACGGCGCGCAGTCCGCGCAGTACACCGGGGCGGATCAGCCAGTCCGGGTCCGGCTCGTCCTGCACCTGGTGGCGCAGGCCCACCAGGGCGGGCGGGTGCGCGGCGAGCGTCGCGGGCAGGGCGGGGTCGGTGAGATCGGCCCAGCCGACGACGCCCCGCACCGGGCCGGGGCCCGCCGCCACCGTCAGCAGCTCGGCGGTCTCCTCCGCGGAGGACGAGGACTGGACGAGGACGGTGGCGTCGATGCGGTGCGCAGCAAGCTGCGGGACCAGTTCGGCGAGGGTGTGGTCGCGGCGCAGCGGATCGGCCCAGGGGCCGGTCATCCAGGGCTGCGGGCGGCGGGAGAGGTCCCACAGGTGGTGGTGGGCGTCGATGCGCATCGGTGGTCTCCGGGTCGGTGACGGGCGGCTCGGGGCCCGCGGGCGGCGGTTCAGGGTGCGGCGGTCGGCAGCGGTACGCCGGGGGCGAGCAGCCCGCGGTCGACGAGGGCGGGCCACAGCGCGTCGGGGATGTCGTGGCGGAAGAGCGCGGCGTTCTCGGTGGCCTCCCGGGCGCTTGCCGCACCGACGACCACCCCGGCGACCGACGGATGGCCGAACGGGAAGCGGAGCGCGGCCGCCTTGAGCGGGACGCCGAACGTGGCGCAGACGGCGGCGAGTTCGCGGGCGCGGGCGACCAGGTGCGGCGGGGCGGGCGCGTAGTCGTACGGGGCGCCGGGCGACGGGTCGGCGAGCAGGCCGGAGTTGTAGACGCCGCCGACGACGACGGAGGTGCCGCGGCGGGCGCAGACCGGCAGCAGATCGTCGAGGGCGGTGCGCTCCAGGAGCGTCCAGCGCCCGGCGCAGAGCACCACATCCACGTCGAGGTCGGCGACCAGCCGGGCGAGGACGTCGCTGTGGTTCATGCCGAAGCCGATGGCGCCGACCCGGCCCTCGGCGCGGAGTTCGGCGAGCGCCGGGTAGCCGGTGGCGTACACCTCGGGCAGATGGTGTTCGACGTCGTGCAGATAGACGATCTCGACGGTGTCGGTGCCGAGGCGTGCGAGGGAGGCGTCGAGGGTGGCGCGGATGCCGTCGCGGGTGAAGTCCCAGGTCCGGGCGCGGGCGGGGGTGGCGACGAACCCCTCCCCCGCGGGCGTCTCCCCCGGTGCGAGCGGTCGCAGGCGGCGGCCCACCTTGGTGGCGAGGGTGTATCCGGCGCGGTCGTGGCCGCGCAGCGCCCGGCCGAGGCGTTCCTCGGCGAGGCCGACGCCGTAGTGCGGCGCGGCGTCGAAGTGGCCGACGCCCGCGGCGAGGGCGGCGCGGACGGTGGCCAGGGCATCGTCCTCGGCCAGGGCGCGGTAGAGGTTGCCGAGCGGGGCGCAGCCGAGGCCGAGCGGCGGGACGGTGACGGCGGACCGGCCGAGCCGGCGCGGGCCGCGGGGCGGTGGGGTCATGGCGTCCGGCTCCTCGTTCAGTCCTGTTTCCCGCCGCCGGCGAACCGGGAGATGACCAGCGCGACGATGATGATCGCGCCGTTGAGGAACTGCGTCCACAGCGGCGGCACCCCGGCCAGCGTCATCACGTTGATGACGAGTTGGAGGGTGAGGACGCCGGTCAGCGCGCCGAAGAGGGTGCCTCGGCCGCCCTTGAGGCTGATGCCGCCGATCACCGCGGCAGCGAAGACCTGGAAGATCCAGCCGTTGCCCTGGCTCGCCGAGACCGCGCCGTAGTGGCCGGTGTAGAGGATCCCGGCGAACGCGGCGAGGAGTCCGCCGACGGCGAGGACGATCCAGGTGAGCCGGTCGACGCGGATCCCGGCCGCGCGGGCCGCCTCCGGGTTGCCGCCGACCGCGTACAGCGCCCGGCCGTGCCGCAGGTACCCGAGGGCGGCGCCCCCGGCGGCGAAGAGGGCGAGGCAGATCCAGACGGCGGCGGGGACGCCGAGCCAGGTGGCGCCGCCGAGGTAGGCGAAGGACGGCGGGACGTCGCCGATGGAGCGGCCCTCGGAGAGCCCGACCTGGAGGCCGCGGAGCGCGGTGAGCATGCCGAGGGTGGCGATGAAGCCGTTGACGCGGAGGGTGAGGATGAGGAAGCCGTTGACGGTGCCGATCGCGGCGCCGACGGCGAGGCAGAGCGGCACGGCGGTCCAGGCGGGCAGCAGCTCCAGGCCCGTGAAGCGGTCGCCGTGCGCGGGCATCACCAGCCACAGCGCGACCACCGGCGCCAGCCCGATGGTCGACTCCAGCGAGAGGTCCATCCGGCCGCTGATGAGGATCAGCGCCTCGCCGAGGACGAGCAGGCCGAGTTCGGTGGACTGCTGGACGACGCCGACGAGGTTGTCGCGGGTGAGGAAGGCGGGCGAGACGATGAAGCCGATCACGCCCAGTACGAGGATCACCGGGACGAGCGAGAAGTCCCGCCAGCGGCCCGGCCCCGCCGCGCGGACGCGGGGCGCGGCGGACGCGGCCGCCGCCCCGGCGTCGGGCGGCGCTGCGGTCTCGGTCATGGCGCGGTTCCTTCCGTTGCGTCGGGGCGGGCGGCGGGGGCGGCCGGGGCATCGGCCGGGGGCGCGGGCGGGCCGGCGGGCGTAGTGGCGGGCGGGCCGGCGGGCGTCGCGGCGGCCGGGCCTGCGGGCGTCGCGGCGGCGCCGTGCGCGGGGCGTCCGCCCGGGGCTTCGACGGCCGCGCCCGGTGGCGCCATCCCCTCCATCGCCGCGACCAGCTCCCCGTCGTGCCATCCGGCGGCGAACTCCCCGGTCACCCGGCCGCGGAAGAGCGTCAGGACCCGGTCGCAGATCCGCAGGTCGTCCAGTTCGTCGGAGACGATCAGCGCGCAGGCGCCCGCGTCCGCGACCCGCCGTACGGCGGTGAGCAGCGCCTGCTTGGACGTGATGTCGACGCCGTTGGTGGGGCGTACGGCGACGAGCACCCGGGGCTCGCGGGCCAGGGCGCGGGCGATGACGACCTTCTGCTGGTTGCCGCCGGAGAGCCCGGTCACCGGCGCGGCGGGTCCGGCCGCCTTGATGTCCAGCGCGGTGATCATCCGCCGGGCGAACTCCCGGGCCCGGGAGGGCAGCACGGTGCCGCCCGGGCCCAGCTGGTCGCCCACGGTCAGGGTGACGTTCTCGGCGACGCTGCGGGTGGCGACCAGCCCCTCGCGGTGCCGGTCCTCCGGTACGTAGCCGATCCCGGCGGCCAGGGCGTGCGGGACGGAGCCGGTGCGGACCGGGCGGTCGCCCACTGTGATCCGGCCGCCGCCGGGGGCCCGCAGCCCGGCCAGCGTCTCGGCGAGGGCGGTGGCCCCGCTCCCGGCGGCGCCCGCCAGGCCGACCAGCTCCCCGGCGCGTACGGTCAGGCCGACGGGGGCGAAGTGGCCGTCCAGGGCGAGGCGTTCGGTGCGCAGCACCTCGGGGCCGGGCGGGCCGGGCGGTGGGCGGTGGGCGGCGGCGCCCGGCCGCTCCCCCGTCATCGCCTCGACGAGCGCGTCCCGGGACAGCCCGGCTACGGGCGCGGTCAGCACCCGGCGGGCGTCCCGGAGCACGGTGACGGTGTCACACAGCTCGTGGACCTCCTGGAGGTGGTGCGAGATGAAGAGAAAGGCGACGCCCCGGGCGCGCAGGGCGCGCAGCTCGGTGAAGAGCCGGTCGATTCCGGCGGCGTCGAGGCGGGCGGTCGGCTCGTCGAGGACGATCAGCCGGGCGCCGTGCGTCAGGGCCCGGGCGATCTCCACGAACTGCCGCTGCTCGACGCCGAGTTCGCGGATCCGAGCGGCCGGGTCGACATCGACGCCGTACTCCGCCAGCACCTCGCGGGCGCGGGCGCGCAGGGCCCGCCAGCGGATGCGGCCGCGCGGGAGGTGGCCCAGGTGGAGGTTTTCCGCGACGGTCAGGTCCGGGACGGTCATCGACCGCTGGTGGACGCAGGCCACCCGGCGCTGCCAGGCCGCGGCGTCACCGAAGCGGGGCGCCGCCCGCCCGGCGAAGCTGACGGTGCCGGTGTCCGGCCGCACCAGCCCGGTGAGGACCGACACCAGGGTGGACTTCCCGGCGCCGTTGCGGCCGACGAGGGCGTGGGCCTCGCCGGGCCGGACGGTCAGCCGGACGCCGTCGAGGGCGAGGGTCGGGCCGAAGCGTTTGCGGATGCCTTCGGCGTGGAGGGCGGGCGGGGCACCGGGGTTGCCGGGGCCGGTGCGCGCACCGGGCGGCCTCCCGGCGTGCGGCCCGGCACCGTCGCCGGGGCCGGGCCCGGCAGGGCCGCCGGACGCGGTGTGCTCCCCTGGCGGCCCGCCCCGCCCCGTCACTTCTTCTCCAGCTGATTGGCCCAGAGCGCCCGGTCGTCGACGTTCTCCTTGGTGACGAGGGGTGCCGGAAGCTGGTCCTCCAGGCCGTTCGGGATCTTCACGATGGTGGAGCCGTGGTCGGTCGGGCCGGGCCGGAACGTCTTCTTCGCCAGGGCGGCGCGCGCGTAGAAGAGGGCGTACTGCGCGTAGAGGTCGGCGGGCTGGGAGAGGGTGGCGTCGATCTGCCCGGCGCGGATGGCGGCGAGTTCGTCGGGGATGCCGTCGTTGGAGATGACGGTGAGGTGGCCGGGGGTGCCCGCCGGCCGGAGGCGCTTCTCCTGTTTCAGGAGGGCGAGGACGGGCTGGAGGAAGGCGCCCCCGGCCTGGAGGTAGAGCCCGTCGAGGTCCGGGTGCTGGGCCAGCAGGCTCTGGAGCTTGGCGGAGGCGACCTCGCCCTTCCAGTCGGTAACCAGCTCGTGCACGGTGATCCCCGGGTACTTCTTCTTCATGCAGGCGGCGAACGCCTCGGAGCGGTCGCGTCCGTTGACGGAGCTGAGGTCGCCCTGGAGTTCGGCGACCCGGCCGTGCCCGCCGAGCTTGCGGCCGAGGTAGTCGCAGGACTTCTCGCCGTACGCGCGGTTGTCGGCCCGTACGACCATGTAGACGGCGCCCTTGTCGGGGCGGGTGTCGACGCTGACGACGGGGATCTTCTTCGCCGCCAGGCGTTGCAGGGCGGTGGTGACCGCGCCGGTGTCCTGTGGGGCCATGACGACGGCCCTGGCGCCCTGGTCGGTGAGGGCCTGGACGTTGGAGACGACCTTGGCGACGTCGTTCTGGGAGGTGGACAGGGGCAGCGCGGGGACGCCGTCGCGGTCGATGTCGTGTTCCAGATAGCGCTGGTAGGAGCTCCAGAAGTCGGTGTCGGTGCGCGGTATGTCGATGCCGATCCGCCCGGCCGTGGCGTCGCTGCCACGGTTGCAGCCGGTGAGTGCGGCGGTGGCCAGCACCGCGGCGCAGGCCAGCGCGCCGGTCGTACGCGGTCCCATGCTCATCCCTCCGTCGTAGGGTCGCGGGTGGGTCAGGTGGCGGGGCGCAGGCGCAGGCCCTGCATGCCGCCGTCGACGGCGAGCGCGGTTCCGGTGATACCGGAGGCGCCCGGCGAGGCGAGGTGGACGATGGCGGCGGCGACCTCCTCCGCCGTCACCAGCCGGCCCATCGGCTGGCGGGCGCAGAGCGCGGCGCGTTCCGCCTCCGGGTCATCGGCGAGGTCCAGCAGGCGGCCGACCCAGGGGGTGTCCGCGGTGCCGGGGTTGACGCAGTTGACCCGGATGCCGTCGCGGAGGTGGTCGGCGGCCATCGCCAGGGTCAGCGAGAGGACCGCGCCCTTGCTGGCGCTGTAGAGGACGCGCTGCGGCAGCCCGGCGGTGGCCGCGATGGAGCAGGTGTGGGTGAGCGAGACCCGGCCCGGTGCGGTGGCGGCGGCGCGGCGCAGCCAGGGCAGCGCGGCGCGGGCGGTGCGCACCAGACCGAGGACGTTGACGTCCAGCACCCGCGCCCACTCGGCGTCGTCGTTGTCCTCGACGGTGCCGACGGCGCCGATCCCGGCGTTGCCGACGACGGTGTGCAGCGCGCCGCCGACCGCGTCCGCCGCCTCGTCGACGGCGGCGCGGACCGCCTCGTCCGAGGTGACGTCGGCGGTGACGCGGACCGCGCCGTCCGGGGCGCCGGACGGATCGCGGTCGAGGACGGCGACGCGGGCGCCGCGCGCCAGCAGCAGCGCGGCGGTGGCCGCGCCGATGCCGGAGCCGCCGCCGGTGACGAGGGCGCCCTGTCCGGCGAAGTCGGCCGGTACGCGGTTCATGCGGTGACCTCCTGGGTGCCGTGCGGTCCGGGGGCGCGGCGGGCGCGCCAGACCGGGCCGTCGGGGAAGCGGTGGGCGGTGAGCGAGGCGGGCTTCATCCGGGCGGAGAACCCGGGCGCGGCCGGGGCCCGGTAGCGGCCGCGTTCGACGACGACGGGGTCGGTGAAGTGCTCGTGGAGGTGGTCGACGTACTCGATGACGCGGTCCTCCCAACTCCCGGACACCGCCACGTAGTCGAACATCGCAAGGTGCTGGACCAGCTCGCACAGGCCGACGCCGCCGGCGTGCGGGCAGACCGGCACGCCGTACTTGGCGGCGAGCAGCAGGATCGCGAGGTTGTCGTTGACCCCGGCGACCCGGGCCGCGTCGATCTGCACGATGTCGACGGCCCCGGCCTGGAGCAGCTGTTTGAACACCACGCGGTTGGCGGCGTGTTCACCGGTGGCGACCTTCACCGGTTGCCCGGCGCGCACCGCGGCGTGGCCGAGGATGTCGTCGGGGCTGGTGGGCTCCTCGATCCAGTACGGCGCGTACGGCGCGAGCGCGGTCATCCAGCGGACGGCCTCGGGCACGTCCCAGCGCTGGTTGGCGTCGACGGCGATCCGTACCGCCGGTCCGACGGCCGCACGGGCCAGCCGCATCCGGCGCAGATCGTCGCCGAGGTCCGCGCCGACCTTGAGCTTGATCTGCCCGAAGCCGTCGGCGACCGCCTCCTCGGCGAGCCGCACCAGCTTCCCGTCGTCGTAGCCGAGCCACCCCGGGGACGTGGTGTACGCGGGGTAGCCCTCGGCTCTCAGGCGGGCGGTGCGGGCGGCCCGGCCGGGCTCCGCGGCGCACAGGATCGCCAGCGCCTCGCCGGGCGTGAGGGCGTCGGTGAGATAGCGGAAGTCGACGAGCGCGACCAACTCCGCGGGGGTCATGGTGGCCAGGAACTCCCAGACCGGCAGCCCGGCGCGGGTCGCCGCCAGATCCCAGGCGGCGTTGACGACCGCCCCCGCCGCCATGTGCATCACGCCCTTCTCCGGGCCGAGCCAGCGCAGCGGCGAATCGTGGGTAAGGGTGCGGTGCAGCGCGCCGAGCGCGTCCGCGGTGAGCGGCGCGGGGTGGCCGACGACGTACGGCGCGAGGGCACGGATCGCCTCGGCCATCACCTCGTTGCCGCGGCCGATGGTGAAGCAGAAGCCGTGGCCGGGCGGGCCGCCGGAGGTCCGCAGGACGGCATAGGCGGCGGAGTAGTCGGGGTCGGGGTTCATCGCGTCCGAACCGTCGAGCTGTTCCGAGGTGGGGAAGCGGACGTCGTGGACCTCCAGCTCCGTGACGGTGTCGGTGACGGCCATGCGCACGCCCCTCGGGTTGTGGTGGCGGGAACACACAGGAGCAGGAAGCTGAGAAGAGCGGAGGAGATCAGAGGAGATCGGACCTTTCGCGGTCATCCGATGTATAGCGCCGCCCGCGCGGCATCGTCCAGCCCCCATACGGAAGTGGCTCGAAGACCCTTCCGAACACCTCGGATGAATGGGCACCCATTCGTGCACAGGGGCTGCGGACGGGCGCCACGGACCCCGTAGGCTGGGGAGCGCACGCAAGGAAACGGGTGCCGGCGGCCGCGGAGCGGCGGACGACCGGCCGGAAGGAGGCGCTGGGTGATCGAGCTGGAGGGTGTTCCCGAGCTGATCGACCCGGTGATGGTGGCCGCGTTCGAAGGCTGGAACGACGCCGGCGACGCCGCCTCCGCCGCGGTCGCTCATCTGCACCGGGAATGGCAGGGCAAGGTCTTCGCGGCGCTCGACGCCGAGGACTACTACGACTTCCAGGTCAACCGCCCGACCGTCTTCCTGGAGGACGGCGTCCGCAAGGTCACCTGGCCCACCACGCGGCTGTCCGTCGTCCGCGTCGACGACGCCGACGGCAAGGGCCGCCGCCGCGATCTGGTGCTGGTCCGCGGTATCGAGCCGAGCATGCGCTGGCGCTCGTTCTGCAACGAGATCCTCAGCTTCGCGCATGAGCTGGGCGTGGAGATGCTGGTGGTGCTGGGCGCGCTGCTCGGCGACACCCCGCACACCCGGCCGGTGCCGGTCAGCGGCGTCACCTCGGACACCGACCTCGCCACCCGCATGGAGCTGGAGGAGTCCCGCTACGAGGGCCCCACCGGCATCGTCGGCATCCTCCAGGAGGCATGCACCCACGCCGGGGTGCCCGCCGTCAGCCTCTGGGCCGCGGTGCCGCACTACGTCTCCCAGCCGCCCAACCCGAAGGCCAGCCTGGCGCTGCTCAACCGCCTGGAGGACCTGCTCGGCATCCGTATCCCGCAGGGCGAGCTCACCGAGGACGCCCGCGCCTGGCAGCTCGGCGTGGACCAGCTGGCGGCCGAGGACAGCGAGGTCGCCGAGTACGTCCAGACGCTGGAGGAGGCGCGGGACACCGCGGATCTGCCGGAGGCGTCCGGCGACGCCATCGCCCGGGAATTCGAGCGCTATCTGCGCCGCCGGGACCCGCAGCCCGACCCCGGCCGCGCCTGGCCCCGGCTCCCCAAGGAGCCCCGGGACCCGAAGGACGCCGGAGCCGACCCGTCGGACGGGCCGGAGGCCGACGGCGGGAGGTAGCCGCCGCGGACGGGCGGGAGATAGCCGCTCACGGACGGGCGGGGCGGGGCCGGGCGGTCCGGCCCCGCCCGTCCGCGTTCCCGGCCCCGGGCTTCCCTCGTACCCACGGCCTCCGGCCTCCGGGCTCCGGCCTCCGGGCTCCGGGCTCCGGACTCCCCGCAGACGCGGAAGGGGCGCCCCCGCCGATGCGGAGACGCCCCGAGGACCGGTGAGCCGTTACAGCGCGACGCCCAGCAGCGCGTCCACCGTCCGCGAGACCAGACCCGGCGCGCCCTCGTCGCTGCCGCCGCCGGACTCCTGCGCGGCGGCCCAGCGGTCGACGGCCGCCAGCGCCGCGGGCGAGTCCAGGTCGTCGGCGAGCGCCGTACGGACCTCCTCCAGCAGCGCCTCGGCGGGCGGGCCGTCGGGGCGGGAGACGGCGGCGCGCCAGCGCGCCAGCCGGTCCACGGCCTCCGCCAGCACCGCGTCGGTCCACTCCCAGTCGCTGCGGTAGTGGTGCGACAGGAGCGCCAGCCGGATCGCCGCCGGGTCGACGCCGTCGCGGCGCACCGCCGAGACGAAGACCAGATTGCCCTTGGACTTCGACATCTTCTCGCCGTCCAGCGCCACCATCCCGGCGTGGACGTACGCCTTGGCGAAGGGGTGCTCGCCGGTCAGCGCCTGGGCGTGCGAGGCGCCCATCTCGTGGTGCGGGAACGCCAGGTCGGAGCCGCCGCCCTGAACGTCGAAGCCCATGCCGAGGTGTTCCAGGGCGATGGCGACGCACTCGATGTGCCAGCCGGGGCGGCCGCGGCCCAGCGAGCCGCCGTCCCAGCTCGGCTCGCCGTCGCGGGCGGCCATCCACAGCATCGGGTCGAGCGGGTTCTTCTTGCCCTCCCGCTCCGGGTCGCCGCCGCGTTCGGCGGAGAGCAGCCGCATCGCCTCGGCGTCGAGTCCGGAGACCTCGCCGAAGTGCGGGTCGGAGGAGACGGAGAAGTAGATGTCACCGTCCAGCTCGTAGGCGGCGCCGTTGTCGCGGAGCCGTTCGACGAGCGGGACGATGCCGGGTATCGCCTCGACGGCTCCGATGTAGTGGCGGGGCGGGAGCATCCGCAGGGCCGTCATGTCCTCGCGGAACAGCGCGGTCTCGCGCTCGGCGAGCGCCGTCCAGTCGTCCCCGGTGGCGACAGCCCGCTCCAGCAGCGGATCGTCGACATCCGTGACGTTCTGCACGTAGTGAACCTGGCGCTTCGTGTCGAGCCACACGCGCTGAACCAGGTCGAACGCGTTGTAGGTCGCCGCGTGCCCCATGTGGGTGGCGTCGTACGGCGTGATGCCGCAGACATAGATACGGGCGACGGGACCGGGGTCGAGGGTCACCCGTCCGCCGGTCGCGGTGGAGTGGATCCTCAGGTCGCGGCCCTGACCAGGCAGGGCGGGGACCTCAGAAGCGGGCCATGCATGCATGTCTTGAGACTAACCGGATGCTGGTTCCGCATACGAACCGGAGGGCCGGTATTGACCGGATAGGCGTTCTTGCGTTCGATACCGGAGCGTGTATCAGGCGGCGGCCCGCGCCCCCCGCGCGCCGCCTTCGGACCCCCCGTGCGCCGGCTCCGGCGCCGTGTCAGAGCGGTGGCCAGGGGATCGGTGGCCAGTCGCCGCCGGGCTCGGGATGGCGGCCGGATGCCAGCAGGGTGGCGACCCGGGCGCGCAGCGCGGCGGTCTCGGCGGCGGTGAGGAGACCGGCCAGTCGGACGGCGAGTGGACGGCCCGCCGCCAGCTCGGCGCGCAGCCGTTCCAGCGCCGTGACCGCCTCGTCGGGCAGCGGCTCCCCGGCCCACCCCCACAGCAGGGTGCGGAGCTTGTCGTCGGTGTGGAACGTCACGCCGTGGTCGATGGCGAAGAGCCGCCCGCCGGGCCCCGGCAGCAGATGGCCGCCCTTGCGGTCCCCGTTGTTGATGACCGCGTCGAGCACGGCCAGCCGCCGCAGCCGGGCGTCGTCGGCGTGGACCAGCAGCGCCGGACGCCCCTGCCCGGTCTCCGCGAACCCGACCGCCTTCCAGCCCGGCCCCGGCTCGTCCGCCTCGACCAGCGCCAGCAGCGGCGGTATCTCCTCGCCGTCGGGCACCTCGATCCACCGCTGGACCATGCCGGGGCCGTACGGTCCCTCGCGCAGCACGGTGGCGGGTATCAGGCCCCAGCCCGTCGTCCGCGAGATCGCGTACGCGGCGGCCTCCCGCTGGGCGAGGTTGCCGTCGGGGAAGTCCCACAGCGGCCGTTCGCCCGCGACGGGCTTGTAGACGCAGTCGACGGCGCGGCCCTCGTGGGCGACGGTGCAGAAGAGGACCGCGTTGGACGCCTCCTCGATACGGCCGCGGACGGTCAGCTCGCCCTCGTTCAGGAAGGCTGTTTGAAAGGTCTCATCGTTCAGGAAAGCTTCCTGAAAGGTCCGTTCGTTCAGGGAGCCTTCCTGAAAGGTCTCACCGCTCAGGGAGCCTGCCTGAACGTCCTGGACCTCGTCGGCCTCGCGACCGGCGCCCCGCTCCTCGGCACCGGGCCGCTCCTCGGCCTCGGGCCGGCCCGGCGGTGTCGCGGGGCCGGGGAGTACCGGTTCTGCGGTGGGTTCCATGGTGGTCAGGCGTCCCGCCGGTAGCCGTTCTGGCGCGGGCAGACGTGTCCCTCGGGGTCGAGCGGCAGGCTGCACAGCGGGCACGGCGGGCGCCCGGCGTTCACCACCTCCAGGGCGCGCTTGGCGAAGGCGCGCGCCATGGTGCCGGTCATCCGCACCCGCAGCATCGGCGGGCCGTTCTCGTCGTCCTGGAGCAGCCGCTCCTCGGCCTCGGCGAGGTCCTCCTCGCTGTCGGCTTCCAGCTCGACCAGCGCCTGCGCCTCGATGATCATGCGCTCGTCCTCGCCGTCCCAGGCGAGCGCCATGGTGCCGACGCGGAACTCCTCCTCGACCGGCGTCTCCAACGGCGCGGTGTCGGCCAGCTCCGCGGGCGCGACGGCGGGCACCGGGGCGTTGCCGCCGCTGCGCCGCACCACCTCGTCCAGCAGCTCGTCGATCCGCTCGGCGAGCGCGGCGACCTGCGTCTTCTCCAGGGCGACGCTGGTGGTCCGGCCGGCCGTGGTGGCCTGGAGGAAGAAACTACGGCGGCCAGGCAGCCCGACCGTACCGGCCACGAAGCGGTCCGGCGCGTCGTAGAAGAACACCTGACGGGACAACGTCCTGCTCCGATTGCTCGACTGCGGGGGCTGAGCGGTCGCTGCGGCCCCTGTGTTCAGTGCGGTCAGTGCGCTCACGGCACGGTTCGCAGAGGTGTCACGGGCAGCGCCGTCGCACCACCCTACTGCGCCCGCTGATCACGGTGCTCCCGCGCCGCCGCCCACGGCCGCCTCACCGGCGTCCCCGGCACCCGCCGCGTCCGGCGGGGGGACCAGTCCACCGAAGTCCCCGGTGTCCCCGAGCCGTACGACGAAGGGCCGCAGCCGGGTGTAGCGGATCGCGGTGACCGAGCAGGGCTCGACGGCGATGCGCTGGAAGAGGTCGAGGTGGAGGCCGAGCGCCTCGGCGACCAGCGCCTTGATGATGTCGCCGTGCGAGCACATCAGATACGTCGCATCCGGACCGTGCGCCGCCTCGATCCGGGCGTTCCAGTCGTGCACGGCGTCGGCCGCGCGAGCCTGCATGGCCCGCATCGACTCGCCCCCGGGGAAGGCGGCGGCCGACGGGTGGCGCTGGACGACCTCCATCAGCGGTTCGCCGCTCAGCTCGGCGAGCTTGCGGCCCGACCAGTCGCCGTAGTCGCATTCGTTGATGCGGTCCTCGGCGTGCAGCGGCAGCTCGGGGCGGGCCTCCAGCAGCGGGCGGAGCGTTTCGCGGCAGCGCTGGAGCGGGCTGGTGACGGCGGCAGCCAGCGGCACCCGCGCCAGCCGGCCGGGGAGCGCCGCGGCCTGCGCCGCGCCGCGCTCGTCGAGGGCGATTCCGGGGGTCCGGCCCGCGAGGACGCCGGAAGTGTTGGCGGTGGAGCGGCCGTGCCGCACCAGGATCAGCGTGGGCATGGCGGCCACCCTACGTTCCCCGGGGTGTGTCTTTCCGGGGGCGGGGTGAGAATTCCTGGTGTGATCGTGGACTGCGCCATCTACCGGGACGGGCGCCGCACGGAGCGGCCCGACGACTTCCCGACCGCGCTCCGGGAAGCCCGTCGCCAGCGCGGTCACGCCTTCCTGTGGCTGGGCGTCCACGAACCGACCCCGGAGGAGTTCGAGCGGATCAGCGGCGAGTTCGGGCTGCACCCGCTGGCCGTCGAGGACGCCCTCAAGGCGCATCAGCGGCCGAAGCTGGAGGTCTACGACGACTCGCTGTTCATGGTGCTCAAGCCGGTCGACTACGACGAGCGCACCACCACCGTGACCACCACGGAGCTGATGGTCTTCGTCGGCGACGCGTTCGTCGTGACCGTCCGGCACGGCGAGACCGGCCCGCTGGCGGCCGTCCGGCGGCGCCTGGAGCACCGGCCGGACACCCTCCGGCACGGCCCGACGTCGGTGCTCTACGCGGTCAGCGACGCGGTGGTCGACCACTACATCGAGGTGGCCACCGCACTCCAGGGCGATCTGGAGGACCTGGAGGCCGAGGTCTTCTCACCGGACCGCGCGGAGAGCCGGAACACCGCCGCGGAGATCTACGCGTTCAAACGCCAGGTGCTGGAGTTCCGGCACGCCACGGGCCCGCTGACCGAGCCGATGACGCGTCTCCAGGAGAACGGCGTGCCGTTCGTCCACGACGGCTCACGGCCCTTCTTCCGGGACGTCAGCGACCACCTGGCGCGCGCCAACGACTCGGTGGAGGGCCTGGACCGGCTGCTCTCCGACGTCCTCGCCGCGCATCTGGCGCAGATGGGGGTGCGGCAGAACGACGACATGCGCAAGATCTCCGCGTGGGCGGCGCTGGCCGCCGCCCCCACTCTGATCGCCGGGATCTACGGCATGAACTTCCACCACATGCCGGAGTTGGGCTGGCGTTTCGGCTACGCCGGGGTGCTGCTGGCGATGGTGGCGATCGAATTCTCGCTGTACCGGCTGTTCAAGCGGCGCGGCTGGCTGTGAGCGGCACCGTACGGCGCACCCGGCTCAGGCGTACTCGGTGACCGGCCCGCCCAGGGCGTCGCGCCGCTCGGGCATCCGGAGGCTGACCATCCGGCGCCAGCCGACGAGGCGTTCGTAGCCGTACAGCAGGCGGATGCCGACGGCGAGCAAGGCGGCCTTGGGGGCGGGCCAGCCGAGGATGCGGCCCATGCGGTCCATGACGGCGAGGCTGACGTCCCGGTAGACGGCGATCTCGGCGAACGCACAGTCGCGCAGGATCCGCTGGATGGTGCGGCCGTGGCCCTCCCGGGCGAGGCGGAGCAGTTCCTCGTGGCAGTAGGCGAGGTGGTTGTCCTCGTCCTGGGAGATCATCCGGACCGCGCGGCCCAGCTCGGGATGGTCGCCGAAGTGCTTCCGCAGCAGCTGCATCTGCTCGGACGCGCGCTGCTCGGTGACCCGGCTGTGCGCGAGGTAGGTGACGACGTCCTCCTCGGTCAGCGGCACGGTGCCGCGGAGCCGGTCGTGGGCGAGGCCGATGCCGCGGCGCTCCAGGAGCATGGTGTAGTCGATGGCGGCAGGGACGGTGGCCGCGTCCAGGCCGCGTTTGTACAGCAGGGCGCGGAAGATCCGGCCGTGCTTGTCCTCGTCGGTGCCGTGCCGGGCGGCCTTCGGTGCCAGGTCGCGCCGGTCCTCGGGGATGAGGGCGGCGATCCGCCCGTTCTCCCAGCCGCCCTGGGACTCCCCGCCGGCGGCGATGGAGCAGAAGAGTCGGTACGCCTCGTCGTTGTCGACGATTTCCTGGAACAGGCTCCGGGCCGAGAGCATCAGCGCCACCTCCGAAGGACATGCCTGGAGGAAAAGTCAAGAGCGGGGCGGCGGGCCCGGCAACCGGAGGAGAAGGATCGTTCCTCCGTGCGAACGAGCGGGGGCGTAACCGGGTGGAAGGCGGGGCGTTGTCCCCGGTGACGGCCGTGGCAGGGAGGACCCCGAGCCCCCACCACGGGCGCGGTCCGCAAGCCGCCCGGTGCCCCGGCACCGGGCGGCTTTCCGCATCAGGCAAGCCCGGCCTTCTCCAGCGCCTCGGTGCCCGCGCGGACGCCGGCGAGCCGCTCCTCCAGGGTGAATCCGGCGGGCGCCAGCGTCAGGGTGGTGACGCCCGCGGCGGCGTACGCCTGCATCCGCTCCGCGATCCGCTCCACGGGGCCGAGCAGCGCGGTCCGGTCGATCAGCTGCCGCGGGACGGCGGCGGCCGCGCCGTCCTTGTCGCCGGAGAGGTACTTGTCCTGGATCTCGGCGGCTTCCTTGCCGTATCCCATGCGGGTGGCGAGCTTGTTGTAGAAGTTCTGCTTGCGGCTGCCCATGCCGCCCACGTACAGCGCGGTGTACGGGCGGAACATGTCGGCGAGCGCGTCGACGTCGTCGCCGACGGCGAGCGGCAGCGTCGGGCAGACGTCGAAGCCGTCCATCGTCAGCCCGGCCTTGGCGCGGCCCGCCCGCAGGGGCGCGAGGGCGGTCTCCTCCAGGTGTTCGACCGAGGGGAAGATCAGCAGCGCGCCGTCGGCGATCTCACCGGTCTGCTCCAGGTTCTTGGGGCCGATCGCCGCGATGTAGAGCGGGATGCGCTCGCGGGTCGGGTGGACGGTGAGCTTGAGGGGCTTGCCGGGGCCGTCGGGGAGCGGCAGCGTCCAGTGCGCGCCCTCGTACGACAGGCGCTCGCGGGCGAGCGCCTTGCGGACGATGTCGACGTACTCGCGGGTGCGAGCGAGCGGCTTGTCGAACGTCACGCCGTACCAGCCCTCGGAGACCTGCGGGCCGGAGACGCCGAGGCCCAGGCGGAAGCGGCCGCCGGAGAGCGAGTCGAGGGTGGCCGCGGTCATCGCGGTCATGGCGGGGGTACGGGCCGGGATCTGGAAGATCGCCGAGCCGACGTCGATCCGCTCGGTGCGGGCGGCGACCCAGGACAGGACCGTGGCGGCGTCGGATCCGTACGCCTCGGCGGCCCAGCAGACCGCATAGCCGAGCCGGTCCGCCTCCTGCGCCACGGCGAGGTTGTCGCCGTCCATCCCGGCGCCCCAGTAACCGAGGTTGATGCCAAGCCTCATGCCGCTCCCCTTACCAATCAGTAACGTCACGTTTCGGGGACTCTAGCGCGCACCGGCGTCCGGCGTCATGAGCGGGTTGTCCACAGGTCTGCTGCGCGGGACCGATGACAACTAACCTCGGGCCGCATGGAGCAACGGCATCTCGGCCGTACGGGTCTGCGCGTGTCCCGTATCGGGCTCGGCACACTGACGTGGGCGCGCGACACCGACGAGCGGGCGGCGGCCGAGCAGCTCAAAACGTTCTGGGAGGCGGGCGGCAGCCTCGTCGACACCGCGGACATATACGCCGACGGCGGCGCCGAGCGGCTGCTCGGGCGGCTGCTGGAGGGTCTTGTGCCGCGCGCCGACCTGGTGATCGCCACGAAGGCGGGCAGCGTCCTGGAGCCGGACCGCCGGGTGGACGGTTCGCGCCGCCATCTGCTGGCCGCGCTGGACGCCTCGCTGCGCCGCCTGGGCACGGACCACGTCGACCTCTGGCAGCTGCACGCCTTCGACCCGCACACCCCGCTGGAGGAGACGCTGCAGGCGCTGGACACCGCCGTCAGCAGCGGCCGCGCGCGGTACGCCGGGCTCGCCGGCTTCTCCGGCTGGCAGCTCGCCAAGGCCGCCACCTGGCAGCTGGCCGAGCCCACGGTGCGCACCCGGCTGGCGAGCGCGCAGCTGGAGTACTCGCTGCTCCAGCGCGGTGTGGAGCGGGAGGTGCTGCCCGCCGCCCACGACCTGGGGCTGGGGCTGCTGCCCGCCTCGCCGCTGGGCCGCGGCGTGCTCACCGGCAAGTACCGCCGCGCCACCCCGGCCGATTCGCGGGGTGCCTCGGAGCGGCTGGCCGGATTCGTCGCGCCGTATCGCGACAAGCGGTGCGACGGCATCGTCGACGCGGTCACCACGGCGGCCGACGGGCTCGCCGTCACCCCGCTCCAGGTCGCCCTCGCGTGGGTACGCGACCGCCCCGGGGTCGTCGCCCCGCTCGTGGGCGCCCGTACGGCGGCGCAGCTCGCGGCGGCGTTGTCAGTGGAGGCGCTTACGCTTCCTGACGAGATCACCCGGGCGCTGGACGACGTGTCGGCCCCGGCCCACCACTATCCCGATCACCACTGGAGCACGCTGTGAGCACCGACCGCCCCGCCGGCGAGACCGCGCCCGAGCAGGAGGCCGCGCCGGGCAACCCGCCCGCACCGTCGGAGGCTGCGTCTTCGGGTGGCCCGGTGGGGGCGGCCCCTTCGGGTGATCAGGCGGAGGCGGCTTCTCCGGAGGGCCGGGCTGAGGCCAGGCGGGCCACGGGCGAGGCCGAGCAGGGTGCGGGCGCGGCCGGGGCGGCGCGGGCCTCCGGTGGCGCGGCGCCCGGCGCCCCGGCTCCGGACGGGAAGGCCACGGCGGCGGCGCTGGCGGCGGCAGTGCGGGCGGTGGAGAGCGGCGAGCGCTCCGCCACGTCCTTCTTCAACGACGCACCGCGGCCCCCGGCCACCCGGCCCGCAGCGGCGCCACCCACGGGAGGCCCGGCGGGCGGCGGACGGCCTTCCCAGGGTGCTCCGGGGACGCCCGGTGGCGCCCCGGCACGGGCCGCGGCCCCATCCGGCGGGGAGCGGCGGCCGGAGCCGTCCGCGCCACCGCGCCCGCTGCCGCCCACCGCCCAGGGGATCGACGGCGTACGCCAGGTGCTGGCGGCCGGCGGCGCCCCGGAGGCGCTGGCGGGCAAGGCCGCCGAGGTGCTCGGCGAGCGGGCCGGCGAGACGCTGCGCGAGGACCCGTGGCAGCTGCTGGCGGTCCCCGGCGTACGGCCCGAGCAGGCCGACACCTTCGCGCGGGCACTGCTGGGCACCGCCTGCGAGCCGGGCGACGAGCGGCGCGCCGTGGCCCTCGTCGGCTGGCTGCTGGAGCAGGCCGCGCTGGCCGGGCACTCCGCGCTGGAGGCGTCGGCACTGCTGGCAGCACTCGCTGAGCGGGCGGTGCCGGACCCGGACGAGGCCCTCCAACACGCCCTCGCCGAGGGCGCAGCCCTCGTCTTCCAGGACGCCCTCGACACCCCGGCCACGCCCCGGCCCGCCACGGATGACGAGGAGGAGACCCCCGTCCGGATACTGCTGGGCCTCGATCGCTACGCGATGGCCGAGGAGAGCGTCGCCGATGGGTTGGCCCGTCTGCTCAGCACGTTCGAGGTGGTGGGGGAAGCCGGGCCGGAGGGCGTTGGGGCCGAGGCCGGGCAGGAATCCGCGGACGCAGCCGGGCCGGAGGCCGCGGACGCAGCCGGGCCGGAGGCCGCGGACGCAGCCGGGCCGGAGGCCGCGGACGCAGCCGGGCCGGAGGCCGTGGAGACAGCTGGGCTGGAGGCCGGACAACGGGAGCCGGAGGCCCGGGACGGGGCCGGTGCGGAGTACACGGAGGCTGCCGAGCAGACGGCGGGCTCCGGGGACACCGACGCTGCGGGTCCCGAGGCCGGGAGCCGTACCGCCGCGGAGAACAGCCCTGCTGAGCCCACCGGCAACAACGGGGTCGCCCCGGCCGACGAACGGGCACGGCCCTCCGCGGCAGAGTGGGAAGCAGCAGCATCGGCAGCCCCCTCCCCCTCCGCGGCCGAGCTGATCCGGGCCGTGGCCCACAGCGGCCTGGTGGCGCACACCGGTGCCGAGGCGGCTCGCGCCGAGCCCGCCGCGCTGGTCGCCGCCGCCCGCGCCCTGGGGCTGCGCGCTTACGCCGCCACGCACACCGGCAACGGCCGCGCCCGGCTGACCGCCCCACTCGCCGCGGCGGCCGCCCCGGAAACGGCGGTGGCCCCCGGTGCGGCGGCCGTCACCGTCGCCGGACTGCTGTCGGGCCGGGAGGGGCCGGGCCGGGATGCGGACGGGGCGCTCGCCCTCGACCTCCTCGTCGTCCTCGACGCCCCGCAGCTGGACCTGGAGACCGCGGCAGCACTCATCGAGTCACTGGCCGACGGCGTGCGGCTGGTACTCAGCGGCGACCCGGGGGTGCTCGGGTCCGCGGGGCCCGGCCGCCTCTTCGCCGATCTGCTGGCCGCCCGCTGCTGCCCGCAGATCGCCTCGCGCACCCCGGACTTCGGCCCGATCGGGGAGCTGGTGTCCGGCATCGGCATCGGGGAGCTGAACCCGGTGGAGGCGCCCGGCAAGGAGGTGGTGATCGTCCCCGTACGGGACGCCCAGGAGGCGGTGCACCGCACGGTCCAGCTGGTGGCCGACTCGGTGCCGCGGGCGCTGGGCGTGCCGCCGCAGGAGACGCAGGTCATCACCGTCGGCCACGGCGGCTCGGCCGGCACTCGCGCGCTCAACGCCGCCCTCAAGGAACGGCTCAATCCGGGCCCCGGCCGGTTCGGCGGCTTCGACCCCGGGGACCGCATCGCCTACTCCCCCGCTCCGGGACGCACCGTCCCCGCCACGGTCACCGGCGCGGACTCCGACGGGCTGCGGCTGGACTGCGACGGCGCGGCCGTCGTGGTCGAGCGCGCCCGCGTCGAGGCGGGCGCGATCCGGCACGGCTGGGCGCTCACCGCCCACCAGGCGGCCGGGATGCGCTGGCCCGCGGCCGTCGTCGTACTGCCCGGCGACGCCGCCCAGGGGCTGAACCGGGCCTGGGTCTACACCGCGTTCAGCCGCGGCGAACGCCATCTCTCGGTGGTCCAGGGCGTGGACCAGGCCCTCCCCCGCGCCGTCGCCGACATCCCGGCCAAGGAACGCACCACCCGCCTGCGCACCCTGCTCCAGCAGCAGAACGCCGAGGCCACGGGGGAGGACACGCAGGTGGGCTGAGGCCCCGGGTGCCGGGGCGGGGCCCCGGCCCGTCGCCCCGCTCCCGCCAGGGGCCGGGTGCCGGGACGAAGTGGTCCCGCCCGGTCTCCACCGCCCCCACGGGCGTACCGCCCCGCCACGACAGGCCCCGGCAGCCCACTGCCCCGGACCATCGGAAACGCATACGCGCTCCCCACGCCCCGGGGCGGTGTCAGCTCATCGGCCGGCCGGATCAGCCAGGTCCATCGCATCGGTCAGGCCGGCCGCATCAGGCGCACCGCTGCACACGCCTCGCCGAGAGGCCGCGCACCGGTGCCGGGCGGGCCGGGCGCTCAGCGCCCCCGATCGGCCCCGCCCCGGACGTCCTCCTCCTCATCCAGCTCCTCGTCGAATACCGAGCTGACGTCGAACCGGCAGACCACCTGCTGCGGATCGATGTCCTCGAACGGCTCCGACAGCCACTCCCCCGGCTCCGGCGGGTCGTCGGCGGCCGCGACCCAGAGCGTGGAGTCGCCCTCCTCCAGGCCGAACTCCTTGTGCCGGGAGGCGATTTCATCCGGCTCGAACTCGCCGAAGAGGACGCCCAGCGCCGCGTACACGCTGGTGCCCACCAACGCGGCGCCGTCCTCCCCCGGGGCACGGGCCGCGTCGTCCACGGTGTCCGGGTCGAGATCGGCTACGCGCTGTGCCTGATGGAGCAGTCGCTGCGGGTCGGCGACCGCGTAGTCCCGGCGGATCAGCACGCTCAGCGCGTTGGGTTCCTCCGGCCCCTGGTAGGCGGGCAGATGGTCACTTCCGGGGATCTCGAAGGGGGTGACTTCGTCGTAGGTGTCGTAGAGCAGCTCGTCGTAGACCTCTGCCGCGGCGGCGAGTTCGTCGAACGCGGCGTAGACGGCCGGATCGTCCTGCCCCGAGCGGCGTTCCACCGCGTCGAGGTGACGGTCCAGTGCGGCTTTGACCGCCTCGGCGGCGGCACGTACCTCGGCAGCGGAAGGCTGCGCAGCATCAGACATGATGCAGACGCTATCCGTACCGGGGCCGGTCCCGCACAATAGATGCGATGCCGGAATACGAATTCTGCGATGTGTACGTGCCTCGGGGGGTCTCCCGCAAGGCCGCCACACGCCTGCTGACCGACCACGCCGAGTACGGACACTGGGAGTTGGACCGCCTGCGCCTCAACCCCGACGGCAGCCGCAAGGTGCGGCTGCGCCGCCGGATCATCCGCCAGCTCCGCGCCACGTGGTGACCACGCCCGCCACCCACTGACGGCGCGCGCGAGCGGTACGCCGTGCCCGCCCGGGCCGACGTACCGCCCCGCACGGTACGCGCCCACCGCCGCGCGGCGGCGCGCGGTCCCTCCGGGCAACGCAAAGCGGGCCCCGCCGGTGCGGCGGGGCCCGCTTCGTTCTGCGATGCCGTAAGGCACTACCTCACTTGCGTGCGGCGCGTGCCCGGCGGTAGAGCAGAGCGCCACCGAGCATCAGACCGGCGCTGGCCGAGGCCGCGTACCCGATCGACTCGGCGCCGGTGTGCGCGAGCTCACGCGTCGGCTCCGGAGTCGCGACGATCTTGGCGTGCGACGCCGTCTGCGGCCGCAGCCCCGGCGTGGACGGTGTGGAGGGGTGCTCCTTCACCGGCTCACCGGGGTGCTGCGGATGCGACGGCTTCTCCGGGTGCTCCGGGTGCCCCGGCTCGACCGGGTGGCCCGGCCTGGTCGGGACGGCGTCGTTACCGCACTCGTTGCCGGACGCGCCGTTGAGCACGCCGACGACGCCGACGCTGTTGCCACAGGCGTTGACCGGGATGTCGACCGGCACCTGGACGTTGTTGCCGGACGCCACGCCCGGCGAGCCGATGGCGCCGCCCTGGGCGGTCGAGCCGTGCGGGCCGCCGTGCCCACCCTGCTGCTTGCCGTCCTCGTCGTGGTGGCCGCCACCCGGCGAAGTCCGGTGCTCACCGGAGTCGTTGGCGCAGCTGTTGCCCATCGCGGGGTTGAGCAGACCGACGACGTTGACGGTGTTGCCGCAGGCGTTGACCGGTACATGGACCGGGACCTGCACGGAGTTACCGGATGCGACACCCGGTGAGTGCGCCGCGCCCCCCTGGGCGCCCGCGTCGGCGTGTGCGTAGCCGACCGTGGCGGCGAGGATGCCGCCTGCAGCCGCCACGGTAATCAGGCCCTTGCGTGCGACCTGCCTCATAGATTGTTCCCCTGCCTCGTGCCTTGCGAATACGGACGGACGCGGAAGCATGCCGCCCACCTAAAATCCCCCGCAGCTCCGGAACGCGAGGCGCCCCGGAGCCGACCGGATCGGCCCCTTGCGGTGCAGATGTGACGTCAGTCGTTGATGCAGGTGTTGCCGAAGGCGGGGTCCAGCAGCGCGATCACGGAGACCGTGTTACCGCAGGCGTTCACCGGGATGTGCACCGGAACCTCGATCACATTGCCGGAGATCACGCCCGGGGAGCCGACAGCGACACCCTGGGCTCCCGAGTCGGCAACGGCCAGGCCCGCGCCGGCGAGCACGAATCCACCGGTGAGCGCCGCGGCAGCGACGACCTTCTTGATCATGTAAATCCTCCTACGTTGGCAGTGCGATCCCAGCCGCGGACCGCACAGCCTGCAACGACGTGGAGGGCCTTCAGGCTACGAAGATGACTCAGCATTCACTCTTTCCAGCGAAAAACCCTTCAGCATTGGGTAGTTCACCCCCTGTAGGGGTTCTCAGCTAGCGTCGATGAAACGGTCCAGCACACGGACGCCGAACTTCAGCCCGTCCACCGGCACCCGCTCGTCCACGCCGTGGAACATGCCCGCGAAGTCCAGCTCCGGCGGCAGCTTCAGCGGCGCGAAACCGAAGCCGCGGATGCCCAGCCGGTCGAACGACTTGGCGTCGGTACCGGCCGAGAGCATGTACGGCACGGCCCGCGCGATCGGGTCCTCGGCCTGCAGCGACGACTGCATCGCGTCGACCAGGGCCCCGTCGAAGCTGGTCTCCAGCGCCTTGTCGGCATGGATGTCCTCGCGCTTGACGCGGGGGCCGAGGAGGCGGTCGAGGTCGGCCAGGAACTCCTCCTCGTAGCCGGGCAGGAAGCGGCCGTCGACATGGGCGGTGGCCTGACCGGGAATGACGTTGACCTTGTAACCGGAGCCGAGCTGGGTGGGGTTGGCGGTGTTCTTGAGGGAGGCGCCGATCAGCTTGGCGATGCCGCCGAGCTTCGCCAGCGTGGCGTCCATGTCCTCCGGGTCGAGTTCGGTGCCCAGGGCGTCGCCCAGTTCGTCCAGGAAGTGGCGGAGCGTCTTGGTGACGCGCACCGGGAACTCGTAACGGCCCAGGCGGCCGACGGCCTCGGAGAGCTCGGTGATGGCGTTGTCGCGGTGGATCATCGAACCGTGACCGGCGGTACCGTCCACGGTGAGCTTCATCCAGTGCATGCCCTTCTGCGCCGTCTCGACGAGGTAGAGCCGCAGGTTCTCGTTGACGGTGAACGAGAAGCCGCCGACCTCACTGATCGCCTCGGTGACGCCCTCGAAGAGTCCGGGGTGGTTGTCGACGAGGTAGCGGGCGCCATAGGTGCCGCCGGCCTCCTCGTCGGCGAGGAAGGCCAGGACGATGTCGCGGGGCGGCTTGCGGCCGGAGCGCATCCGGTCGCGGACGACCGCCAGCGTCATCGCGTCCATGTCCTTCATGTCCACGGCGCCGCGGCCCCAGACGCACCCGTCGGCGATGTCGCCGGAGAACGGGTGGTGGGTCCAGTCGTCGGCGTTGGCCGGGACGACGTCGGTGTGACCGTGGATGAGCAGGGCCGGGCGGGAGCTGTCCTCGCCCTCGATCCGGGCGACCGTCGAGGCCCGGCCCTTGTGGGATTCGAAGATCTGCGGTTCCAGCCCGACCTCCGCGAGCTTCTCCGCCACGTACTCCGCCGCGGCGCGCTCGCCGGGGCCGGAGTGGTCGCCGTAGTTACTGGTGTCGATCCGGATCAGGTCCCGGCACAGGTCGACGACCTCGTCCTCACCGGTGACCGTACGGGCCGGCTGTGACTCGCTCACACTGCCTCCTTGGGGTTCACGGCCGCGGCACGCTCACCCAAGGACCGGCCGCGGCGGGGTCCACCGCCATCCTCCACCCGTGGCGGGCTCCGCCCAAGGCCGCAATACGGCCGACATGCCCTGGTCACAGCCGCGTACCGGGTGCGACGTGCGGGTGATCGAGCACCCCGAAAGGTTTGCTATTGTTTTCTCTGTCGGAACGGCCCAGGCCGGAACGGCAGACACCTTGTCCGGGTGGCGGAATGGCAGACGCGCTAGCTTGAGGTGCTAGTGCCCTTTATCGGGCGTGGGGGTTCAAGTCCCCCCTCGGACACCAGCTGAGACCCCTGTTCTTCAGGGGTCTTTTGCTTTTCCTGGTGGTGGCGTGACCGACCGCGTGCCCGGCAGCTGGGTGAACCCCTGGGTCAGGCCATGGATGGCAGGGGCCGAGCGGCCTGTGGCGATGGGTGGCTGAACGCGGGCGCTCCGCTCATCGTCAGAGCAGTCGGACTCCGGCGTACCGCCGACGGAGATCATCGCTCCGGACATGGAGCGGCGAACGACGGTGTTCCCCGAAACGCGGATGCCGATGGCAGGGCTGGATTCCTCGAATTCCCTTCCGCGCGCCGCATCGGCATCGCGGGGGCCGATGGCGCATGTCACCGGCATCACCATCCCGTCAAGCTCGCCGCCGTACGCGCTGATGACGGTTCCGAGGGCACTTGTTTGACTCTGTCTTGCGCCTCCTTGACCACCGTCTCGGTGAGTTGTTGTGGACGCGTTGGGGGGAGCGGTATGGCGATCGAGCTGGCTGGTCAAGTGGTGTCGTTTCTTCAGTTCATCGGGGTGAACCGGCCGGACATCAACGAGGACAAGGTCCGCGAACTCGGGTCCCATGTGCGGGATTTCGCACAGCAGGTGGATGACACCCACAAGGATTCCACGGCCACGGTCAAGCAGCTTCGGGACGTTTTCGGGGCGCGCGTAGCATGGGCCGGATGAGTGCCAAGCGTTCCGGGCGGGCAGCCGCCGAAGCTCCGTGCCGGGTCACTGTCTGCCGTGGTTGCTGCTGTGGTGACGGGGCGAAGGTTCCCGGTGTCGATCATGCCGGGCAGATCCCACGGCTGCGGGCGGCGCTGGGAGACGTCGCGCCGGTGCGGGCCTCGGAGTGCCTGGACGTCTGTGATCAGGCGAATGTGGTCGTGGTGCAGCCGTCGGCCGCTGGGCGGGCCGCGGGCGGGCGCCCGGTGTGGCTCGGGCTGGTCAACGACGAGGCCGCGCTGGCGGACATCGCAGAGTGGATACGGGCCGGTGGGCCGGGGGTCGCGGAGCCGCCGGGGGTGCTGGATCTGTACGCGTTCACCGTGTCGCGGCGGGTGCGGGAGGCGCTGGAGGGGTGAGGCCGGCCGTGCCTCATGGCGTGGGCCTGCCGGGGGCGCCGAGGCTGCCGCTGCCGTAGGGCCGGCCGTACCTCATGGCGTGGGCCTGCCGGGGGCGCCGAGGCTGCCGCTGCCGTAGGGCCGGCCGTGCCTCATGGCGTGGGCCTGCCGGGGGCGCCGAGGCTGCCGCTGCCGTAGGGCGGGGCGGGCCCCGCGGCCCGACCGGACCGGAACGCCTGGCGGGCCGGCAGCCCCACGGAGCGGATTCCGCTCAGGCGACCTCCCGAGCCGCTGCCTTCCCCGCCGTCCGGCCCGAGAAGAGGCATCCGCCCAGGAACGTGCCCTCCAGGGAGCGGTAGCCGTGGACGCCGCCGCCGCCGAAGCCGGCGGCTTCGCCTGCCGCGTAGACACCGGGCAGCGGGGTGCCGTCGGGGGTGAGGACGCGGGAGGCGAGGTCGGTTTCCAGGCCGCCGAGGGTTTTGCGGGTGAGGATGTGGAGGCGTACGGCGATGAGGGGGCCCGCCTTGGGGTCGAGGAGGCGGTGCGGGGTCGCGGTGCGGATGAGGCGGTCGCCGAGGTATTTGCGGGCGCCGCGCATGGCCGTGATCTGGAGGTCCTTGGTGAAGGGGTGGGCGATCTCGCGGTCGCGGGCGACGATCTCGCGGTGGAGCGCGGATTCGTCGATCAGTGGCTCGCCCGTCAGGTCGTTCATCTGGCGGACCAGTGCGGGCAGGGTGCGGGCCGTGAGGAAGTCGGCGCCGTGGTCGAGGAACGCCTGGACGGGGCCGGGGGCGCCGCCGCGGGCGCGGCCGAGGACGTCGCGGACGGACTTGCCGGTCAGGTCCGGGTTCTGTTCGGAGCCGGAGAGGGTGAACTCCTTCTCGATGATCTTCCGGGTGAGCACGAACCAGGTGTGATCGTGTCCGGTGCGCATGATGTGGTCGAGGGTGCCGAGGGTGTCGAAGCCGGGGAAGAGCGGCACCGGCAGGCGCTTGCCCGTCGCGTCCAGCCAGAGCGGGGACGGGCCGGAGAGGATCCGGATGCCGTGCTGCGGCCAGATCGGGTTCCAGTTGTCGATGCCCTCGGTGTAGTGCCACATCCGGTCGCGGTTGATGAGGCGGGCCCCGGCCTCCTCGGCGACACCGAGCATCGCGCCGTCGACGTGGGCGGGGACGCCGGAGAGCATGTGGCGCGGCGGGGTGCCGAGCCGTTCCGGCCAGTTGGCGCGAACCAGGTCGTGGTTACCGCCGATGCCGCCGGAGGTGACGATCACGGCTTGGGCGCGGAGTGCGAAGGTGCCGGCCGTCTCGCGGCTGCTGGGGGTGCCGCGCTCGGCGTCGGAGGGGACGAGGAGGTCGCCGCTGACGGTGTCCACGGCGCCGCCGGTGCGGGTCAGGCCGGTGACACGGTGGCGGAAGCGGAGATCCACCAGGCCGCGCGCGGCACCGGCGCGCACCCGGCGGGCGAAGGGGGCGACGAGGCCGGGGCCGGTGCCCCAGGTGACGTGGAAGCGCGGGACGGAGTTGCCGTGGCCGGTCGCGTCGTAGCCGCCGCGTTCGGCCCAGCCGACGACGGGGAAGAACCGGACGCCCTGGCGGTGCAGCCAGGAGCGCTTCTCCCCGGCGGCGAAGTCGACGTACGCCTCGGCCCATTTGCGGGGCCAGTGGTCCTCGGGGCGGTCGAATCCGGCGGTGCCGAGCCAGTCCTGCCAGGCCAGGTCGTGGCTGTCGCGGATGCGCAGGCGGCGCTGCTCGGGCGAGTCGACGAGGAAGAGGCCGCCGAAGGACCAGTGGGCCTGGCCGCCGAAGGACTGTTCGGGCTCCTGGTCGAGGAGGATCACCTTCCGTCCCGCGTCGGCCAGTTCCGCGGTGGCCGCGAGGCCCGCCAGGCCCGCTCCGATCACGATCACATCAGCGTCGTACGCCATCGTCAGCTCTCCTCACCGGGGCGTGCCGGACGCCCCGGATGCCGTGGTGATCCGATCCTCTGCGCGGGTCGGTACGGGCGTCAACAGCTCGTACCAACCGGTCGGCATGGGGTGTGGGCGGGCGTTGCGGGCCAGCGGGGCGGTGGCGCGGCAGGCCGACGTGACGGCGGCCACCGCGGCGGGCGGGCCGGGTGGCTATCCTCGGGCTCACCTCCACACCGCCCGATACGAGGTGTATGTCCGTGACCGTGATTCTGCTGGCCCTCGGTGCGGCCTGTTGTCTGGGCCTGGGGTTCGTCTTCCAGCAGGCGGCCGCGCAGCACGCGCCGATGAAGGACTTCCTCTCGCTGCGGCTGCTGCTCGATCTGGCGCGGATGCCGCGCTGGCTCGCCGGGATCGGGCTGATGGTGTGCGGGATGGCGCTGGGCGCGTTCGCGCTGGGGGTGGGCGACATCACGCTGGTCGAGCCGTTGTTGGCCACCAATCTGCTGTTCGCGATGGCGCTGTCGCGGTGGCTGACCCGGCAGCGACTGGGACGCAGCGGGTGGGCCGGGCTGTGGCTGCTGGCGGGCGGGGTGACGGCGTTCATCGTGGCGGGGCGGCCGCACGGCGGACAGGCGACCGCCGACCAGCTGAGGCAGTGGCTGATCATCGGCGTGGTGCTGGGCACGGCGCTGCTGCTGACGGCGGTCGCCAAGCGGATGTGGATGGCGCTGGAGGCGGCGCTGCTGGGGACGGCGGCCGGTCTGCTGTACGGGTTGCAGGACGCGCTGACGCGGATGAGCGGGGACCGGTTCACCGCGGGCGGCTGGACGGCGGTGGCGACGAGCTGGCAGCCGTACGCGGTGGTGGCGCTCGGGGTGACGGCGCTGGTGCTGGTCCAGAGCGCGTTCGAGACGGCGCCGCTGCGGCTGTCGCTCCCGGCGCTGACCGCGGCGCAGCCGCTGGCCGGGATCGCGTGCGGGGTGGGGTTCCTCGGCGACCAGCTGCGGGTGACGCCGGGCGCGCTGGCGTGGCAGGCGGCCGGGATCGTGGCGATCGTGGTGGGGATCGTGCTGATCGGCAGGCATCCGGCGATGCCGCCCGGCTCGGGGCCGCCGCATCCGCGGGCGCGGGCGCCGCGCTGAGGCGGCCGGTCGCCGGTGGCGGGGCCCGGCGTTCCGGTGGCGGGGCGCCGGTGGTTGCATGGCGGCATGACCGATCAGCAACCGCTCGATGCGGACGAAGTGCTCGACATCGTCGATGAGCAGGACCGGGTGGTGGGCCGGGCGCCGCGCGGCGAGGCGTATGCCCGCAACCTCCGTCACCGTTGCACGTTCATCCTGGTCAGGGACGCCGAGGACCGGATCTTCGTCCACCGCAGAACGGACCGGAAGCTGGTCTTCCCCGGGCGTTACGACATGTTCGTCGGCGGTGTGGTGGGCGCCGGGGAGAGCTACGACGACGCGGCGCTGCGGGAGGCCGAGGAGGAGTTGGGCGTCCAGGGGCTCGACCGGCCCGAGCACCGCTTCTCGTTCCTCTACGAGGCGGACGGCAGCTCCTGGTGGTCGGCGGTGTACGAGGTGCGGTGCACGCTCCCGGTGGCGCCACAGGAGTCGGAGGTGGCCTGGCACGCCTTCGTCACGGAGGAGGAGCTGGAGCGGCGGCTGGCGGAGTGGCCGTGGACGCCGGACGGGGTGGCGGCGTACCGGCGGCTGCGGGAGTGGCACGCCGGCGAGGCCCGCTGATGGCGGCGCGGCAGTGAGCGGTGACCTGCGGTCGGTGCGGGAGGCGGCGCGGCTGTGGTGGTCGCCCGCGCGGATCGGCGAGGAGGGCCGGACGCCCGACTACCGCTTCTCGCTGGCGAACGAGCGGACCCTGCTGGCCTGGCTGCGGACCGGACTTGCGCTGGTCGGCGGCGGTTTTGCGGTGGATCAGTTCCTGCCGCGGCTGCATCCGGGGCTGCGGACGGTGTTCACGGTGGCGCTGCTGGTGGCCGGGGCGCTGTGCGCGGTGCGGGCGGTGCACCACTGGGTGCGGTGCGAGCGGGCGATGCGGCGCGGCGAGGATCTGCCGGTGTCGCGCTTCCCGTCGCTGCTGGCGCTGGTCGTGGGGGCGCTGGCCGCCGCGATGGTGGTGCTCGTCGCGGTCGGCTGGACGCGCTGAGCGTGGGCACGGCGCGGGACGGGGACGGGGCCCGGGATCCCGGGTTGCAGCCGGAGCGCACCCGGCTGGCCTGGCGGCGGACGACGCTCTCCTGCACGGTCGTGGTGGCGCTGGCCGTCCGACGGCTGACGCAGTCCGCGGCACCGGGGGCGGTGGCGGCGGGTGCGGTGGCGCTGACGGGGGTGGTGTGGCTGGTGTTCGGGCTGGTGGCGCATCGCCGGATGCGGGAGATGGCGGAGAGGCGTCCGGTGGTGCTGGGGGTGCGCGGGGCGGGGGTTGTGGGACTGTGCACGGTGGTGTTGGCGGTGTTGGGTGGGGTGGTTTTGGTGGGTGAGGAGTGAGGGGCGAGAGGTGAGGGGAACGGTGGCCAGGGGTGCGGGGTGGGCTGCGGGCTCGGCTCGGGGTGCGGGGTGGGCTGCGGGCTCGGCTCGGGCTACGGGGTGGGCTGCGGGCTCGGCTCGGGTTCGCCTCGGGCCCCGGCCCGGTGGGTGCGGCGGGTCTTGGCCCGGCCCAGGGACCTGGCCTCGCCCGGCGGGTACGGCTGAGGCCAGGCGGCCTCGTGCGGGCCGCGCCCCGTTCCGTACGGCCGGGCGGCCCGGTCGACGCAGACCCCCTGGCGCCACGGTGGCCGGGCCCGGCCCAGGCCCTGCCCTCGCCCCCAACCCGGCACGCACGCTGCCCGTAGCCCCACGCGTCGGCGGCGCGCCACCGCCCCATCCCCTGGCGATACGGTGACGCGGCCGCCGCTCCGTGAGTTGCCATGGCCCGCCCCGAGAGGCGCGGGCCGGCCCCGGGGCGGTGGACGGACCACCGTCATCCCCGAGGAGCCTCCCCATGTCCCGACCCTCCGGACCCGCCTCCCCCGTGCCCGCCGCCCCCGAGGAGCCGGGGCTGACCGAACTGAGCCCAGGTGTCTCGGCGTTCGTCCAGCCGGACGGTGGCTGGTGTCTGAACAACGCCGGGGTGGTGACCGACGGCGAGGCGACGTTGCTGGTGGACACCGCGGCGACCGAGCGGCGGGCGCGGCTGCTGGCGCGGCGGATCGCGGAGAGCGGGGCGCCCGCGCCGCGTACCGTCGTCAATACGCACCACCACGGCGACCACACCTACGGCAACGCCGTCTTCGCCCCGGCGGCCACGATCGTCGGGCACGCCGCCTGCCGTAGCGAACTTCTCGCGGCGGGGCACCAGTTGGAGGCGGTGTGGCCGGAGACGGACTTCGGCGACATCGTGCTGACGCCGCCGTCGCTGACGTATACGGATGAGTTGACGCTGTACGTCGGTGACATCGAGGCGCGGCTGATCCATCCGGGCGTCGCGCACACCCGGGGCGACACGGTGGTGTGGTTGCCGGGGCGGCGCACCGTCTTCACCGGGGATCTGATCTTCCACGGCGGTACGCCGTTCCTGCTCATGGGCTCGCTCGCCGGGTCGCTGCGCGCGCTGGAGCTGCTGCGGTCGCTGGACGCGACGACGGTGGTGCCGGGCCACGGGCCGGTGACCGGGCCGGAGGTGTACGACACCGTCGAGCGGTATCTGCGGTACGTCGACGAGCTGGCGCGACGCAGCCACGTAGCCGGGCTGAGCCCGCTGGAGGCGGCCACCGGCGCCGACCTCGGGCGGTTCGCCGAGCTGGCCGAGAGCGAGCGACTGGTGGCCAATCTGCACCGCGCGTACGCGGAGCTGGAGGGCGCCGAGCCCGGTGCGCCGCTGGATGTGGGGGCTGCTTTCGCCGACATGACCGTGCTGAACGGCGGGGTGCCGGTGGCCTGTCACGCCTGAGCGGACGGTGGGCCGGGGGCGCGGGGGGGGCGCCCCCCCCCCCCCCCCCCCCCCCGGGGCCCCCCCCCCCCCCGCCCCCCCCCCCCCCCCCCAAAAACGGGCCCCCCCGGCCCCGAGGCGG
>NZ_JBHYGX010000023.1:86429-91715 GCF_042739975.1 Streptomyces sp. NPDC059080
TCGCGGTTGATCACGGGGGGGGGGCGGGGGGCCTGACCCGCGTGCGGGGCGGGGGCGCGGGGGGGGGGGGGCGCCCCCCCCCCCCCCGCGCCCACGCCGTTCGCCGCGCGCCCCACGGGCCCGCACGCCCGCCCCCATGAGCGGCCACCCGGGGCCACGTGACCGATCCCCCACGCCGGGACACTGGACTCCATACCGACTAGTCGGCATGATCGTACGCGGGCGCCCGGAGACGACCCTCGGGCACATCCCGCGCCGCCGTCACCGTGCGGCGCCGTCCGACCGTCCACTCCGCATGGAGGCCACGATGAGCAAGGGCACCCCTCCCCCACCGGGCGCGGCCCCACAGGCGCCACCCGGACTCGACCCGGAGGCGCTCCGCCGCCATCTGGAGCGCGAACGGCCGGGCCTGACGGCCGGCCCGCTGCGCGCCCAGCTGATCGAGGGCGGGCGGTCCAACCTCACCTACCGCGTCACCGACGGCACGTCCTCCTGGGTGGTACGCCGCCCGCCGCTCGGCCACGTCCTGGCCACCGCGCACGACATGGGCCGCGAGCACCGGATGATCAGCGCGCTGCACCACACCCCGGTGCCGGTGCCCGAGACGCTGCTGCTGTGCGAGGACGAGTCCGTCATCGGGGCGCCGTTCTACGTGATGGAGCTGGTCGAGGGCGTGCCGTACCGGACCGCGGAGCAGCTGCGGCCGCTGGGTGCGGAGCGGACCCGGGCGGTGGTGCTGTCGCTCGTCGACACGCTCGTCGATCTGCACGCCGTCGACCCGGAGGCGGTCGGACTGACCGGGTTCGGGCGTCCGGACGGCTTCCTGGAGCGGCAACTGCGGCGCTGGGGCAAGCAGTTGGACGGATCACGCAACCGCGACCTGCCGGGGATCGACGCGCTGCACGAGGGGCTGGGCCGGGCACTGCCCGCCTCGCCCGCGCCGTCCGTCGTCCACGGTGACTACCGCCTCGACAACGTCCTGATCGGCGCGGACGACGCGCCCGCGGCCGTCCTCGACTGGGAGATGTCCACGCTCGGCGACCCGCTGACCGACCTCGGGCTGCTGGCGATGTACAGCTCCGACCTGGGGCTCGCCGAGTCGCCGGTCTCCACCACGAGCGGTGCGCCCGGCCATCCGGCGCCGGGCGAGCTGATCGCCCGTTACGCGGAGCGCTCCGGGCGGGACACCTCGGCGATCGCCTGGTACACCGCGTTCGCGTGGTTCAAACTCGCGGTGATCCTGGAGGGCATCCACTACCGGTACACGCTCGGGCAGACCGTCGGCGCGGGGTTCGACCGGATCGGCGAACTCGTGCCCGTTTTCATCCACCACGGACTCACCACCCTCAAGGAAGGCTGAGGCACCCATGGACTTCGCATTCGACGCCCGTACCGAGGAGCTGCGCGCGCGGCTACTGGCCTTCATGGACGCGCACGTCCTGCCCGCCGAGGCGACGGCGCAGGAGCAGCGCGCCGCGCTCGACTCGCCGTGGCAGACGCCGCCGGTGGTGGAGGAGCTGAAGGCCGAGGCGCGGCGGCAGGGGCTGTGGAACCTCTTCCTGCCCGACGCGGAACTGGGCGCCGGGCTGACCAACCTCCAGTACGCCCCGCTCGCCGAGATCACCGGTCACAGCCCGCAGCTGGCGCCGACCGCACTGAACTGCGCGGCGCCGGACACCGGCAACATGGAGGTGCTGGCGCAGTTCGGCAGCGCGGCGCAGCGCACGGAGTGGCTGGCGCCACTGCTGGCCGGGGAGATCCGCTCGGCGTTCGCGATGACCGAGCCGGACGTGGCGTCGTCGGACGCGACCAACATCGAGACCCGGATCGAGAGGGCCACCGACGGCTCCGGCGACTACGTCGTCAACGGCCGCAAGTGGTATATCTCCGGCGCGATGCACCCGGACTGCCGGATCTTCATCGTGATGGGCAAGACCGACCCGGACGGCGCGGACATCCGCCGCCAGCAGTCGATGGTGCTGGTCCCCCGCGACACGCCGGGCCTGACCGTCAAACGGGCGATGCAGGTCTACGGCTACGAGGACCACTACCACGGCGGCCACGCCGAGATGGTCTTCGAGAACGTACGGGTCCCGGCGGCGAACCTCATCGGCGAGGAGGGCGGCGGCTTCGCCATCGCCCAGGCGCGGCTGGGCCCCGGCCGGATCCACCACTGCATGCGGCTGATCGGGATGGCGGAGCGGGCCATCGAGCTGATGTGCCGCCGCGCGGTGTCCCGGGAGGCATTCGGCAAGCCGCTGGCCGGGCAGGGCGTGGTGCAGGAGTGGATCGCGGACGCGCGGGTCGCGGTGGAACAGCTGCGGCTGCTGGTGCTGAAGACCGCGTGGCTGATGGACACCGTCGGCAACAAGGGCGCGCACACCGAGATCCAGGCCATCAAGATCGCCACCCCGCGCACCGTCGTGGACATCCTCGACAAGGCGGTGCAGCTGCACGGCGCGGGCGGTGTCAGCCAGGACTTCCCGCTGGCCGAGCTGTGGGCGGGGGCCCGGACGCTGCGCCTGGCGGACGGCCCGGACGAGGTGCACCAGCGGTCGCTGGCCCGGCGGGAGCTGAAGCGCTACCGGTAGGGCGAGGGGGAACCGTGGGGGGCGCGGTGCCCGTAGGGGGTGCGGTGCTCGTGGGGGCGCGGTGCCCGTACGGCGCGCGGTGCCCGTACGGCGCGCGGTGCCCGTAGGGCTCGGTCGAACACCTCCCGTAAGGGTCGGGCGCGCCCCCTGCGGGGCCACAACGCCGGGGGGGCGCGCCGATGTTCCGTTACCCGTTACCCGTTACGGCCGCAGGGCCCGCAGCAGGAGTCCGGCGAGGTGGTCGGCGACCTGCTGCGGGGTGAGCGGGCCGTCCTCGCGGTACCAGGTGCCGAGGTGGTGGACCGAGCCGAAGTGGTAGTCCACAACGAGGTCGGCGGGGACGTCGGCGGCGAAGACGCCGCTGCGCTGGCCCTCCTCGATCAGTGCCCGGAACCGCTCGTGGTAGCGGCGGCGTTCGGCCCGTACCTGCTTGTCCTTCTCCGGGCCGAGGTGGTGCATCGACCGGAAGAAGATCTTGGTGTCGTCGAGGTTCTCGATGGTGGTGACGACGACATCGGCGGCGGCGTCGCGCAGCCGCTGCTCCACCGGCGCGTCGGCATCCGCGAAGTGGTCCAGGCGCTCCTGCTGGAGGCGGAGCACCCGGCTGTAGACCTCGTGGAGCAGGTCCTCCTTGGAGCCGAAGTAGTGGTAGAGGGCGCCCTTGGTGACGCCCGCCGCGTCGACGATCTCCTGGACGGAGGTGCGATCGTAGCCGCGCTCCGCGAAGAGGTGGGTGGCGGTGGCCAGCAACCGCTGCGCCACCGGCTTCGTGCCGTCGCCGTCCTTCGTTGCGGCCATCGCCGTCACCTGTTCCTTCGTCGTTGCGCGCGGGTCGTTCGCGGGAGCCGTCGGCCGGTCACCGGCCGTCGGGGCGTGCGCGGTCACGCAGCTCCCGCCGGAGGATCTTCCCACTGGTGGTCTTCGGCAGCTCGGGCAGGATCTCGACCTCCCGGGGATATTTGTACGCGGCGAGCCGCTCACGGCAGTAGCCGGACAGCTCGGCCGGGTCCGGGGCGGCGCCGGGCCGCAGGCTGACGTACGCCTTGAC
The DNA here is from genome assembly GCF_042739975.1 of Streptomyces sp. NPDC059080. Lineage (NCBI taxonomy): Bacteria > Bacillati > Actinomycetota > Actinomycetes > Kitasatosporales > Streptomycetaceae > Streptomyces > Streptomyces sp. NPDC059080. Next base: position 90,069 of record NZ_JBHYGX010000023.1, read on the forward strand.
GGACTCGCCGCGGTAGGCGTCCGGCACGCCGACGACGGCCGCCTCGCGCACCGCCGGGTGGGTGTAGAGGACGTCCTCGACCTCGCGCGGCCAGACCTTGAAGCCGGAGGCGTTGATCATGTCCTTCTTGCGGTCGACGACGTAGAGCCAGCCGCCGGCGTCCATGAAGCCGATGTCGCCGGTGCGCAGTTCGCCGTCGGGTATCGCCTGTGCGGTCGCGTCGGGGCGCCGCCAGTAGCGGGGGACGACCTGCGGGCCGCGGACCACGATCTCACCGTGGGTGCCGAACGGCACATCGGCACCCGCCGCGTCGACGATCCGGACGACGGCGTCGGGCCCCGGCACGCCGACGGCGAGGGTGCCGGACTCCGGGTCGACGGGCGCCTCGCGGCCGGGCGGGACGGTGGCGAGGGTGGCGGTGGTCTCGGTCAGGCCGTAGCCGTTGTGGAGGTAGCGGCCGGATCCGGCGCGGAACGCCTCCACCAGGGCGGGCGGCACCGGGGCGCCCCCGGAGGCGATCATCGCGAAGGAGGCGAAGTGGTCGCGGGTCACGCCCGGGTGGGCCAGCAGCGCCATGAACGCGGTGGCGGGGCCGACGGTGAAGGCCGGGCGGTACTCCAGGAAGCCGTCCAGGACGGCGCCCGCCTCGAAGCGGTAGGTGAGCGCGCAGGTGCCGTGGTTGGCGAAGGCACCGGCCAGCTCGCAGACCAGGCCGGTGATGTGGAAGAGCGGGGCGAGCGCGAAGTAGGTGGATCCGGCGGGCAGTCGCAGTCCGGTGCGTTGCCGCTCGGCGTTGTAGGAGAGGTTGCCGTGGGTGTTGACGGCGCCCTTGGGCGTGCCGCTGGTGCCGGAGGTGTAGCTGATCAGCGCGGTGTCGGTGGCGGCCGGGCCGTCGACGGCGGGGACCGGCGCGGCGGCGGCGCCGTTGCGGGCGACGGTCAGCAGGTCGTCGGCGCCCTCCCGGGGGCCGAGGCGCTCGGGGCGCAGCACCCGTGCGTCGTCACGGGTCTGGAGGCCCGCCTCGCAGGCGGTCAGCGCGATCCGTACGGACGGCTGGCGGGCGACGGTCTCGCGCAGGAACGCGTCCCAGGTGTGGTCGGCGCAGACGACGGCGGTGACCTCGGCGTCGGACAGCACATGGGCCATCTCGCCCGTCTTGTACATGGGGTTGACGGGGACGACGATGCCGCCGGCCTTCCAGACGCCGAGGAGGGCGAGGACGAAGTGCGGGGTGTTCTGGAGCATCACCACGGCGCGGTCGCCGGGCCGGAAACCGTGGGCGGCGAGGTGGGCGGCGACGCCGTCGGAGAGCGCGTCGGTCTCGGCGTAGGTGAGGCGGGCGTCGAAGTAGGCGAGGGCGGTGCTGCCGGGGGCGTGGCGGACCGCGTCGCGGAAGATGTGCAGCAGGGAGGCGGGCGGGTCGACGGGCTCGCGCTGCTCCTCGGTGAGCTGCGCCAGCCACGGCTTGTCCTGGTAGGAGGTCATCGGGTGCGGCCCTTTCGTCCTGGGCGCCGGGGCCCACCGCTGGCGGCCCGGGGGCCGGAAGCGTACGGGGACCCGGTCGGTGCCGGATGCCGTGCGGGGAAGGAAGGAAAGAAGAAGGAGGGAGGAGGGGTGGTGGTCGGCCACCCCGGGGCGGGCCGCGCG
>NZ_JBHYGX010000024.1:0-3581 GCF_042739975.1 Streptomyces sp. NPDC059080
TCCCGCAACTCGGCGGCCTGTTCCACAGAGAGCTCCACGCCAAGAGACCCTGCCACACAAGATCACGTAACGCTGACGGAATCACGAGACACTAGTGTCTCGTGATCCTGTTTGCATCACGCGCTACCGAGTCGCAAGCAGATCTGGCCGCCGCCGAGAACCACTTGAAGGTAGGCACAAAGGGGCAGACCTAACTCCGATTTGGCTTATTTTCACTCATGAATACCTGGAATCACGCGTGATGGCACAACTACTATGATCATTCCGCAACCTGAAGGAAGACCGACCTTCAGGGGTTTCATGCATTTTTCTCCACTTGGGGGCACGAGTGAAGAACATTCGCAGGTACGCCGCAATCGCAGGCTTCGCGAGCGCCGCAGTTCTGGCCTTCGGTACGCCGGCACAGGCCGCGCAGGGGACCTGGAAGGTGGACATCCCCGGCTGCAAGATCTACGAGCAGGTTGAGGTGCAGAGCAGTCACGACCACATGCGCTGGTACACCAAGGGCGGCTCCAAGGGCTGCGAGGCCTGGATCTTCGACCAGAAGGACCAGTCCACCAAAGCTCGCCACGTCGTAGACGGCACCGGGTCCTACTACAGCGGATGGGTCTACGACGGCCCGGGGCACCAGATGCAGGTCTGCGGCCGCAATGGCGAGGGCCAGATGGCATGCGGTCGGATCAACTAGTCTAAAATAAACACTTCTTAGACTTTTCGGGGCGTCCAGGGTGTTCTCGGACGCCCCGAAAAGTTCAGAAGGTAATCACGTTAGGATTTGCTCCCCGAACGTGAGCGGGCGTCAGGCCCGTCGCCCGAAAGCCTTACACCTGCCTCAAGGACAGCGATGCTTGCAATGAGCCGTCGACAGCGGCACGGCTGGATAGCTCTGACGGCCGCGGCCTGCTTCCTCACCGCATGCTCCGCGAACGACCCGTCCCCGACGGGGGATTCCGCCTCATCATCTGAGCAAGCCCAGAAGGCAGGTACGGAGCCCGGGGCCAGCGACAAGCCGCAGGCCCTACCCGCCCGGAAGAGCGATGGATCCCTGCTCGTGCAGATCCCCAACTGCGCGATCTACGCCCAGAAGGCGCATGGGCAGATCCGCTGGTACACGACCGGTGGCTCCAAGGAGTGCGAGGCGTGGATCACCAACAACACGCCCGGGGACTCCATCAAGGGCGAGCACCTGGTAGACACCACCGGGCCCTACCGCAGCGAGTGGTTCCCAGTCCGCTCTGGCGACGAAGTCTGCGGCCGCAATGGCGAGGGTCAGATGGCGTGCGCGACCGGGGAGTAGGTTTTCTTAGGGCGCACGTGCAGTGGAATCACACCGCCGCAGAGTAGAGAACGTCAGCCCGGACGTGAGTGGCGCTCCCGCTGGCGAAGCGCCTCGGGAAGAACCCTCGCGAGGTGGCTACCGCCCTCCAGGAGCGGCTGTCCGCAGTTCCGTGGGTCTCCTCTGTCGAGGTCGCCGGGCCTGGCTTCCTCAACATCACGCTCGCGGACAGCCACATGCTCGACCTGCTCAGCAGTCGTCTCGGCGACGCTCGGCTCGGGGTCCCGGCCACGCAGGAAGGACAGCGGGCCCTCGTTGACTACTCCTCTCCCAACGTCGCCAAGGAGATGCACGTCGGGCACCTCCGCTCGACGCTGATCGGTGACGCCCTCGTCCGGGTCCTCTCCTTCCCCTCATCGTGCAGAAGAGCGACGGAGGGTTCGGGTACGCCGCGACTGACCTCGCAGCCGTCCGGTACCGAACCCAGGAACTCAAGGCGACCCGGATTCTGTACTGCGTGGACTCGCGCCAGGCCGCGCACTTCGACATGGTCTTCCGCACGGCCAAAACGGCGGGCTGGCTCACGGAGGACGTCAAGGCCGTCCACGTCCAGAACGGGACGATCAACGGGCCGGGCGGCAAGCCGTTCAAGACCCGATCGGGCGGCACGGTCCGCCTCGCAGACCTCCTGGACGATGCCCTGCACCAAGCCGAACAGGTCGTCGCGGAGAAGGACCCGGACCTCGCCGCGGACGGGCTGGCGAAGGTGGCACACCTGGCCTCCATCGGGGCCGTGAAGTACGCAGAGCTGTCCACGGCGCGCGCGAAGAACTACAACTTCGACGTCGAGCAGATGGTCAACTTCCAGGGCGACACCGGCGTATACCTCCAGTACACGCACACCCGTGTCTCCTCCATCCTCCGGAAGGCCGGAGACACCGAGGTCGCGTTCAACCCGAACCTCGCTCTGGCAGCCGAAGAGCGTGCCCTGCCCTGATCCTGGACGAGTTCGGGACGGTACTGGACTCCGTTTCCGCGACGCTTGAACCCCATCGTCTGGCCGGGTACCTGTACCGGCTGGCCAAGGCGTACACGAGCTTCTACGAAGCCTGCCCTGTCCTCAGGCCGCAGTCTCCCGAACTGCGTGCGAACCGCCTCGCGCTGTGCCAGCTCACGCAGACCACTCTGGCCACCGGCCTGGGCCTCCTCGGCGTCGCCGCACCCGAGCGAATGTAGACGCCGCTGCCCGTCGGGCTTGTGCTCAGTCCAGAATGAACGAATCAACGAGCATCACGCCCGACGATGCCGGGGTGTCGACACGAAGCTGCGTCGGCTCCCCGGCAGGCTGGCTCTCACGTACAGGAGATCGGCGAAATGGCAGAGCGCAAACCCATCGAATCATGGCTCACCGACATGGACGGCGTCCTAATGCACGAGGGCATCCCCGTCCCTGGAGCAGACGCCTTCATCAAGAAGCTGCGCGAAACCGGTCGCCCCTTCCTGGTCCTCACCAACAATTCGATCTACACGGCGCGGGACTTGCATGCCCGCCTTCATCGCATCGGCCTGGAAGTGCCGGAGGAAAACATCTGGACTTCCGCCCTCGCCACCGCGAAGTTCCTCGATGATCAGCACCCCGGTGGCTCTGCCTACGTCATCGGTGAGGCGGGCCTGACGACCGCCCTGCACGAGGTCGGCTATGTCCTGACCGACCACGAACCCGATTTCGTAATCTTGGGTGAAACTCGGACTTATTCGTTTGAGGCTATGACCAAAGCGGTGCGGCTGATCAACAATGGCGCCCGCTTTATCGCTACCAACCCCGACGAGACAGGACCTTCGGCGGAGGGCGCCCTTCCCGCCACCGGGGCCGTCGCGGCGCTCATCACTGCGGCCACCGGCAAGAAGCCGTACTTCGTCGGAAAGCCGAATCCCTTGATGATGCGGACGGGTCTGAACACGATCGGCGCGCACTCGGAGAGCAGCGCGATGATCGGCGACCGGATGGACACGGACATCCTTGCAGGGCTGGAAGCCGGGATGGAGACATTCCTCGTGCTCACCGGGCTGACAGCCAAGGACGACATCGGTCGGCACCCGTACCGGCCGACTCACATCCGGGACTCCATCGCAGACCTGGTCGACTACATCTGAGGGCCCGGCGCCGGGCGGGCACGGCCGGGCGCCACCGCCTGAGGGTCCGGTCAGGTGCCGTTCGGGCCTGTCTCTGATACACAGCTGACGCGGCCGACGACACTGCAAGTGTAGAGCTCGGTGGTCGCCGTTTCTTGATGCGAGCGAGGGT
>NZ_JBHYGX010000024.1:3591-24940 GCF_042739975.1 Streptomyces sp. NPDC059080
TCGGTGGGGGGGGGGGGTCGGGGGGGGTGGGCGGGGGGCGTCTCGGTTGTGGTGTGGGGGGTTGGGTGGCGCCGCGCCGCCCCCCCCCCCCCCGGCCGCCCCCAACGCCCACCAGCCGGACAGTCGCCGCCCACCGGGCCCTCCCCGGACTTGCCCAGCAGCCGCCACGAGCCCGGGGCGCGCCCCGGCAAGCGCCCCCTGCGGAGGCATCCAGCGCTACGGAAGCGCAGCCCCCGCCCGTACCCCGGACTCCCCCGAAACCACCCCCCGTTGTGGCACAGCAGCCACCCCCGCCGAAGCGCCGAACAGCGGCCCGAGGATCAGCTGCGCCGCCCCCTCCGCCACCGGCCCGGGGCCACCGGCCGGGACGATCGCCACCGAGGGGCTCGCGGACCCGCGAGCGGCGGCCCGGTCCGTCAGCTCCTCGGTCACGCCGCGCAGGAAGACGTCCGGTTGTGCCGCGACCGTGCGGCCGCCCAGCAGGATGCGGTCGATGTCCAGCAGTTCCACGAGGTTGGCGGCACCGACGCCCAACGCGCGGGCGGCGCCGGGCAGATCGTCGCGGGCGAGTGCCGCCAGGCACAGCGCCTCCACGCAGCCGCGGCGCCCGCATGCGCAGCGCGGGCCGTCCCACCACACCACCTGATGGCCGAACTCCCCGGCGCCGGTGCGCGGCCCCCGGTACAGGGCGCCGTCCAGCACCAGACCGGCTCCGAGGCCCGTCCCCAGATGCAGATAGGCGAACGAGCCGGGACGGCCGGGGCCGCGTGCCAGGGCGAGGGCGGCGGCGTTGGTGTCCTTGTCGACGACGACCGGCAGGTCCAGCCGTGCGGCGAGGGCGTCGCGCAGCGGGAAGCCGTCCCACCCCGGGGCGCCGGTGACCCGGCGCAGCACCCCGGTGGCGTGGTCGAGCGGGCCGGGGCAGGCGACCCCGGCACCCAGGACACCGGGTGCGTCGACCTCCGCCCGTACCGCGGCGACCTCGCGGGCGACCGTGGTGAGGACCGGCCCGGCGCCAGCGGTGAGGTCGAGCGGGGCGCGACGGACCGCGACCGGGGCGCCCGCGAGATCGGCGAGGACGAGGACCGCCTCGTCACGGTCGAGGTGGATGCCTATCGCGTGGCGGGCGCCGGGGACGAGCCGCAGCAGCGTGGCGGGTTTGCCGCCGGTGGAGGCGCGGCGGCCCGCCTCCGCCGCCAGGCCCTCGGCCCGCAGCCGGGCGGTGATCTTGCTGACCGCCTGCGGGGTCAGCGCCGTACGCGCCGCCAGCTCCAGGCGGCTGACGCCCTCCTCCCCCGCCGCCCGCAGCAGGCCGAGAACCAGCGCGGCGTTGTGCCCGCGCAGCGCGGGGAGGTTGAAACCGGCCGCGGCACCGGCGGCGAGGGACGCGGCGGCCGTCGCTCCGGGGTGCTCCGGCGGCCCGTGGTCGTTACTGGTCACCTCTCCATTGTCCCCATCCCTTGCGCTTTGGCAACACTGTTGCTTAAGTGGATTCATGAACGATTTCCCCGGCAGCCCCGCATCCCCGGCCCGCGACGGCGCCCCGCTCCGCGTCGGCCTGATCGGTTACGGCCTGGCGGGCTCGGTGTTCCACGCGCCGCTGATCGCCGCGGCCGAGGGGCTGGCGCTGGACACCGTCTCGACCCGCAGCCCCGAGCGGCAGGCGCAGGCCCGTGCGGAGCACCCCGGTGTGCGGACGGTCGCGGGCCCCGAGGAGGTCCTGGCCCGCGCCGGTGCTCTCGATCTGATCGTCCTGGCGACGCCCAACAAGACGCATGTGGCGCTGGCGTCCGCCGCGCTGGAGGCGGGGCTGCCGGTGGTGGTCGACAAGCCACTCGCCGCGACGGCCGCCGAGGCCGACCGCCTCGCGGCGCTCGCCGCCGACCGCGGTCTGCTGCTCTCCGTCTTCCAGAACCGCCGCTGGGACAACGATTTCCGCACGGTGCGCAAGCTGCTCGACGAGGGGGCGTTCGGCGAGGTCCGGCGCTTCGAGTCGCGTTTCGAGCGGTGGCGGCCGCGCCCGAAGGGCGGCTGGCGCGAGTCCGGCGACCCGGCGGAGATCGGCGGCCTCCTCTACGACCTCGGCAGCCACCTCGTCGACCAGGCGCTGACGCTCTTCGGGCCCGTCGCGTCCGTCTACGCCGAGTCCGACGTCCGGCGGCCCGGCGCGGAGGCCGACGACGACACCTTCTTCGCGCTCACCCACACCAGCGGGGTCCGCTCCCATCTGTGGGTGAGCGCCGCGGCCGCCCAGTCGGGCCCGCGCTTCCGGGTGCTGGGCAGCGCAGCCGGTTATGTGAAGTACGGCCTCGACCCGCAGGAAGCGGCGCTGCGCGCGGGCGCCCGGCCCGGCGCCGAGGGCGCGGCCTGGGGCGTGGAGCCGGAGTCCGCCTGGGGCCGGATCGGCGCCGGAGAGTCCCCGCAGACCGGGGGCGGTACGCCGGTGCCGACGCTGCCCGGCGCCTATCCGGCGTATTACGCGGCGGTGGCCCGGGCCCTGCGCGAAGGCGGTCGCCCACCGGTGACCGCGGCGGAAGCCGCGGCGGCCCTGCGGGTCCTGGAGGCCGCGAAACGGTCGGCAGCCGAGGACCGCACGGTCCGGATCGAGATACCGGACGCCTGAGCCCGAGCCTGAGCTCCGGGCTCCGGGCTCCGAGCCCGAACGCCCCGGCCGGACACCCGGTTTCGGACGCCTGCCCCCGGCACGACGCCCCGCCCGTCGGACATGGCAGGTGCGCTCGGTGGGTCGGCCGGTGGGGTGCGTCGGACGGCCCGTCGGCTCCGTCAGATGGGCCCCGGGGAGCCATCTGCCGTAGCACCGTGCCCGGGCACGGTGCCGTCGGATGTCACCGGCGTCCAGGCAAGCGCGGGAGCCCGGTGGACAGGTAGCAACGTGCCCGGGCACAGTCCCGCCGGATGTCACTCCGTCGGACGGCGTCCCGTCAGGCGTCCTTGAGCTGCTGGCGCTGGCGGCCCAGGCCGTCGATCTCCAGCTCGACCACATCGCCCGCCCGCAGATACGGCTTGGGCTCCGGCTGCCCCATGGCCACCCCCGCCGGGGTTCCGGTGTTGATGACGTCGCCCGGGTACAGCGTCATGAACTGGCTGACGTACCGCACCACCTCGGCCACCGGGAAGATCTGCTCGGCGGTCGTACCGCGCTGCTTCAGCTCGCCGTTGACCCACAGCCGCAGGCCGAGAGCCTGCGGGTCGGGCACCTCGTCCGCGGTGACCAGCCAGGGGCCCAGCGGGTTGAAGGTCTCGCAGTTCTTGCCCTTGTCCCACTGGCCGCCCCGCTCGATCTGGAAGGCCCGCTCGGAGACGTCATGGGCGACGGCGTACCCGGCGACGACGGCGCGCGCCGCGTCGCCGTCCGGAAGGTAGCGGGCGGTGCGGCCGATGACGACGGCCAGTTCGACCTCCCAGTCGGTCTTCTCGGCGCCCCGCGGCACCAGCACCGTGTCGTCGGGGCCGACGACCGTGTCCGGCGCCTTCAGGAAGATGATCGGCTCCTCGGGGACGGCCGCGCCGGTCTCGCGGGCGTGATCGTGGTAGTTCAGCCCGATGCACACGACCTTGCCGATCCGGGCGACGGGCGGGCCGGTGCGCAGCCCCGCCGCGTCGAGGACGGGCAGGTCGCCCGAACCGGCCGCCGTCCGGACGCGGGCCAGCGCGGCGTCGTCGGCGAGCAGCGCCCCGTCGATGTCCGGTACCAGGCCGGACAGGTCCCGCAGCGCCCCGTCCGCGTCGAGCAGCGCCGGGCGTTCCGCCCCTGTCGTTCCGACACGCAGCAGCTTCATCGGTACCACTCCCGTGGTCGAAGGCCGGCCCGGAAGGGGCCTCCCGGGACGGCCGATGGGGACGGCCGATGGGGACGGCCATCGAGCAATTGGCCGATCGTCCAAGAACCCCGACCACTCCGCAAGACCCCCGTCCACGTACTGGAACGGGGTGCCGGAAACCCATGCCCCGACGGGCACCGGGGCGCGGTTTCCGGCCGCCCGGCTCAGCTCCGGGCGGGCAGCGCGTCCGCCCGGGCGCCGCTGTCCGGGCTCGTCCCGGCCGCCACGGCGGGCCGGTCGCGGTGGAGGAGGGCCCGTTCGGCGGCCGTCCACGCCGTGGTGGTGACGACGTACAGCGCGGCGGCGAGCGGCACCACGGCGACGGTGATCAGCGTGGCGTACGAGAGCAGCGGCAGCGCCCTGGTCAGGCCCGCGGCGCCCGGCAGCGCGGGGGCGGCGGCGTCGGGCCGCCGGGCCGCCGCGGCCCGCGCCCGCCGGACGTTCCAGGTGGCGACGGCGGTGACCAGCGCGAACAGGCCCAGGTAGACGAGGCCGTGCGGGCCGAACGGGCCGCCGTCGGCCAGCGCCTGCGTCCAGTGGCCGCCGAGCGGCGCGCCGAGGAGGGTGTGGCCGAGCAGTCCGGAGCCACCGGTGGAGAAGAGGTGGTACATCACGAAGAAGACGGGCAGTTGGAGCAGCGACGGCAGGCAGCCGGCGAGCGGGGAGGCGCCGGTGGTGGCGTACAGCTCGGTGGTGGCCCGGCGCAGCCGCTCCGGGGCGTCCTTGTGTGTGCGCTGGAGCGCGGTGAGTTGCGGGGCGAGCGCGGCGCGGGCCTTCTCGCCGCGGGCGGCGGCGCGGGCGAGCGGGTGCAGCGCGGCGCGGACCGCCAGCGTGCACAGGACGATGGCGGCGGCCGTGGCCGAGGCGCCGAAGAACGGTGCGATCGCCTGCGCGCCATGCGCCAGCAGATCGCCGAGCAGACCGAAAACGGACATGGATGAGCCCTCCACGGGTCTCGTCGTGCCGGAATGAGGAAGCGGCGTGACGGGCCGTGCGGGACGCGGGTGCCCTCACCGGGGCGCCGGACCCCGCCCGGAATCCCCGCGGGTACGGGGCCGGGCGCGGTGCGGTCGGAACGGTTCCGGAACGGGCGGGCGTACGCCCGGGCTCCCCGGAGACGTCGCCGGGGCAGGCTCCCCCGGTACGACCCGATACGAAGGGCCCTGGGTACGTCGCCGAGGCGGGCCCCCGGATGCGGGGGACTGGCGGGCGGTGCGGGCGGGCTGCCCGCGGTGCGTCTACGCGGCCGTCGGGAGGGCGCGGCCCGGCGCCCGGGGGCGCGGGCGGCCCGCGGCGTCCGGGTCGCGTTGCGGCAGGAAGGCGGTGCGCCGTTCACGGTCCCGGATCGCGGTACGGACCCGGCCCGGCGGCATCGGCCGGGCGCACCCGGCGAGGAGCCCCAGCAGGAACGCCCGGCACAGCAGCACGATGGCACCGGTGGTCGCGGCCGCGGTGAGCGCCGTGGCCAGGCCGCTCTCCGCCAGCAGCAGGCCGACGACGAGGAGCGCCAGGGCGGAGGTGTGGAGCCGCCGGATCTCGGCGATGCGGGACATCGGGCGCCTCCTCACGGCGATCGGTGCGCCCGGGGGCCCCGGCGCGGCCCGCACCCGTACGGCGCTGGGCCTGTCGTGGCGTCCAGGGTAACCACGGCGGGGAGGGTACGGGAGGCGGGTGGGCGGAGCGGGAACTCCGGGCCGAACGCTTCAGGGGGAGAACGGCCGGAACGGGAACCCCGGCGCGTACGGCCGGACGCCCCCGCCACCCCGCCTCGTCCGCCCGCCTCACCCGTCCGCTCACGCATCCGTCCGCTCACCGCATCCGTCAGCTCACCGACTCCGTCGCACCCACCGCGTCACCCCGTTCCCGGTCCTGCTCCCCCGTCCGCGGGAACTCGTCCTCCACCGCCAGCACCTCACCGTCCGGCCGCTCGTCCCGTTCGCGCGGTCCGAAGCGGGTGACGGTGAGGGCGACCGCGACGTTCAGCGCGAGCGCGAGCAGTCCGGCGTTGACGCCGCAGAGCGGGTCGTGGCCGCTGAAGACCGCCGTGCAGACGAGGGTGATCCCGGCCGCCGCCCCGGCGACCGCCGCCTGCCACGTCAGCCGTCGCCACACCAGCCCCAGCAACAGCATCGGCACCAGTTGGGCCATGCCCTCGTACGAGATGAGGGAGAGGCGGACGAGGGTCTGCGGGGCGAAGTAGGTCAGGAGCAGCGCGAGGGTTCCGGCGGCGACCACGACCAGCTGCGACCACCGCTTCTGCCGCTGTCCGGCCGGGCCGTCGACCGGCGCCTCCGGGCCCTTCCCCGTCCGGCCGCCGGACCGCGCGCCGAACACGCTGCGGCCCCACATCGTGCCGATGACCAGCATGAACACCGCCATCGGGACGATCGAGGAGAGTGCCGCGGCCACCCCGATCACGCCGACCGCCCAGGCCGGGAGGGAGTCGGTGACCAGTGTGAAGAGCGCCAGGTCGGACTGGGCGCCGGTCAGCCCCGGCACCACGAACAGCGCCGCCATGCCGAGCGCCACCGGAACGAACAGCAGCACGTTGTACGCGGGCAGGTAGACGGCGTTGCGGCGCAGGGTGTCGGCGCTGCGGGCGCCGAGGTATCCGGCGACGGTCGTCGGGAAGATCACCACGGTCAGGGAGTTGACGACGGTGGTGGAGAGGAACCAGCCCTGGCCAAGACCGCCCGACTCGTGCCCGGGGAACGTCAGCCACTGCGGCTTCTCGGCGACCATCCGGTCGAGGAAGGCGCCGTAGCCGTCGAAGTAGTGCAGCGGTACGTAGACGGCGAGGAAGCCGAGGGTGGCGATGACCAGGACGTCCTTGAGGACGGAGACCCAGGCGCTGCCGCGCAGTCCGCTGACCACGACGAAGGTGGTGGTGAGGGCGAAGCCGAGGAAGTAGGCCCAGTGGAGGCTGATCGCGCCGTAGGAGATCGTCGAGACGACGACGCCCATGCCGGTGATCTGGAGCTGGATGTACGGCAGCAGACAGACGGTGGCGAAGAGGGCGACGGCGGTGCCCAGCCAGGGGCGGCCGTAGCGGTGCGCGACGATGTCGGTGATGCCGACCAGTCCGTGGCGGCGCGCGTACGCCCAGAGCATCGGCCCGACGACGTAGCCCAGGGCATAGCCGCAGGACATGTAGGCGATGACGTAGAGGACCGGGGCGCCGAACCGGTAGCCCCAGCCCGCGGCGCCGAGGTAGCTGAAGCTGGTGTAGCTCTCCCCGGCCATCAGCACCCAGATGAAGACGGTGCCCAGACTGCGGCCACCGACCGACCACTCCGCGAGCCCGCGCTCACGGCGGCCGCCGCGCCGGGCGCGGACCGCCAGCAGGCCGAGCGCGAGGGTCAGCGCCATGAAGACGGCGAAGACGGAGGTGGCGACGGTGGCCTTCATCGGTGCCCCCGCCGCAGGTCACCGCGGCGCGCCAGCCACACCGCGCCCGGTGTCGCCACGGTCGCCAGCAGCATCCAGAAGAAGAGGAACGGCAGCCCGAACACGGTCGGCGTGAGCCGGTTGACGAGCGGCAGCACGGCCAGGAAGAGAACGTAGGGCAGCAGCAGCCACAGCAGCGCCGGGCGCTTTCGGGAGCCCGGGGGCGCGCCGCCGGGTGTCTGGTTTCGCACGGGGCGAGAGCTTAGGCGGTCTCCCACCGGGAGCGGCAGGCCCCGTCAGCGCGGTTCGGTGCCGCGCAGCACCGCCCAGACGATCAGCCGGTACGTGGAGGTGAACTCCGGCGTGCAGGTCGTCAGGGTGAGGTACGCGCCCGGGGCGGTGAAGCCGTACGCGGGGTGGACGGCGCTGCGCGGGACGGGGGCGAGGACGCCGGTGTCGCCGGGGGTGGTGCGGGGCAGGACGGCGCGGACGACGTAGGTGTGGACGGCGTCGGCGGTGTCGATGCGGACGGTGTCGCCGGGCCGCATCCGGTCGAGGTGGCGGAACGGCTCGCCGTGGGTGTTGCGGTGCCCGGCCAGCGCGACGTTGCCGGTGTCGCCGGGCTGCGCGCTGCCCGGGTAGTGCCCGGCGTACCCCTTGTCGAGGACCGCGGCGCGGCCGGTGCCCTCGGCGACCGGGACGTCAAGACCGAGGCGGGGGATGCGGAGGACGGCGTACCCGGCGTCCGGACGGGGCGGCGGCGCGGGGCGGGTGGCCGGGGTGCGCGGACGCGGGGCGGGGCCCGTCGTCGGTGAGGCGCCGGGGACCTCGGCGGGTGGCGGGGCGGGCTGGCCCTCCGGGTGGGCCCACCGGCGTTCCAGTTGCCCGACGCGGTCCTGCGCGGCGTCGTGGGCCTGGCGGTTGGTCCACCACAGCTGGTGGACGACGAGCAGCAGCAGGACCACGCCGCACGTGACCGTCACCTCGGCGAGCGCCCGCACCGCCCGCCCCGGCGCCCGCCGCCGCCCGCGCACCGCGACCGCCCGCTCCCAGGACCCCTGCACGCGGGCACGGTAGACCCTGCGGGTGGAGGTCACCAGGGGGCGGACGTGGCCGACGCGGGCGGGAGCGGGAGGCGGGCGCCGGGCCGGGGCCGGGCGCGGGCCGGGGCGCGGGGCAAACCGGGCGAGCGGGCGCAGGCCGGGGTACGGACGCAGGCTGGCGTACGGGCGCAGGCCGGGCGAGCGGCCGCGGGCCAGGCGTACAGACGCAGGCCGGGCGTACGGGCGCGGGCGAGGCGCCGGGGGTGCCCCGCAGCGCCTCAGGACCGCCGCCTCCCCCGTCCCGTCCTCACCACCCGAACACCCGCGACACCACGTAGATCCCCAGCCCGGCCAGCGCCCCGACCACCGTCCCGTTGATCCGGATGAACTGGAGGTCGCGGCCGATGTGCGCCTCGATCTTCCGGGAGGTCTGTTCGGCGTCCCAGGAGGCGACGGTGTCGGTGATCAGGGCGGTGATCTCGTGCTGATACGTCGTCACGACGTAGACGGCGGCGCCCTCCAGCCAGCCGTCGACCTTGCCCTGGAGCCGTTCGTCGCGGGCGAGGCGCTGTCCCAGGGAGAGCAGGGCGGCGCGGGCCCGCTGCCGCAGTTCGCTGTTCTCGTCCTCCGCCGCCGCGACGATCATCGCGCGGACCGAGCCCCAGGCGGACGCGATGAGGTCCTGCACCTCGCCGCGGCCCAGCACCTCGGACTTGAGGCGTTCGACGCGGGCCCGGGTGTCCGGGTCGGTGCGCAGGTCGGTGGCGAAGTCGGTGAGGAAGCGGTCCAGCGCGCCGCGTGCCGGGTGCTCGGGCATGTCCCGCATCTCGGTGACGAAGCGCAGCAGCTCCTTGTAGACCCGGTCGCCCACCTTCCGGTCGACGAACCGCGGCGTCCAGCCGGGCGCCCCGCCGGAGACCGCGCTCATCACCGAGTCACCGTGCATGACCAGCCAGTCGTGGGCGCGGGCGCACACCAGGTCCACCACCCGCCGGTGGCCGCCGTCCGCGACGACCTTGCCGAGCAGGGCGCCGAGCCCCGGCGCGATCTCCTGCGCGTCGGCCCGTCGGGTGATGGCCTCCCCCACGACCGCCTGGACGTCGGCGTCGCGCAGCACGGTCAGCGCGCCGCGCAGCGCCGTGGACAGCTCGGCGGTCACCCGGTCGGCGTTACGGGGCTCCGCCAGCCAGCCGCCGAGGCGCCGGCCGATGCCGACGGAGCGCAGCCGTCGGCGCACCACCTCGTCGGAGAGGAAGTTCTCCCCGACGAACTCGCCGAGGCTCTGCCCCAGTTGGTCCTTCTTGGTGGGGATGATGGCGGTGTGCGGGATGGGCAGCCCCATGGGCCGCTTGAACAGCGCGGTGACCGCGAACCAGTCGGCCAGCGCGCCCACCATGCCCGCCTCGGCGGCCGCGGCGACATACCCGGCCCAGCCGCCGGCACCGGCCGCCCCGGCCCATTTCGCCAGGACGTAGATCAGCGCGACCCCCAGCAGCAGGCCGGTGGCGAGCGTCTTCATCCGCCGTACGGCCCGGCGTCTGTCCTGGTCGGCGGCGGTCCCCGGGCCGGTGCCGCCCGGCTGGGCCGCGTACGGCACCGACGTCGTCTGCGTGCGTTCCATCCACTCCACCGTTCCCGAATCCCGCGGTGCGGCGCACCACGGACCGGCCGCGCCACGCCGGGTCCCGGCCGCGGGAGGCCGCGTGGGTCAACTGTGACCCACCCATGGAACGAACCACGAGTCCCGCGCGTCCGGACCAGGAGGGGGCGCGCAAAGGGCGCCGAGCGCCCCCTGAGCCCGCCGTGGGATCATGGCGGGACCGATCGGACCGCAACGGTGCCGCTGATCGCCGGACGTCCAGGTCCGCCGCCCTCCGCCCGGCGGAGGCGTCGGCAGCCGACGCGCCCGGCAGCCCCTGCCCGCCCGGAGCCCGCGGCTCCGCCGTCACAGGAGATCCGCCCCGCATGAACAAAGGTGTGGGCTACGCCCTGCTCGCCGGTCTGGCGGCTGTGGTGGTGCTCGTCTCGACCGCCATCTTCGTCGGCTTCGGCGGCACCGGCGGATCCTGGGGCAACAACGCCACGCACCGGCCCCGCGACCCGGCGGCGCCCGCCGTCTCCGGTCAGTGGGTCGGTACGTGGTCCGCGGCGGCCGCGGCGGCCGAGCCGGGCACCCTGGACGGCTACGCGGGCATGTCGATCCGCAACGTCGTGCACAGCAGCGTCGGCGGCTCCAGCGCCCGCATCCAGCTGTCGAACCTCTACGGCACCCGCCCGCTGCCGGTCAGCCACGCCTCCCTGGCGCTCGCCGCGGCGCCCAGCGACCCGACGGCCGCGCCCGGCACGATGCGGCGCCTCGCCTTCGGCGGCCGTTCGGCGGTGACCATCCCGGCGGGCGGCGCGGTCACCAGCGACCCGGTCCGGCTGGCCGTCCCCCAGGACGCGGACCTGCTGGTCACCACGTACTCCCCGTCACCGTCCGGCCCCGCCACGTACCACCCGTACGCCCGGCAGACGTCGTATCTGGCGCGCGGCGACCGTACGGAGGACACGACAGGCGCGGCGTACACGGAACAGAGCCCGTACTGGCGGTATCTGACGGGCGTCGACGTGTGGAGCACCGAGGCGCACGGCGCGGTGGTGGTCATCGGCGACTCGATCACCGACGGCATCACCTCCACCGCGGGCGCCAACCACCGCTGGACGGACTTCCTCGCCGACCGCCTGCGCACCGAACCGGGCGCGCCCCGCTACGGCGTCCTCAACCAGGGCATCAGCGGCAACCGCCTGCTGGTCGACGGCTCCCGCTTCTCCCCCAACAACGGCCCCAGCGTGCTGTCCCGCCTCGACCGGGACGCGCTCTCGCGCAGCGGCGTGAAGGCGGTCCTGGTGGAGATCGGCATCAACGACCTGCTCAAGACGCCGCGCCAGTACGACCCGGAGAAGATCCTCGCCGGGATGCGGCAGGTCGTCAGCGACGCCCACGCCCGCGGCCTGCGGGTCACCGGCGGCACGCTCACGCCGTTCAGCGGCCACCGCGGCTACACCGCCAAGCTCGACGAGGTCCGCCGCAAGGTCAACGCGACCATCCGCTCCGGCGCCGTCTTCGACGAGGTCGTCGACTTCGACAAGGCCCTCCGCGACCCGTGGTCCCCCGAACGCCTCCGCCCGTCGTACGACTCCGGCGACCACCTCCACCCCAGCGACGCGGGCTACCGGGCGATGGCCGACGCGGTGAACCTGGAGCATCTGCGACGGGCGGCTCCGGCGTCGCTCTGAGACACCGGGCGGGCGCCGGCACCCGGCCTGTTGCGACGCGCGTGCACGGCCGCTCCGAGATCTTCTACCCGACAACGCGGATAGCTTCGTTGCGGCAGAAGAGTGAGGCTCCGCGGGCTCCTGCACTCAGGGCTGGTCGTACCAGGAGAACGCCGCGATCCGCCAGCCCTCCGGGGTGCGGACGAACTGGAAGGTCTTGGTCCCGCCACCCTCGAACGGCTCGCCGTCCAGGACGCCGGCCTTGCGGTACTCGCCGAAGCGCGACGCGATGTCGCCCGCGATCTCGGTTCGCTCGGAGGTCTCCCACTCCGAGAACTCGACCAACCGGCCGTCGGCGAGCAGGCGTTCGCGCGGCTCGATGAACTCGTCCACGGTGTAGACCGTGTACTTCGGCCCGGTCAGCACGATCACGCCACCCGGAATGACCAGCCGGTGGATCCGGGCCACGTCCGCCGTCTTGCCGCCGCGGTTGTCGAAGGCTCCGAAGAACTCGGCGGTTATCGCGTCAATCTCGATCTTGGACATGGCACGACGGTAACGCCGGCAGGGGGCAACGGACATGGCGGCGAGGCAACTTCGCCTGAAACCCGGATCACGGGGGCTATCCCCCGGGAAGGTGTCGGGTCGGCCCCATCGCGCCCGGGCCGCCACGCGCGTGACGATCTTCTCAGCAGCACGTGACACCAAACATGTTGAGGAGTGATCAGACATGATCGGCAACGGGAAGCGGCTCGCGGCGGCGGCTCTCGGCCTGGCCGCGACGCTGGCCCCCGCGGCGGCCGTGTACGCAGCACCGACGGCGTCCGCACCGGCCGTCGCGTCGGCCCCCGTCCGCGCACTGGACCGGATCGCTCATCCGCTGCGGTCGACGGAGCCGGGCACCGGCACGGCCGACCTGCACGCCCTGGGAATGATGGTCGGCGACGCCAAGGTGGTCGGCGTGGGCGAGGCCACGCACGGCTCGCACGAGTTCTTCGCCTTGAAGGACCGGGTCTTCCGCTACCTCGTCGAGCAGAAGGGATTCACCACCTTCGCCCTGGAGATCAGCTGGTCGGCGGGTCTGCAGATCGACGACTACCTCCAGCGCGGCGACGGTAACCGCGACACGCGGCAGGTCGTCCACGAGGTGATGGCCGGATCTCCCTGGGACCGCGAGGAGTTCGTGACCCTCGTCCGGTGGATGCGCGACCACAACCGCCAACACCCCAACCGCCCGGTCCACTTCTTGGGCGACGACATCGGTGCGCCCAGGATCGACGAGCGGGTCTTCGACAGCGTCACCGACTACGTTCGGCGGACCCGTCCGGAATCCCTGCCGCGCCTGAACGAGCTCCTCACCGGCCTGCGCCCGCTCGACGACGCCATCGCCTATCTGGAGCGGCCACTCGCGGAGCGGCAGCAGAATGCGGCCAAAGCGCAGCAAGTACTGGAACTTGTACAACGTCAGAGGTCGGGGGGCGGCGAGGACTTCGAGTTCGCACTGCAGAACGCCCGCAACATCGCCCAGACCTACACCTTCCTCACCCTCAACCCCGGCGACCAGGAATCGTTGACCGCCATGGAGCGCTACCGCGACCAGGTGATGGCCGAGACCACGGCATGGTGGCAGCGGCGCACCGGCAGCGGGGTCCTGCTGTCGGCCCACAACGACCACGCAGGCTACGCGGCCTCCGACCCCGCGACGTACCCGAAGACCCAGGGCTCGTTCCTCCGCGACACCCTGGGCGCGGACTACCTCGCCATCGGCACCACCTTCGACCAGGGCTCCTTCCTCTCCAAGGGCGAGGCGCTCGGCGGCGAGTGGAAGAAGTTCACCGTCGGCCCGGCCGGTCCCGGCACGAACGAGTACACGCTCGACCAGGTCCGGTACCGCGACTACTACGCCGACCTGCGCAAGGCACCCGCCGCCGCCCGCGGCTGGCTGGACATCTCGCGCCCGGCATACAACGTCGGCACGCAGTACCCGAACGACAAGACGCCCAAGATCGCCATCGGCAGGGCCTACGACGTCCTGGTCCACCTCCATACCGTTCGGGAGGCGAGCAAGCTGTAGCGCCCCCGCGCGAACCGGGCGTCTGCCGACCACCGGGCTGGGTCGCCCCGACTGCCCCGACCCTGGCGCTGGTGTGCTGCTCACCGAACCGCGCGATGCCGGAGCTGGACTGTCCGCTGTCCCCTCCCGGGCCGGACCGCCCGGGCCGCACCCCGTGAGAGGCGCGACCCGGGCAGCTCGCGCGCTCCCCTACGGGTGGTAGATCTCCTCCAGGGCGGTGATCTTGCGCTGGTCGTTGAGGCGGTAGGCGAAGTGCGGGGTGTTGGTGAGCTTGTGGCTGCCCAGCCACTTCGGGGTGACCTTCACGGGGGTGTTGCCCTTGAAGACCGTGACGGTGGCGCCCCGCGCGAAGCCGAGCGACCGGGCCGCGCCGGTCGGGGTGTAGACGACGTCCTCGTCGTTGGCCGCGTTGTACTTGCACGTCTCCGGGGTGACGCGCACGACCGTCTTGCCGCCGGTGTTCTTGGCGGAGTTCAGCTTGAGGAAGTGCCGGTACCCCGTGGGCGGGTGGCACGGCTTCCAGACCGTGGCCCGGACGGACGTGGGCGCGGCGGGCGCCGTGTGCGGGGCGGCCACGGCGGCGCCGGACACGGTCGCGAGGAGGGCGGCGGCGGAGGCGAGGACGGCGGCGCCGGAGACGTAACGGTGGTTCATGATCACCTCTGGTGCGAAGAGCTGAAGGTCTGCTGACACCCAGGGAGAGGCCGGACCGCGGCGATGCGTTGCACCGCGCTACCCCTATATGCGGCGTCGAGCAGCGGTGCGTTGAATCCCTCGTTCACGGCGTTCCAGCGGTCCTGATGGCGTGCCCAGTGGGCGCCCTCGGGCCCGTCCCACGCCGCCCACCACCTGCTGATGACCAGCGGCCCGGACGCCCCCGACCCGCGGCCTGCGGTGACGCGGCTGGTGAGCGCGTTGGTGGGCGCCCCCTAAGCGCTGTCCCGTACATGACCTCCGGAACGGTGGCCGCCTGCTCCCGGTGGTGGCCGCCGGGCACCGCCAGGGTGGGACAGGGGCGACGGTGCCGACGCGTCAGTGCTGGTTGACCGGCCAGGCGGCCGCCGGATCGCAGCGGGCCGGGCACGCCAGCAGGTACACCTCGTTGCCCAGGAAGAGCCAGTAGGTGTCGGCCCGGACGCTGTAGGGCTGTTCCGGCAGGCCGGGGTGGACGGCGAAGTCCATGCCCTCGGGCACCTGGCAGACGTACACGAGGTCCGCGCCGCACGCGCACGTGTACTCCTCGGGCCCCTGCGCCCAGGACGGGTTACCGCCCACCTTGAAGGTCTGGGCCCCGCCGCCCTCCTCGTCGGAGGTGTCCGCGAAGGGCCGCAGAGCCAGCGGCAGCGCGCACACGGACGGTTCGGCCTCCGGATACGGCAGCGCCGCGCCGCTCTGTATCAGTACCCGCCAGAACGGCGCCGGGTAGGGCGGCTGCGGAGCGTCCCAGTACTTCGGTACGAGCCGGCCGTCGGCGAGCTGGGGTTCGGACGCGTCGTTGTGCGCCCGGCAGTGGAAGACCAGAAGGTGGTCCCCGCCGAAAGGCTCCACGTCCGAGGGGATGTCGAACTGGAAGAACAGCGCCAACCGCTCACCGCAGAAGCACTCGGGCCACTCCTGGCCCCGGTCGAGGAAGGGCCAACCTCCCACCGAATCCCGCACCGGACGGACCAACGGTTCGGTTCCGACCTCGATCGCGTAAGCAGGCAGCACCGTCCGCATCCCCTCGTATGACGTTCGCACGTCCGCTCAGGCTATAGCGCCCCTGTGACAGCCGGTCGTGGGTGGGATGGCCTTGAGGTCGACGTGCCTGATCTGGCTGGGTGACCGCAGCGCGGCCAGGTCGGCGCCCCCTCCTGCCGGTGTCAGCCCTCCGTGGAGACCGTGACGAGGATCGGGCCCGAGAGCCCCGTCGCCGCCCGGATCGCGTCCGCGAACCAAAATCAGACGCCGACAGACCGAAGGAAAGCCCCGCCCGTCTCCAACGCGGAGGAACAGGCGGGGCTTTCGTCGTACGTTCGACCTGCTCAGGAGCGGAAATCTCCGGCCTTCACGCCCGTGACGAAGGACGCGAAGGCGGTGGCCGGAACGCTCACCACCGGGCCTTCCGGATCCTTCGAGTCACGGACGGGGACCACGCCGTGCGAGGCGACGAGGATGGCGGTCACCTCGATGCAGGCGCCGCCGTTGTTGCTGTGCGAGGACTTGAACCAGCGGTCGGCGGCGATCTCGACGCAGGCGCCGCCGTTCTCGCTGTAGGAGGACTTGAACCACCGGTGGGCAGCGATCTCGATGCACTGGCCGCCGTTGTTGCTGTACGAGGACTTGAACCAGCGGGGGGATTCGGTCGTCACGGCATTCCCTTTCGCAGCTTGTCAGCACGCTCAGGTTCCGTTCGAGGGTAGGGCCCTGACGGCAGCGCGGCGAGAGGGCGAAAGAAAGCCCCGCCCTTCCCTCAACACGGAGGAACGGACGGGGCTTTCGTCGTACGGGGACCAGCTCAGGCGCGGAACGTGTCCGCCTTGACGCCCGCCACGAAGGACGCGAAGGCGGCGGCGCGCACGCTCAGCGCCGGGCCCTGCGGGTCCTTCGAGTCACGGACGGGAACCACGCCGCGCGAGGCGACGAGGTTGGCGGCAACCTCGATGCACTGGCCGCCGTTGTCGCTGTACGAGGACTTGAACCAGCGGGGGGATTCGGTCGTCACGGGGAGCCCTTTCGCAACTGCTTGATCATGGCCACGGATTCCGCCTGGGACGGTGCTTCGGCCTGTAGTTGATGGTAGGCCGTCAACAGAGGCAGCACGAATGTGCTGTCCCGTTCAAGATGGCCCTGCTGGGCGGACTCGGCGTAGGCCATGAGCGACCGGTCCGGGCGCGTCAGCACGGTGACCGGCAGGTTGAACGGGCGACGCGTTCCCATGTCGAACGGAGCCACCTGAACCACGGTGTGGGACAGCTCGGCGAATTCGAGCACCCGGTCCAGCTGGGCGTCCATGACCTCCGGCCCACCCACCGGCCGACGCACACACCCCTCGTCCAGCACCACGAAGACCAGCGGCGGAGGCGTCCGCAGGAGAACCGCCTGCCGCTCCGCGACGAGTGCGACCCGCTCGTCCGCCTGCTCCTCCGTGATCGCGCCACGATTCACGGCGCTCTCCGCCAACGCCGTCGCGTACTCCGGCGTCTGCAGCAGTCCCGGTATCACCCCGACCTCGTACAGACGGATCTCCGCCGCCTGCGCCTCGTGCTCGACGAACTGCGGGAAGCCCTCCAGCAGGCCCGAGTGCTGGAGCTTCCGCCACGCGCGTTCGAATTCTTCTCCGGTGCCCAGCGCTACGTCCGCGCGCCGAGCGAGCGGAAGAGTCGGGCGTTTGCGGCCCGTTTCGACAGCCGAGATATGCGTGCCGGAATATCCCATCCGCTCGGCCAACTCCTCCTGCTTCCAGCCGCGTTCCTCACGCGACGTGCGCAGACGTGCCCCGAACGCCGCCTCCGGCGAGCTGTCCGGGTCCAACTCCTTGCGATTCAAGGGTAGATCACCAACTTTTCCTCCCCCTCACACACGTTGAACGACTCCTCCAACGTAGGCCACGCTGCACCTCCCTGGTAGTGGAATGACTACAGAGAGGAACGATCGTGTCTGTCGAACGGGAGTCCGGAAAGCGCGATCAGGTCCCTTACCGCCCGGTGCGCGGCGAACTCGTCGCGGACGCCGAGCGTCGCTGTCTCGGCATCGCCAAGGGGGAACTGGCCGGGGCGTGGTCCCTGCGGTCGCTGACGGGCGGCGTGGAGTGGGTCGTCGATGCCGCGTACATCCGGCGCACGTCCCGCGCCGAGCGGCTGATCGCGGGGATCACGCTGGTCAACGCGCGCAGTCGGGGGGAGATCCTGTGACCGCCGGTTACCTCGCCGAAGTACGCCTGGAGAAGCGGGCGTCGGCGCCCGGGGCCACGTACCCCGTCTGTGCGCTGTGGACCGTCTCCCCCGTCCTGGCCGTGCGGTGGCTGCGCGGGCAGGCGCTGCGGCTGGCGGAACGGGTCGAGCCCGAGCCGGTCCGGTCGCCGTGGGCGTGGCTGACGCGCGGGGCGGCGGACGCCGACATCGCGGACCATGCCGCGACGGTACGGGCGTGGGCGTGGGACGCGGGCGAGGAGCGGGCCGCGCGGGAGCACATCAAGCGCGGGCACGCCCTGTTCGTCACCCTCCCGGACGCCCACCGCACCCACACCCTGAGCATCTGGCCAGGTCAGCCGCCCGGCGACGCGGGCCGGCCGCCACCGCAACCGTTCCGGCACCGCATCGGCGGCCTCGCCCACCCGCTCTACATCCTCGCCGAAGACCCATGGAGGTAGCCGTGACCGACCAGCCCACGCACGAGGACACACCCCTCTCCGGCACCGTCGGCGAGAACGTCCTCCACGTCCATGAACTCATCGGCACCGACAACCCGCGCCCTAAATGCGGCGCCGGGGAGGGCCAGACCGTCGACGAATGGCTGCGGGCGGTCAACTGCCCGGACTGCCGGTAGCCAAGGCGGGGCGGTGGCCCCGGCCAGCGGCCCCGGCCAGCGGCCCCGGCCGGGCCAACCTTCCGGCCCCGCAACGCCCTTGAGACCATCGGCACGCCACCCCCGCCGGCGCCAACCCACCGTGAGGAAGCCGAAATGCCCACGCTCGACCGTCACGACCACGTCTTCGTCCTCGATCTCGGAGACGGCGAGAACCGCTTCCACCCGGACTGGATGGCCGCCGTCGGCGCCGCCCTGGACGAGGTGGAGAAGGCGGAGGGGCCGCGGGCCCTGGTCACCGCCGCGACGGGGAAGTTCTACTCCAACGGCCTGGACCTGGACTGGCTCGCCGCCCACGCCGACCGGCACCAGGACTTCATCGTCTCCGTCCACGAGCTGTTCGCCCGCCTGCTGTCGCTGCCGATGATCACCGTGGCCGCGCTCCAGGGGCACACGTTCGCCGCCGGGGCGATGTTCTCCCTGGCCCACGACTTCCGCGTGATGCGCGCCGACCGGGGCTTCTGGTGCCTGCCCGAGGCGGACATCCACATCCCGTTCACCCCCGGCATGGCCGCGCTGATACAGGGACGGCTCGCCCCGCAGACCACGCACGAGGCGATGCTCACCGCCCGGCGCTACGGCGGGACGGACGCGGCGGCCGCCGGGATCGTCGACGAGGCGGTCACCGAGGAGGCCGTCCGCGCAACCGCCGTCGCACGCGCCCAGGCCCAGGTCGACAAGGCCGGCGACACCCTCGGCACCATCAAGGCCCGGATGTACGCGCCCGCGCTGGCCGCCCTGCGCGACACCACCGCACCGCTGGGCTGAGGCCGTCGGGCCCGCCGCCCTTGCCCGCGGCGGTGGCGGGCCCGTCCGGCAGATGGAGCGGCAACGGGGCATGGGACCAACGGGCGAGCAACCGGATCAAGGTCCCCGTGCCGAGCCGGGGCGAGCGGCCGTCCCCATCGCCGCGTTCCTCCGATCTCGTCGTCGATCTCCCCATAGAGTGCGGTCAGGAGCGACTCCACGTCAGGTGTGACCACGGGCTCTTGAAGGTCTTCGTCCGGCCGGGACCGTGACCACGACCGGCCGGGCCTTCAGAATTCCCGGCCTCCTGGTGATCCGGGTCCGGAGCGGTCGGATCGTGCATGTCCGCGACTACATGGACGGGCTCGGCGTGGCCCACGTCATGGACCGGCTGACCGCCGTGGTCGACAGCCTCAGGTGAGGGAAGTTCTGCCCCCACCGGCAAGGCGACGGGTCAGCCGACGGCACCGAGGATCGGCGCCCAGGTGGGACCGGTGAGTGCGGCCACCGCCTGCTTCTGGGAGAGCGGGGGAGCGTCACGGGTCGGCTTCGGCCTGTTTCCGCTGCCGAATTCGCCGGCGGTGTCCCACTGCACCATCTGGAGCTGGGCGCCGGTCGACTTCAAGGTCACCGTCGTCGTCCAGCGGTGAGCGACGGCGGAGCCGGGGGCGGGGTCGGCACCGACCGGCTGCCTTTCCGCGATCTTCTCCGACATCACCAGGGCTCCACCGGGAAGCGTGGCGCTGCTCGGCAGCTCGCTCAGCTCGCAGGTGTCGCCGGCCTCGGCACGCCCGGCCGTATGGTCGCAGTTCAGCCCCTCGCCGTCCCCGAGCGGCAGCTTGAGCCGCAGGGCCGAGACACCGACGTTGGCGGTGCCGTGCCCGTCGTTGACGTCCACTCCGCCGTTGGCGACCCACCCCTTGGACGGATCCGAGGGGTCGTTGCTCTGTCCGTCCTCCCGGCCGAACCGGCTCCCGGGGAACGTCTTCTTCACGGCGTCGATCATCTGGGTACCGGCGATCGCGGAACGGGGCATCGCCAGCGCCACCGCTTCCATATCGGATCCCGGGGAGCGAGCCCCGGCGAGCACGCCCGGGAGCACCAGACCGGCGGTCGCGATGGCGGCGCAGGCACCGACCCCGACGAGGACGCCGGCGCTGCGCCGACGCCGGATGCGGCTCCGCCCGCGCTCGACGGCTCCGCTCGTGAGCGTGGCGAGATCGGGTTCGAGGGAGTCGGTCGTGCGGTTCAGGGCGTGTGCGAGGTCTGCTTCGAACGGCATGCTGGCGTCACCTTTTCTGTCGCTGGTGGGGATGGTGCGGTGGGTTCGACCTGGGTGCACCGGTTTCAGTGCGGAACCAGGTCGGACAGGCTGTCGCCGAGCAACGCGCGCACCCTGTTGAGTGCCCGGGTGCCCTGGGAGCGGACCGCGCTGCTGCTCAGCTTGAGCATCTGGGCGGTCTCCTCGATGCTGCGGTCGTCCCAGTAGCGCAGCAGCAGCACCGCCCGGTCCCGGGGCGGGAGTTGGCCGAGCGCGTCCAGCAAAGTGAGCCGCAGCGCGGCGTCCGGACCGGCCGCAGCGCTGTCGGGCAGGTTCCCTGTGGGGCGCTCGCCGGTGCTTCTCCTACGCCGCAAGGTGAGGGAGGTGCGGACCAGAACCGTCTGGGCGTAGGCCGCCGGGCTGTCCGCTGCGGCCACCCGCTTCCAGTGCACGTACACCCGGCTGAGGGTTTCCTGGACCAGGTCCTCGGCAAGATGGGTGTCGCCGGCCGCGAGGACGTACGCCGAGCGGTACAGCCCCTTCGCCCTCGCGGCCACGAACTCCAGGTACTGATCCTCCTGTGCTGATTTCACTCGGCCCCCGCCTGTTCTCTTGTTCCGTGATCCCCTCGCATACCCTTTTGACTACGTGAGGCGGCGGGATGTCGCGCGGCAGGAGCACCTTCTTTCCCGTTTCTTTCCCGGCGCTGCCGCGTCAGCGGTGGGCTGCTCCGCCACGAAGCCCGGGGCCCGGGGCGCAGCTCGCTCAGCTGCGCGCCGCCGTCCCCGCGCCTCACGCCCCGCGGCCACCTCCGCCGCTCCGCCGCTCCGCCCGCCAGATTGTCAACCAGCCGCCGTCCTGGCCTTCTTGTGGGCTATAGCGTTTCCGGCCTCCTGATGTGCTTGAGGGCGACCCGCCTTCCCCATATTCAGAAGGGGTGAAAATCGCCAAACGGCGATTTTTGGATGATCTCAGAATTCACCCCGGATATCCGATCGTTTAGGCGTATCCGTCGGGCAGCAAGTTCCCTTTGCACCGTTCGAGGAGAAGGGACACGAGCATGGCTGACTGGCAGCAAGTCTCCGGTGGTCTCACGACGATCTCGGTGGGGTCCAGGACGCACGTATGGGGGGTGAACTCCCTTGGGCAGATGTACCGGTACACCGGACTA
>NZ_JBHYGX010000024.1:25032-88900 GCF_042739975.1 Streptomyces sp. NPDC059080
CGGATACGACTCCAACCCCTGGACCGGCATCCCCGGAAAAGCCGTAGACATCGGAGTCGCCGCCGACGGCACCGTCTGGCACGTCAACGCCGACGGCGGAATCTACCGCTACACCGGAGACCAAGGCCCCACCCCCTGGATCAACATCTCCGGCGGCCTCACCCGCATCTCCGTCGGATCCAGAACCCACGTATGGGGAGTGAACTCCCTCGGCCAGATGTACCGCTACACCGGATACGACTCCAACCCCTGGACCGGCATCCCCGGAAAAGCCGTAGACATCGGAGTCGCCGCCGACGGCACCGTCTGGCACGTCAACGCCGACGGCGCAATCTACCGCTACACCGGAGACCAGCCGAGCTGACCTCGGTCAGCAAGCCCGAGAGGCCCCTGCCGGGATCGCACGGGCCTCTCGCCCCCTTCCACCGGGCAATGTCACCACGCACCGATCCCTCTACGGCCACGCGAGTGACCCACCGAACGACACGCCTAGAGCCTGTCGGGCTCGTCCTCACCTTCCTGTCCTGCCCGGACCGCCCGCCGCCGCACCGCGAGCCGCTCCAACGACCATGTGGTCCACGGGTGTTCGGGGCCGAGCACCCGTGCCCGCGCATCGGCCACCCGCTCGGCCTGCGTCACCGCTTCTTCGCGCTTACCCAGCTCACCGAGGACGCGGCTCAGCAAGGAGCGGGCGGCGAGGGTCTTGGGGTGGTCCGGTCCGTAGGTGCGCTCGAAGGCGGCCACCGCGCCACGGACGAGGGGCAAGGCCCGGTCCTGATGACCGCTGACGATCAAGGCGAAGCTGTAGTTCAGCTCGGCGGCCAAGGTGATCGGGTGCCCGGGGCCGACCGTGCTGCGGCAGTCCGCCAGCAGCTCGGGGCCGGTGATCGGGTCCAGCTCCGGGCCGACCGTGAACTCCAGCAGGTAGGTCCGCGCGATGAGCATGGACGGGTGGGCCGTGCCCAGCATGGCGGCCCGGCCCTCGACGGCCCACCGCAACAGCGACATTGCCTCCGTCTTCCGATCGAGCCCCCAGAACAGCACCGAGGACAACCCCACACAGCTCTCCAGCGTCTCGACGGCATCCGCGCCGAACGCGGCGGTGCAGTCGTCAAGGGCACGGCGGTGAGCCGCCTCCGCTTCCTCGTACCGTCCGAGCCGGTAGAGGGCCCGTCCGACCCGTTGGCGGAGCGCGATCACCGCGGGGTGGTCCGCGGTCGGCAGCTCCGTCGCGCGCCCGAGCGCGTCCTGCGCCACCGACAGCGCGGAGGCGTAGTCGCCCGCCCGGTGCAGGGCCGTCACGAGCCGCAACGCGCAGTCCAGCACCCGGGCCAGGGGCTCCGGACCGATCTCGGGCCATTGACACGCCCGGCGCAGCAACGCCCGGATGTGCGGCGCGAACGGAGCGAGTGACGGATCCTCGCGCGCCCACGGCTGCGTCGCCTCGGGCAGCACCGTGCCGAGCAGCTCGGCGGCGGCGCCGACCAGCGATCCGCGCTGCTCTGCCGGGGTGCTCCGGGCGATGCTGTCGAGCAGTACCCCGTGGGTGCGCACACAGCGGGGCGGGCCGGGTACGAGGCGGGTGAGCGAGTGGTCGAGCAGTCCACGGAGCGCCGTCTCCACCCGGGCGCGGGGCAGCACCGCGCCGATGCCGGGACCGGCCAGCAGGTGAAGCGGCAGCGGGTCGTGGGACCAGCAGGCGAGCAGCCGGATCAAGGTCGTGGCCTCGGGTAGCCCGTGGGTACGCAGTGCGTCCAGGGACAGTTCCCAGGTGTTGCTGGCGAGATGGCGCGAGTCGTGGCCGCTGCCGTACGCGGCCCCTTGGTCGAGCAGTTCTATGGCGTCCACCTCGGAGCCCCGGTCGAGGACCCGCCCGTACTCTGCCATGTTCCACGGGTCGATCACCTGGTGTGCCAGGTAGCCGCCCGCGAGGGTGAGTGCCAGCGGCAGCCGCCCGAGCCGGTCCGCGACCTCGGCCGCCTCCTCCACCGTCCCGCTCTCCGGAGCCAGATCGCACAGCACCCGTGCCGCATCCTCCCGCGGCAGTACCCCTACGTGATGCAGCTCGGCGCCGGGCCACCAATGCGCGGCGACCTGCCGGGTGGTGACGAGGGTGGTGCCGCGCGGGCTGGTGCGCAGCCAGCTGCCGTCACGCAGGATGGCCGGGTCGTCGGCGTTGTCGATCACCAGCAGCCATGGCTGGTCGGACCGGTCCAGTCGGTCCCACACCAGGTCGGCGGCGGCTCGCAGCCCGCTGCGCGCGGCGGTCAGCTCGCCTTCGTCCGCCCCGCGGTCCGCGGCGACGGCGAGCATGCCGGCGCGTAGTGAGGTCAGGTCGGAGGCATTCACCCACAGCCCGATCCGGTCGCCCTCGGCGGTCGCGGAACGGAAGATCTCGGAGGCGACGGCGGTCTTGCCGCAGCCGCCCAGGCCGTACAGGACGTAGACGTCGTGAGCGGCGCCCTCTTCGAGAGCGGCCCTCAGCCGCGCCAGCAATTCCACCCGGTCCCGCAGGACCACCGGAGAGCGCCCTATGGCCGGTCGCCGTACGGAGTCCGGCGCCGCCCCAGGCATGGCGGTCCAGGCATCACCGTGGTGGTGGTGCTCGGTGATGTGCTGGTCCCCACCGGACTGATAGACGCGGCCGTTGCTCTCGGCCCGGCCCTCGGTCGACCCACTCATCGGCGCATGCTCCTCACGCTGCCGCGCACCGGTTGGCGTATCAGCGGACGGTGGGCGGTCCGAGCGGGGCGATCTCCCGCTCGAAGAACTCCGAGAATTCCTCGCCCTTGCGGTACAGGGACTCAAATTCGGTGAGTGTCGTCGCGATCCGCTCGGAATCGGTGAACCGGCGCGCACCCGCGCCCTTCAGTTCCTCGTCGTAGATCACGGCGTACATCACTGAATTCCCGAGGACCACGACCTCCGGAAGTGGCTCCGCACGCTCCAGGTCGGCGATCTCCCGGGCATCCAGTACTCGGATCTCCTCGCCCAGCTCGGACCGGAGCCGGAAGGAATTCATCTCCCACTGGAGATACGGGGCCACGGGGAATTCGACGATACGAAGCCTCCGGAACGCCAGGCCGCGTCGCGCGCAGCCCTGGAAGTACGCGGCAACGGAATCCCGCCCGGCTTCGATCAGACGCAACGCGCCCGCCCAGTCCCCGGAGGCGAAGGCATCCCAGCTGGGCGACCCCTGCTCCTTGAACGTCTGACCACGCTCGATCTTGGCGAGGAGGGAGATGTCGCTCTCGTAGAACCGGCCGAAGTCGGCGAGGTAGTCCGGCCTCTTGAGGATCTCGCCGGCGCCGTCGCGGAAGCACTCAAACACGAGGAATGGCTCCCTTCGCCGCGATGAGCATGCTGCGGGGGATGACCACGAGGCGTTCGTCCGAGCTGATGGAGACTCCGTCCGGCAGGCGGGCGCCGAGGGAGGTGGTGAGATCACGTCCGATCACAGCGATGTCGCCGTTCTTCAGCTCCCAGATGTCCGGACATTCAGGACCACCGTTGGTCGCACCCAACTCCAGGGCCGATTTCCCCAGACGCCTCTTGAAGTCCGTTCCCGGATCCGCTTCCCATGGCCTGCTCATGACGCCGCCCCTCTGTCACCTTGTCGCTCCAACGTAGCAGTGGCATTCAATCAAATTCCTTACGTCGTAAGGGTTTTGACCTAATCAGGTGAAGGCAGCGAGGACGCATGGCCAGGGTCCTACGCCGACCCACCCGCCATCGGCGCCACCGCCACCCCCGGCGCCCCACCCGCGTACAACCGCGCGATCACATCCTCGATATCCGGCTCGCGGATCGACAGATCCACCAGCGGGTAACGCTCGGCGATGGAGGCGACCAGCGGGGCGGCGCTCGCCGAGGCGGGGAAGGACAGCCATTGGCGGGGGCCGGCGACCTTGACCGTGCGGGCGCCGGGTACGCCGTCGATCGGGGGGAGTTCGCGGTCCAGGTCGACCACGAGGGTCCGCTCGCCCTCGCCCGCCGCGCGGAGCCCGGCGAGTTGGCCGTCGTAGACCAGGCGGCCGTGGTCGATGACCATCACCCGGCGGCACAGCTGCTCGATGTCGGTGAGGTCGTGGGTGGTCAGCAGGACGGTGGTGCCGCGTTCCGCGTTCACGTCGCGGAGGAAGGAGCGGACCTTCGCCTTGCTGACGACGTCGAGGCCGATCGTCGGCTCGTCGAGGTAGAGCACCTCGGGGTCGTGCAACAGCGCCGCCGCGATGTCCCCGCGCATCCGCTGCCCGAGCGAGAGCTGCCGTACCGGCACGTCCAGCAGCGGCGCGAGGTCCAGCAGCTCCACGCAGCGCTCCAGGTTGGCGCGGTAGGCGGCGTCCGGGACGCGGTACATCCGGCGCACCAGCTCGTAGGAATCCCTCAGCGGCAGGTCCCACCAGAGGGTGGTGCGCTGGCCGAAGACGACGCCGATACGGCGGGCGAGGCGTACGCGGCCTCCGGCGCCGCCCGCCCCGGAGCGGGCGAACGGGTCGATGCCCGCGACCCGCAGCCGCCCGGCGCTGGGCATCAGAATGCCCGTCAGCATCTTGATGGTGGTGGACTTCCCGGCGCCGTTCGGGCCGATGTAGCCGACCATCTCGCCGCGGGCGACGGTGAAGTCCAGCCCGGCGACGGCCCGTACCTCCTCCCGCACCCGCCGCAGTCGCCCCACCTTGCGCCGCACCGAGAACACCTTCTCGACCCCGGCCACCTCGATCAGCGCGTCCACCACAATTCCCCTTCCTCATACGTTCGTCGGATCGCCACGTCAGCTGCCGGTGCTGCGGTACGTGGTGAGCGCGCGGCGCCACAGGAGGCCCGCGGCCGTGCAGAGCAGCGCGGCGACCGCCGGGCCCAGGAAGGCCACCCACTGCGGCAGGCCCAGCGGCTCGGGGCGGCCCAGCAGCCACAGCGCGGGCAGCCAGTTCACGAAGGCCAGCGGGACGATGAAGGTGACGCCGCGCACCAGGTCCCTGGCGAAGACCGTCGGCGGGTACTGGAGCATCGCCTTGCCGCCGTAGGTGAAGGAGTTCTGCACCTCGGCGGCGTCCTGCGCCCAGAACTGGAAGGCGGCGCCCGCCGTGAAGACCGCCCCGAAGATCGCCGTCCCGGTCAGCAGCATCACCGGCACCATCAGCACCCGGCCCGCCGTCCACGCCACGTCGACGTGGCCGAGCGCCCAGCCCAGCACCAGCAGCGCCTGGGTGATGCCGCCCAGCCGCCGCAGCGCGAACCGGTCGGCCGCCAGTTGCGCGAAGACCGGCACCGGGCGCAGCAGCAGCGTGTCCAGCGAGCCGTCCCGGATCCGGCTGCCGAGCCGGTCCATGCTGCCCATGAGCAGGTCCGCCAGGTTCATCGCGGTGCCCGACGCGCCGTAGAGCAGGGCGACCTCGGGCAGCGAGAAGCCGCCGAGGACGTCGACGCGGGAGAACATCAGCAGCAGCGCGACGAAGTCCAGCGCGGTGGCGGCGAAGTTGCCGAACGCCATCATCACGAACGACGCCCGGTAGGCGAGCGTCGAGCGCACCCACATCCACACCAGCAGCCGGTACGCGCGCAGCCCGTGCGCCACCACCGCCATCCGCCCCTCGGCGTCCACCATCCGCCCCTCGGCGTCCGGCGCGCGGTCCGCGGGCGGCGCGGCCGTTTCCCGCACCCCGTCAGCCACCGTTCACCACCACCTTCCTGGTGGCGTACGACTGCACCAGCTGCCCCAGGGCGAGCAGCGCCACCGCCCAGCCCGCCTGGAGCAGCAGGCCCCGCAGCGCACCGGCGCCGGTGCGCGCGCCGAGCAGTATGTCGGCGGGGACCTGGAGCAGCGCCGCCCAGGGCAGCAGCTGCGCGGCGTGCGCGAGGGCGTCGGGGAAGACCGGCAGCGGCAGGACCATGCCGGAGAAGAACGTCGCCGCCAGGCCGGTGATCATCGACAGGCCGGCGCCGTCCAGCAGCCAGAACGAGGTGAGCGCCACCAGATACCGCAGACCGAAGCTGACGACGACCGCCAGGATCGCCGAGGTCAGGAACAACAGCCAGGTCAACGGCGCGTCGGGCAGGGCCAGTTCGAAGAAGCAGGCGCCGACGGCGAGTGGGACGACGCCCCGGCCGACCAGCTGGAGCACCGCCCGCCCGAGGTCGGCGGCGAGCCACCACAGCTGGAGGTCGGCCGGGCGGTGCAGGTCCACCGCGATGTCGCCGGTGCGGATGCGGTCCTGGAGTTCGGCGATGCCGCCGCCGGCCATCATCGAGGTGGCGGCGAGCAGTGCCTGCCCGGTCCAGGCGAAGGTCAGCGCCTGCGGCAGGTCGTAGCCGCCCAGATGGGGCCGCTGGTCCCAGAGGGCGGTGTAGGAGTAGGCGACGATGAAGCCGAAGACGGTGTTGGTGAACACTCCGGCCGCGGTGGCGACCCGGTAGGTGGCGTAGCGCCGGAAGCTTCCGGTCGCCACGGCCGCGTAGAGCATCGAGCCGATTCCCTTTCCTGTTCGGCGCCGTGGGGCGCGGACGTGGTGCTGCGTCCGGCGCCGTGACGCGCGGATGTACGGCGCCCGGTCCGCCGGGCGCGCGGGGTGCCCGCCTCGCGGGCGTGCACCGGCGGACGGCCGTGGGGCGCCGGGCCGGACGGTGCCGGGCGGGCGCACCGGCGGCGGCCGGGCGGGGTGCGGAGGCGGAGGCCGAGGCGGAGGCCGAGGCGGAGGCGGATGAGGAGGCGGATGAGGATCGGGGGCGGGGGCGGGGGCGGGCGACGGGGCCGCGCCCGGGCGTCGGGCCGTGTTTCCGGGGGCTGAGGTCCGGCGGCGTACATGCCGGGGCGGGGCCCGGCGGCAAAACACCGGAGCTTAGCGGGACACCCGCCGCGGGCACCACGCATTTATCACCCGTGGGGGTGAGACGGGGGCGCCATCCGGCTGCCCGTGGACCGGTCACCGGTGTGTGCCGCACCCCGGGAACGGATCAGATGATGCGACAGTACGTATCGGGACGAGCACCATCATTCCCGAACATCGCGCGCATTCCTTCCGGTACCGGCCCGCCGCGGCATCCGCCCCGGCGGCGGCAGAGGAGTCCCACCAGACATGAGCGAAGAGCCGCACGGCCCGGAGAACGGCGGCCCCCGGAAGTGGGGCCCCCGCCCCGGCACACCGGCAACCGCGGGGAAGGACACCGCCCGGCGCCGCCGGCGGCGCACCGGCTGGCGCCGCGCCTTCCCCACCTGGCGGATGTTCCTCGGCTCCGCCCTGCTGGTCGTGCTGCTCGTCCTGGGCGGACTGGTCGCCGGATACCTCCTCGTCGACATCCCGGCCGCCAACAGCGCCGCCCGCGCCCAGAGCAACGTCTATCTCTACGCCGACGGCTCCGAGCTGGCGCGCGACGGCGACATCAACCGCGAGAACGTCGCCCTCGCGCAGATCCCCAAGCGCATCCAGCGGGCCGTCCTCGCCGCCGAGGACCGCGACTTCCACTCCGAATCGGCCGTCGACCCCGCCGCCATGCTCCGCGCCGCCTGGAACACCGCCACCGGCAAGGGCCGACAGTCCGGTTCGACCATCACCCAGCAGTACGTCAAGAACTACTACCTCGGCCAGGAACAGACCCTCACCCGCAAGGCCAAGGAGTTCTTCATCGCCATCAAGCTGGACCGCGAGGTCAGCAAGGAGAAGATCCTGGAGGGCTACCTCAACACCAGCTACTACGGCCGCAACGCCTACGGCATCCAGGCCGCCTCCCAGGCGTACTACGGCAAGAACGTCGACCAGCTCACCACCGCCCAGGGCGCCTACCTCGCGGCCCTCCTCAACGCCCCCAGCGCGTACGACGTCACCGCCCACCCCGAGAACCGCTCCCGCGTCCTCGACCGCTGGAGGTACGTCCTGAACGGCATGGTCAAGGAGCACTGGCTCAGCGCCGCCGACCGCGACGCCATGACCTTCCCCGCCCCCCTCTCCACCACCACCCCCGCCGGTCTCACCGGCCAGCGCGGCTACGTCGTCAAGGCCGTCACCGACTATCTGACCGACCATCACCTCGTCGACGAGGACACCCTGCGCTCCGGCGGCTACCGCATCACCACCACCCTGGAACGCAAGCGCCAGGACGCCCTCACTCACGCCGTCGGCGCCAAACTCACCGACCGGCTCAGCGACACCCGCCCCGTCGACGCCGCCGTCCGCGCCGGTGGCGCCTCCATCGACCCGGCGACCGGCCGCGTCGTCGCCCTCTACGGCGGCACCGACTACGCCAAGCAGTACGTCAACAGCGCCACCCGCCGCGACTACCAGGTCGGCTCCGTCTTCAAGCCGCTGGTCTTCGCCTCCGCCGTCCAGAACGGCTCGGTCACCCAGAGCGGCGCCCGCATCACCCCGAACACCCCCTATGACGGCACCAACAAGCGCATGGCCGTCCAGCACGGCCACTCCACAGGCTTCGCCCCCGCCAACGAGGACGACCGCTCCTACGGGCAGATCACCGTCACCGCCGCCATGGACAAGTCCGTCAACGCCGTCTTCGCACAGATGGGTATCGACGTCGGCCCCGCCAAGGTCAAGGACACCGCCGTCGCCCTCGGCGTCCCCGAGGACGCCCCCGGCCTCGCCACCTCCCAGGGCGCCATCTCCCTGGGCACCGCCACCCCCAGCGTCCTCGACATGACCCAGGTCTACGCCACCCTCGCGCACCACGGACGGCACCGCCCGTACACCCTCGTCGACAAGGTCACCAAGGACGGGCAGCAGATCGCGCTGCCCGACCGGCCCGAGACCACCGCCGTGAGCCGCTCCGCCGCCGACACCACCACCTCGATGCTCCGCAACGTCGTCGACGGCGGCACCGCCACCGCCGCCCAGGCCGCCGGGCGGCCCGCCGCGGGCAAGACCGGTACCGCCGAGGACGACAAGGCCGCCTGGTTCGCCGGGTACACCCCCGAACTCGCCACCGTCGTCGCCGTCCTCGGCCAGCACCCGGAGACCGCCGCGCAGCAACCCCTCTACGGCGCCGCCGGGCTGCCCCGCGTCAACGGCGGCGGCTTCCCCGCCCAGATCTGGGCCGACTACACCGCCGCCGCCCTGCGCGGGCAGCCGGTCCGCACCTTCGACCTGAAACTGGAGCCCGGCGCCCAGAACTCCGCCTCCCCGGGCCCGTCCGCCTCGGGCGCCTCCCCGTCCCCGTCCGGCTCCGCCACCGTGCCCGGCGCCGCACCGACCGGCGGCCCGCAGCCCACCAACCGGCCCGGCGCCCCCACCGCGGGGCCGCCGCCCGCCGGTCCCGGCACGGACGGCGGCGCAGGGGGGAACGGCGGCGGCGAGGGCGGTTACGGCTACTGAGCGAGGCCGCCGGGCGGGCGGCGGCGCCCGCCCGTGCCCGCTAATGCCCCGACGTGGCTTTCAGCCCCACCACCGCGACCAGCAGCAGACAGATGAAGAAGATCCGGGCCGCGGTCACCGGCTCACCGAGGACCACCATCCCGACCACGGCCGCACCGGCGGCGCCGATCCCGACCCACACGCCGTACGCCGTACCTATCGGCAGCGTCCGCGCCGCGACCGACAGCATCAGCATGCTCGCCACGATGCCCGCGCCGGTGAACACGCTCGGCCACAGCCGCGTGAACCCGTCGGTGAACTTCATCCCGATCGACCAGCCGACCTCCAGCAGACCGGCGACCGCGAGCAGGATCCATGCCATGACGGCACCTCCATGAAAGAGCTTCAACAGGGGGGTGCGTCGTCTTTTCCTGCCCGGTACGGCGCGTCTCGTCGGGTGATTCCGAGGCTAGCAAAGGGCATGCACAACGGGCGGTGACCTCGATCACCGCCCGTACACCCGCGGGCCCGCTCCCGTACGGCGGCGGGCCCCGGAACGTCCTACAGGTACAGCCCCGTCGAATCGTCCGCGCCCTCCAGCCGCTCCGCGGCCACCGCGTGCAGGTCCCGCTCCCGCATCAGCACGTACGCCACCCCGCGCACCTCGACCTCGGCGCGGTCCTCCGGGTCGTACAGCACCTGGTCGCCGATCTCCACGGTCCGTACGTTCTGTCCCACGGCGACCACTTCGGCCCAGGCCAGCCGACGGCCGACGGCGGCGGTGGCCGGGATGACGATGCCCCCGGTCGAGCGGCGCTCGCCCTCGGGGATGTCCGTCCGCACCAGCACGCGGTCGTGCAGCATCCGGATCGGCAGCTTGTCGTGGGTGTCCTTGGCGTTATTCGGGCTCACGGCACGACCGTACCCGCACCCCGGCCGCCGCCCGACCGCCGGGCGCCGCTCAGCGGCAGGCTCAGCCGCGCCGCTTCCGGGAGCGCACCACCAGCAGGCCCACGACGCCGACGCCGACCATCGCGACCGGCACGATCCGCTCCAGCCGCGGCGCACCGTCCTCCGACACCAACTGGGCGCGGACGTCCGACACCACGCGGTTGACCGTCACATAGGCGCGACCGGCCGTGCGGTCCACCGCCTCGACGGTCTTCGCCTTCGCCTCACCGATGATCGTCTTCGGGTGCAGCCGCACGCCGATCTCGTCGAGCATCACGGCGAGATCCTGCCGCCTGCGGACGATGTCCGCCTCGATCTGCGCAGGGGTCCTGGCTTCCGACACCGCGCTGCCTCCGTCGTCTCGGGCCGATGCGTACGGGGCCGGGCACGAGGCCCCGTACGGAACCGGCCACCACATGCGTACCGATTCGTGCACACAGTCTGTCAGCTCACACCCCGCCGCGCCCCACAGCACCCCCTGTAACGCTCGGCCCCCACGCACCGGCACAGCCGGGCCGCCCGCCCGACGCCGTAATCTCGGGGCGTACGGAACCTTCGAAGGAGAGCCATGAGCGAGCGACTGCAGCCCGGCGACACCGCCCCCGCCTTCACCCTGCCCGACGCGGACGGAAACGAGATCTCGCTCGCCGGCCACAAGGGCCGCAAGGTCATCGTCTACTTCTACCCGGCCGCCCTCACCCCCGGCTGCACCAAGCAGGCGTGCGACTTCACCGACAACCTCGACTTCCTCGCAGGTCACGGCTACGACGTCATCGGCATCTCGCCCGACAAGCCGGAGAAGCTGGCGAAGTTCCGCGAGAAGGAAGAGCTGAAGGTGACGCTCCTCGGCGACCCCGACAAGAAGGTCCTGGAGGCGTACGGCGCCTTCGGCGAGAAGAAGCTGTACGGCAAGGTCGTCACCGGCGTGATCCGCTCCACCGTCGTCGTCGACGAGGACGGCAAGGTCGAGCGCGCGCTCTACAACGTGAAGGCCACCGGCCATGTCGCGAAGATCATCAAGGATCTGAAGCTCGCCACTCCTTCCTGACCTGCGGAAATACTGACGCCCGGATGTCCTGACCCGCGGATGGGCCGAGGAGGCCGGTCGGGCGGCCTACCCCCGCCCGTCCGGTCCCTCCGCCGCCACCGCCACCCGGTCCGGCAGCTCCAGCACCGCCCGGGCGCCGCCGTCCTCCGCCGCACCGAAGTCCAGCCGCGCCCCCAGCACCCCGGCCTGACCCACCGCGATCGTCAGCCCCAGACCGTGCCCGGTCCCCCGCTCCGGCGCCGCCGTACGGAACCGCCGCGGCCCCTCCGCGCGCAGATCCGCCGGATACCCCGGCCCGTGATCCCGCACCACGATGCGGTTGCCCGCCACCACCACCTCGATCGGCGGCTTCCCGTGCCGCTCCGCGTTGGCCAGCAGATTCACCAGCACCCGTTCCACCCGGCGCCGGTCCGTCTCCACGATCCGCGGCTCCCCCTCGACCGTCACCGTCACCTCGTCCACGCCACGCTGACCCGCCGCCCGCCGTACGATCCCCCGCACCAGCGAAGGCAGCTCACAGGCGTCCACGTCCGCCCGCTCCACCCCGGCGTCCAGCCGCGACACCTCCAGCAGGTCCTCCACCAGCCGCCGCATCGCCTGCGCCCGGTCCCGCACCAGCTCCACCGCCCGTGGCTGCGGCAACAGCTCCGCCGCCGCCACCAGCCCCGCCACCGGCGTCCGCAGCTCATGCGCCACATCCGCGGTGAACTCCCGCTCCGCCTGCGCCTGCGCCGCCAGCGACGTCGCCATGTGATGCACGCTCCGGCCCAACTCGGCCACCTCGTCCCGCCCCGCGCTCGCCAACCCGTCCCACTCCAGCTCCGGCCCCGCACCCGCCGCTATCCGCCGCGCCGCCGCCGCACTCAACCGCAGCCGCCGCGACAGCCGCTGCGCCACGAACCACGACACCACCGCCATCAACACGACCGTGCCCACACCCGCGATCAGCAGCGCCCGGTCCAGCGCCACCCGCGCCGGATCGTCCTCCGGATACGCCGCCGACACCGACAGCGACCGCCCCCACCGCGCGCCGCCCGTCCCGTCATCGACACCCGTCGCCGCCCACACCCGCGGATCCTCGCCCCCGCTCAGATACGTCCCCGACCGCCCCGCGAACACCGCGTCCCGCAACGGCCCCGGCAGCGCCGCGTCGTCCAGCTGCGCCCCCATCGCCAGCGTCCCGTCCCGCTCGTATATCTGCACCGCCGAACTGAGCCGGACGTCCTGATACGCGCGCGCCGCACGCTCCCGCCCGGCGTCGGCGATGTGATGCACCGCGAAACCCAGCACCACCACGGCGAGCGCCGTCACACACGAAATGGCCAGCGCGATCCGGCCCCTGATCCCCATCACGCGAGGCTGTACACCTCCGTCGTGTCCCCCATCGGCGTCGAACCGTCGTACGTCACCTCCAGCCCGGTGAACGCCCGGCCCCCCTTGACCGTCCGCACCCCGTACAGCCGGAACCGCGCCGGGAACACCGCGTCCCCCGCCGCCCCCGCCGCCGCCTTCTCCACCTGCACCACGCCCCGGCCCTCCGCCGACGTCCGGCCGTACCGCTCCCAGGTGATCCCCGTCGCCACCATCCCCGAGTCCGCACACGTCAACGTGATCACCTGCGGCTCGACCTCCAGCTCACCGAAGCCGCAGTCCCGCACCCCGGGCAGCCCGTCCGGCGCCGCCTTCTGCGGCGCCTCCCCGGGCGCCGGACGCAGCCGCGCCGCCGACGTCTGCGGCGCCACATCGACCGCCGACGCGTGCCGGCCCGCCTGCGCACCCCACACCCCGGCCGCGATCAGCACCGTGAGCACGGCGCCCACCGGCACAGCGGTACGCCACCCCACCCGGCGCGCCCCTACGCGGTCGCCCATCGCCCTCTCCTTCCGGGGCCACGGCCCCGCACCCCGCCCGTACACCCGACGCCACCACCCCCCGCGAGGGGCCCGGCGAACGGCGGCTTCGCGGGCGCATGGCAACGGCACCGGCCCACCCTGCCCCGGCCCCCGCACGGGCTGATTGCCCGCGCACGGCGATGACCGCGCGGCTTCGTACCAGTTCTGTAACAACGCCCCGCTGACCGGGTTCGGGGAGCCCCCGCTCGCGGACCTCGAAACCCCAGGCCACCATGGCTTTCCCCGGACGGCTCAGCCGGGGTGACGTACCTCCCCTTCCGGAGCCATGGTGGTTTGATCCGCGCTCGACTGCGCAGGCGCACCCGTCGTATCCCCGCGCACTTCGCGCTCTGAACGAGAGGACCGCCTCGTGCCGACCGGCAGCACCGAAGCAGACCCCGCTTCCGAACACGATCCGGAAGCCCTCAAGCGCCACCGTGCGCTCTTCCGTGCCATAGCCCGGCGCAGGAATCCCAAACTGCGGCGCACCGACATCACCATCACCGACGAGCGCGTGGTCAAGCGGGCCGTGAAGGCGGCCGCCCTCGGTAACGCCATGGAGTGGTTCGACTTCGGGATCTACAGCTATCTCGCGGTCACCATCGGCAAGGTCTTCTTCCCCAACGGCAGCGGCACCGTCAGCCTGCTCTCCTCGTTCGCCACCTTCGCCGTGGCCTTCCTCGTCCGGCCCCTGGGCGGCGCCTTCTTCGGCCCCCTCGGCGACCGCGTCGGCCGCAAGAAGGTCCTCGCCCTCACCATGATCATGATGGCGGCGGGCACCTTCTGCATCGGCCTGATCCCCTCGTACGCGGCGATCGGCTTCTGGTCCCCGGCCCTGCTGATCCTCTTCCGGATGGTCCAGGGCTTCTCGACGGGCGGGGAGTACGGCGGCGCGTCCACGTTCATCGCCGAGTACGCGCCCGACAAGAAGCGCGGCTACTTCGGCAGCTTCCTGGAGATGGGCACCCTGATCGGCTACACCGGGGCCGCCGGGATCGTGCTGATCCTCAACACCACCGTCGGCGCCGACGCGATGCTCCACTGGGGCTGGCGCATCCCGTTCCTGGTCGCCGGGCCGCTCGGCCTGGTCGGTCTCTACCTGCGGCTGAAGCTCGACGAGACGCCCGCCTTCCAGAAGCTGGAGGCGTCCCAGACACACTCCGCGGCCGGTTCGCCCACCGAGACCGAGGCGGAGTTCGCGCACCTCTCCGAGAACGCCCCCAGGAAGAAGATCGGCGAGATCTTCGCCCAGCAGTGGCCCACGCTGATCCTCTGCATCGCCCTCGTCGGCGCGTACAACATCGCCGACTACATGCTGCTGTCGTACATGCCGACGTACCTCACCGACACCCTGCACTACAAGGAATCGCACGGCCTGCTGATCCTGCTGGCCACCATGATCGCGCTGATGCTGATCATCACCACCGTCGGCCGGCTCAACGACCGCTACGGCCGCAAACCGCTGCTGATGAGCGGCATGCTCGGCTTCTTCATCACCGCCATCCCCGCCTTCCTGCTGGTCAAGCAGGGCAGCCTCGGCGCGGTCATCGCGGGCATGGCCCTCCTGGGCCTCTCCCTCGTCTGCCTGCTGGGCACCATGTCCGCCGCCCTCCCGGCCCTCTTCCCCACCAACGTCCGCTACGGCTCGCTCTCCATCGGCTACAACCTCGCCGTCTCGCTCTTCGGCGGCACCACCCCGCTGGTGATCACCGCCCTGATGGACGCCTTCGACGGGAACGTCATGGTCCCCGCCTACTACACGATGGGCGCCGCCCTCGTCGGCGTCATCGCCGTCGCCTGCATGGAGGAAACCGCCCAGCAGCCCCTGGCGGGCTCCCCGCCCTCGGTCGCCACCAAGGAGGAGGCGGTCGAAATGATCACGGCCCAGAACCAGGAGCCGAAGTTCTGAGGGGTGGCGCACGAGGAGGGGCCGAGGGAGGAGCGGCCGAGGAGGGATTCCCCGGCTCTCTTCATCTGACGACCGAGCACTTCCCCGGCCAGGCTCATCAGCGCGGCAAGCCTGGCCCCGTGCCTGCCAACTGCCGGTACGATGAGGACGGCTGGCGGCGGTGGCGCAGTGGCGACGCAGCAGACTTAGGATCTGTGGCCCGTAAAGGGCTTGAGGGTTCGAATCCCTTCCGCCGCACCCTGAATGGCCTGCGAATCGAAGCTTCGGTTCGCAGGCCATTTCCCTGCGTACGGGCTCAGCCCAGAAGCTCCCGCACGACCGGAACCAGTGCCCGGAACGCCTTGCCGCGGTGGCTGATGGCGTTCTTCTCGTCGGGGGTCAGTTCGGCGCAGGTGCGGGATTCGCCGAGGGGCTGGAGGATCGGGTCGTAGCCGAAGCCGCCGGTGCCGGACGGGGTGGGGCGGAGGGTGCCGGGGAGAGTGCCCTCGACGACGCGTTCGGTGCCGTCGGGGAGGGCGAGGGCGGCGGCGCAGGCGAAGTGGGCGGCGCGGTGGGCGGCGTCGATGTCGGAGAGCTGGGCGAGGAGCAGGTCGAGGTTGGCGCGGTCGTCGCCGTGGCGGCCGGACCAGCGGGCGGAGAAGATGCCCGGCGCGCCGCCGAGGACCTCGACGCAGAGGCCGGAGTCGTCGGCGACGGCCGGGTGACCGGTGGCGCGGGCCAGGGCATGCGCCTTCAGCAGGGCGTTCTCGGCGAAGGTGACGCCGGTTTCCTTGACGTCAGGGATCTCCGGGTAGGCGTCGGCGCCGACGAGTTCGACGTCGAGACCGGCGGCGGTGAGGATCGCGCGGAGTTCGGTGACCTTGCCGGGGTTGCGGGTGGCGAGGATGAGGCGGCGGGGTGCGGCGGGCCGCTGCTCGGTGGTGTGCTGCATGGGAGTGATTATCCCGGGGTGCACACCTTGGTCAGTTCGCCGGCCGCGTCGGCGAGCGGCTGGAGGTCGGGGTTCCTGCCGTCCCGCACGGCCTGGCGGGCGCTGTCGATGCCGTCGTTCATGCTCTTCAGGGCCTTGGTGAGGTCGGGCTCTCCGGTGGCGTCGCCGATGCCCTTGAGGTCGTGATCGAGGCCGTCGAGGGCCTTCTCCGTCTGCTCGGGGTGGTCGGCGGCGTTCTGTGCGGTCTGCTGGAGCTTGTCGACGCCGTTGACGACGGCGGCGGCGGTGTGGGCACAGTCCATCGCCTTGTCGACGGCGCTACAGGCGGTAAGCGCGGGTATCGCGAGCGCCGCGGCGGCGAGGGCCGCGAGGGCGGTGGCGGCGGGCCGTCGGCGCGGACGGGTGCTACGGGTGCGCAGGGTCATGGGACGGTTCCTCCCCAAAGTCATGAACAGGTAAAGCAGATAGGGGGGAGAAACGCGCGGGCGGGGGGATTCGGTTGCCGCGAGGCGCTGGTGGATACGCCTCCGGCCGCGCCCCGGGAGGGAACGCGGCCGGACGGTACGAGCGGGCCGGGGCCCGGCGGGAAGGGCCGGGGCTCAGAGGGCGCGGGCGAGGGCCTCACGCTGGGCGGCTTCGAGGTCGGCGCAGCCGGTGACGGCGAGGTCGAGGAGGGCGTTGAGTTCGTCGCGGGCGAACGGCTCGGCCTCGGCGGTGCCCTGGACCTCGACGAAGCGGCCGTCGCCGGTGCAGACGACGTTCATGTCGGTCTCGGCGCGGACGTCCTCCTCGTAGCAGAGGTCGAGGAGCGGCACGGAGTCGACGATGCCGACGCTGACGGCGGAGACGGTGCTGGTCAGGGGCTTGCGTCCGGCCTTGACGATCTTCTTGTGCTGGGCCCAGGTGATCGCGTCGGCGAGGGCGACGTAGGCGCCGGTGATGGCGGCGGTGCGGGTGCCGCCGTCGGCCTGGAGGACGTCGCAGTCGAGGACGACGGTGTTCTCGCCGAGGGCCTTGAAGTCGATGATGGCGCGCAGCGAGCGGCCGATGAGACGGCTGATCTCGTGGGTGCGACCGCCGATCTTGCCGCGGACGGCCTCGCGGTCGCCGCGGGTGTTGGTGGAGCGGGGCAGCATCGCGTACTCGGCGGTGACCCAGCCCTCGCCGGTGCCCTTGCGCCAGCGGGGTACGCCCTCGGTGACGGAGGCGGTGCAGAAGACCTTGGTGTCGCCGAAGGCGACGAGGACGGAGCCTTCGGCGTGCTTGCTCCAGCCGCGTTCAAGGGAGACGGGGCGGAGCTGTTCGGGGGTGCGGCCGTCGATGCGAGACATGGCGTAGAGCCTAGCGGGAACGGGATGGGGGCGGTCCCGCGGCGGAGGGGCAGACCGGGAGCAGGAGCGGCCGGGCCGGGCCGGGGCGGGGCGGGAGCTCTCCGGCCGCCGGCCCGGAAAGCCGCGGGCGCCGCCCGGTGCGTACGCCGAGGCCCCGCCCCCCCGGCACTCCCCGAGGACGCCACGGGCCCCGGTCCGTGCACGGGTGCACGGCAGCCGGGGCCCGGCAGGCGAGCGCCTCAGCTCACATGAGATCTTCGATCTCCGCCGCGATCGGGTCCGCGTCGGTGCCGATGACGACCTGGATGGCGGTGCCCATCTTGACGACGCCGTGAGCGCCGGCGGCCTTGAGGGCGGCGTCGTCGACGAGGGAGGCGTCGACGACCTCGGTGCGCAGGCGGGTGATGCAGCCCTCGACCTCTTCGATGTTGTCGAGTCCGCCGAGCCCGGCGACGATCTTCTCAGCCTTGGTGGCCATGTCCACTCCTGCTTGTCTCGGACGCCGGCGAGGGTGCCGGCGAGGGTGCCGGGCGGTGGTGCGGGGTGCGGCGGTGTGCCCTGCGGTTGACGAACCGTAACGCACGTTCAGCCCAGCTTTACGGGCATTTGTCCGCTTTCTGGCGAAGGATAGCGATCACCCGGAGTGCACACCGGGGGCCCGGGGCCGCATCACAAGTGGTCTACACCACCAGTATGCGATACCCGCCGGGCACGGTGTCGTCGGACGGTTGCCGGAGGTGGCGGATGAGTTCTGGCGCGGCGGCGGCACCCCGCACGAAGCAGGGCGCGCATCTCTTCCAGGGCATGCAGAAGATGGGGCGCAGCCTTCAGCTGCCGATCGCGGTGCTGCCCGCCGCGGGCA
This sequence comes from Streptomyces sp. NPDC059080, assembly GCF_042739975.1. Classification (NCBI taxonomy): domain Bacteria; kingdom Bacillati; phylum Actinomycetota; class Actinomycetes; order Kitasatosporales; family Streptomycetaceae; genus Streptomyces; species Streptomyces sp. NPDC059080. The sequence continues at coordinate 43,256 of NZ_JBHYGX010000024.1, forward strand.
TCCTGAACCGGCTGGGGCAGCCGGACGTCTTCGGCGCGGACGGGCTGGGCTGGGGCTCCGTGGCCAAGGTCTTCGCGGGCGCGGGCGGCGCGCTGCTGGATTCGGGGCTGGGGCTGCCGCTGCTGTTCTGCGTCGGGGTGGCGATCGGGATGGCGAAGAAGGCGGACGGGTCGACGGCGCTCGCCGCGGTGGTGGGGTTTCTCGTCTACTTCGCGGTGCTGCACCAGTTCCCCCAGGCGTGTCCGTCGGGGCAGACGTTCACGCAGGCGGGGCCGTGGGGCGGGGTGTGTGTGGACGGGACGGGGACGGCGGCGCAGGCGACGTTCCAGAATCCGGGGGTGTTCGGCGGCATCGTGATGGGGTTCGCGGCGGCGTGGTGCTGGCAGCGGCTGCACCGGGTGAAGCTGGTGGACTGGCTGGGGTTCTTCAACGGGCGGCGGCTGGTGCCGATCGTGATGGCGTTCGTGGGGCTGGCGTTCGCGGTGGTCTGCCTGTTCGTGTGGCCGCCGGTCGGTGCCGCGCTGACGTCGTTCAGCAAGTGGCTGACGGATCTGGACTGGATCGGCTCGGGGATCTTCGGGACGGCGAACCGGGCGTTGCTGGTGGTGGGGTTGCACCAGTTCCTGAACACGTTCGTCTGGTTCCAGTTCGGCGACTTCACCAAGCCGGACGGCACGGTGGTGCACGGCGACATCAACCGCTTCCTGGCGGGCGATCCGACGGCGGGGCAGTTCACCACCGGTTTCTTCCCGATCATGATGTTCGCGCTGCCCGCCGCGGCGCTGGCGATCACGCACTGCGCGCGTCCGGGGCGCCGCAAGGAGGTGGGCGGGCTGATGCTGTCGGTGGCGCTGACGTCGTTCGTCACGGGCATCACCGAGCCGATCGAGTACTCCTTCGTCTTCATCGCGCCGGTGCTGTACGGGATCCATGCGGTGCTGACGGGGGCGTCGCTGGCGGTGTGCTGGGCGCTGGGGGTGCACGACAGCTTCAGCTTCTCGGCGGGGTTGATCGACTACGTCATCAACTGGGGGCTGGCGACGAAACCGTGGCTCATCATTCCGGTCGGGCTGTGCTTCGCGGTGCTCTACTACGCGCTGTTCCGGTTCGTGATCACGAAATTCGATCTGGCGACTCCGGGGCGTGAGCCGGTGGAAGTGGCGGAGGAACTGGAGCGGGAGAACGTGAAGTAGTCGCGGCGGTACGGGAGGTTTCCGGGAGGGCCGCCCGGGGGCCGTGAGGCCGTACCGTGGCGCGGACGGCGGTGGGCGGCGCCCGAGACCTTCGGGGCCGCCGCCTTTCCGTATGCGGGTCCGGGTCCGGTTCCGGGGCCGTGTCGGTTCCGGGTCCGGTTCCGGTCAGACCTCGTGGACCGTGCCCGCGCGTGCCGTCTCGACCGGGCCGTCGTAGACCTTCTGCGCGTCGCGCAGGGTGATGTCCGGGTCGGTCCACGGCGGGATGTGGGTGAGGATCAGCCGCCCGGCACCGGCCCGCGCGGCGGCCTCGCCGGCCTCGCGCCCGTTGAGGTGCAGGTTCGGGATGTGCTCCTTGCCGTGCGTGAAGGACGCCTCGCAGAGGAAGAGATCGGTGCCCTCGGCGAGCCGGTCGAGCGCCGCACAGGGCCCGGTGTCGCCGGAGTACGTCAGCGAGCGTCCGCCGTGCTCGATCCGGAAGCCGAACGCCTCGACGGGATGGCTGACGAGCTCCGCCCGGACGGTGAACGGGCCGATCCGGAACGTTCCCTCGGACAGCGTCCGGAAGTCGAAGACCTCGCTCATCGCGCCCTCGTGCGGCAGGTCCGCGTGGGCGGCGGTCAGCCGCCGCTCGGTGCCCGCCGGGCCGTACACCGGCATCGGCCCGCAGCGTCCGCCGTCCGGGCGGTAGTAGCGGACGACGAAGTAGCCGCACAGATCGATGCAGTGGTCGGCGTGGAGGTGGGACAGCAGGACGGCGTCGAGATCGTAGAGACCGCAGTGGCGCTGCAGCTCGCCGAGGGCGCCGTTGCCCAGGTCGAGGAGCAGCCTGAAGCCGTCGGCCTCCAAGAGGTAGCTCGAACAGGCCGAATCCGCGGAGGGAAACGACCCGGAGCATCCGACGACAGTGAGCTTCATGCGGGCGTGAACCTCCTGTGCGGGACGGCGGAGCGGCGGACCGTGCCGGGCGATGGCGTCCGGCGGGTGGCCGGTCCGTACGGGTGCCCGGCGGGTCCGGTCGCGCGGTGCGGTGCCCACGAGGGTAAGGCGCCCCGGGTGGCGCCGCTCCTGTGGCGGGGCGAGCTGTGGGCGGAATCACCAGTCCGGGTGGGCGCCGCGCGGGGCCGTCCGCGGGGCCGCGCGGGGCCGTCCGCGGGGCCGCGCGACGGGGCCGGTGGCGGTACGCCCGGCCGACCCACGACGCACGGCGGCGGGCGGCCCGTCGCAGGGCCGCCCGCCGTCGAAGTGCTGCCTCCTGCCTAGGCCCAGAGCTGGCCGTGGAGAGTGGCGATGGCCGCCTCGGTGGATTCGGCGGTGTAGACGCCGGTGGAGAGGTACTTCCAGCCGCCGTCGGCGACGACGAAGACGATGTCGGCGCTCTCCCCCGCGCGCAGCGCCTTGCGGCCGACGCCGAGCGCGGCGTGCAGGGCGGCGCCGGTGGAGATCCCGGCGAAGATGCCCTCCTCGGCGAGGAGTTCGCGGGTGCGGGCGATGGCGTCCGCCGAGCCGACGGAGAAGCGCGTGGTGAGCACCGACTCGTCGTACAGCTCGGGGATGAAGCCCTCGTCGAGGTTGCGCAGGCCGTAGACCACGTCGTCGTAGCGCGGTTCGGCGGCGACGATCTGTACGCCGGGAACCTGCTCGCGCAGATAGCGGCCGACGCCCATGAGGGTGCCGGTGGTGCCCAGGCCCGCGACGAAGTGGGTGACGGACGGGAGGTCGGCGAGGATCTCGGGGCCGGTGGTGGCGTAGTGCGCACCGGCGTTGTCGGGGTTGCCGTACTGGTAGAGCATCACCCAGTCGGGGTGCTCGGCGGCGAGTTCCTTGGCGACGCGGACGGCGGTGTTGGAGCCGCCCGCCGCGGGCGAGGAGATGATCTCGGCGCCCCACATCGCGAGGAGTTCACGCCGCTCGGACGAGGTGTTCTCCGGCATCACGCAGACGATGCGGTAGCCCTTGAGCTTGGCCGCCATGGCGAGCGAGATGCCGGTGTTGCCGCTGGTGGGCTCCAGGATCGTGCAGCCGGGGGTGAGCCTGCCGTCCTTCTCCGCCTGCTCGATCATGTGCAGCGCGGGGCGGTCCTTGACGGAGCCGGTGGGGTTGCGGTCCTCCAGCTTGGCCCAGATGCGGACGTCGGCGGAGGGCGAGAGGCGCGGCAGGCGGACGAGGGGGGTGTTCCCGACCGCCGCCAGCGGGGAGTCGTACCGCATGTCAGGCCATGCCCGCCGGGCTGCCGTCCGCGGCGGCGGAGCCACCGGCGACGGCCGGGAGGATGGTGACGTTGTCGCCGTCGGTCAGCTTGGTGGCGATGCCGTCCAGGAAGCGGACGTCCTCGTCGTTGAGGTAGACGTTGACGAAGCGGCGCAGCTGCCCGCCGTCGACGAGGCGCGCCTTGATGCCCGCGTGGCGGCTCTCCAGGTCGTCGAAGAGGTCGGCGAGGGTGTTCCCGCTGCCCTCGACGGCCTTCGCGCCGTCGGTGTAGGTGCGCAGGATGGTCGGGATTCGGACCTCGATGGCCATGAGAGAGCTCCTGTCGGAGTGCGGGGGGCGGGGGGCTGTGCGTCCCGTGTGCACGGCGTACGGCGGTGCGGGTGTGGCGGGTGGTGCGGGCCCGGATCAGGCCGCGGCGCGACCCGGACACAGGGCGCTGGTCAGGCGGCACAGATCGATGTGCAGCCGGGCCGCTCCGCAGCCGAACGCGCCCAGCAGGGCGGAGGCGGAGCGACGCGTGGCGAGCGGAGCCTGCTGGCGCATGGCCCTCCTCTGCTCGCGCACGTCGTGGTCAACCATGCGGTCATCGTATCGATTCCCGGTCCGGGTTTTGATACCTCGTCCCATGATGCGGACGGATATGTACGTCAGGTGGGACGCGGCGGGCGGCGGACCGCCGAGGACGGCGAGGAACCCCAGGTCACGGCGGGCGGGCCGCCTCCGGCGGGCACGCTCCCGGACGGCCGGTCCGGGTCCGGACCGTCAGGCGTACGCCGCGACGATCCGGACCTCCTCCTCGGTGATCTCGCCGTCCACGATGCGGAACGAGCGGAACGGGAAGGGGCCCGCGTCGTCCGTGTCGGCGGTGGAGACGAGGACGTAGTGCGCGCCGGGCTCGTTGGCGTAGCTGACGTCGGTGCGGGAGGGGTACGCCTCGGTGGCGGTGTGCGAGTGGTAGACGATCACCGGCTCCTCGTCGCGGTCGTCCATCTCGCGGTAGAGGGCGAGGAGATCGGCGGAGTCGAACTCGTAGAACGTGGGCGAGCGGGCGGCGTTGAGCATCGGGATGAACCGCTCGGGGCGGTCGCTGCCGGCCGGTCCCGCGACGACGCCGCACGCCTCGTCGGGGTGGTCCTGGCGGGCGTGCGCGACGATCCGGTCGTGGAGGTCCTGGGTCAGGGTCAGCATGCGGCAAGGATAGGAGGGCGCCCGCGGCGGCCGGGAGCGGGTGCGGGACGGTGGGCGGCGCATACGGCGACGGGCCCGTACCCACCGCGGGATGCGATGCGTACGGGCCCGTCGCCGGACAGCGGCCGGTCAGTCCTTGGCGTCCGTACCGGGCGTCTGCTCCCCGGTGGCCGGAGCCGGGACGGCGGCGCGGGCCGCGGCGCCCTCGGCCGACCGGCGCTTGATGGACAGGTAGCCGGCGCCCAGGATGGCCGCCCAGATCGGCGCCGCGTACAGCGAGATGCGGGCGTCCGGGTCGATGCCCATCAGCACGATGACCATGCCGATGAACGCGAGGGCGAAGATCGAGGTGTACGGGGCGCCGGGCGCCTTGAACTCCGACTGCGGCAGTTCACCGCGGTTGGCCTTGGCCCGGTAGCGCAGCTGCGAGAAGAGGATGACGATCCACGCCCACATGCCGGAGATCGTGGCGAAGGACACGACGTAGTTGAACGCTTCGCCGGGCCACTGGTAGTTGATCCAGACGCCGACCAGCATCATCCCGACGGAGACGCCGGTGCCCCAGGTAGGCAAACCGTTTTTGCTCAGGTGCGTGAAGAGCTTCGGTCCCTGACCGTTGACCGCGAGGTCGCGGAGCATCCGGCCGGTGGAGTACATCCCGGAGTTGGCGGACGAGAGGGCGGCGGTCAGCACGACGAAGTTGACGATGCCGGCGCCGGCGGGCAGGCCGATCTCCTGGAAGGCACGGACGAACGGGCTGACGCCGGGCTCGAAGACCGTCCAGCTGACGACCGACAGGATGATGATGAGCGCACCGATGTAGAAGAGGCCGATGCGCCACGGCACGGTGTTGATCGCCTTCGGCAGGATCTTCTTCGGGTCCTTCGCCTCGCCCGCGGTGACGCCGACGAGTTCGACGGCGAGGAACGCGAACATCACGATCTGAAGGGTCATCAACGTGCCGCCGATGCCCTTGGGGAAGAATCCGCCGTCGGCCCAGAGGTGACTGAAGGAAGCGGTCTCACCGGCATCGGAGAAGCCCAGCATGATAACGCCGAGACCGATGAGGATCATGCCGATGATCGCGGTGACCTTGACCATCGAGAACCAGAATTCGAGTTCACCGAAGATCTTTACGGAGATCAGGTTGATCCCGAAGAGCGCGACGGTGAAGACGAGCGACGATACCCATTGGGGTATGTCGTGGTTCCAGTATTGGATATAGGTGGCTGCGGCGGTGACTTCCGTGATTCCGGTCACGACCCAGAAGAGCCAGTAGGTCCAGCCGGTCACAAAGCCGATGAAGGGGCCGAGGAATTCGCGTCCGTACTCCGAGAACGAGCCGGAGACCGGGCGGTACATGAGCAGTTCGCCCAGGGCCCGCATGATGAAGAAGATGACGAGACCGACGATCGCGTAGGCCAGGATGATGCTGGGCCCCGCCTTGGATATCGCCTTGCCCGCGCCGAGGAACAGGCCGGTACCGATGGCGCCACCAATGGCGATCATCTGGATCTGGCGGTTTCCCAGACCCCGCTGGTAGCCCTCTTCCGGGCCTTCCGCAGCGGCCTCATTGCTGTCGTGCTGCTTATCGACCTGCACAGAGGTCATGAGTGGTGCGCCTTTCTCCATACCGACCCGGCCTGTCCGGATCGGGTTCCGATCCCCCCGGATGGAGTTCCTGCACGCCGGCGGTGGCCGGCTCAGCGCTCCCGCAGCGACAGGGGTGGCGTCGCTCACGGCAGGTCGTGAACATCTATCACGGCGCCTTGGAGGGCGACTAGAGACGTCGTCATGCAAGGTCACGCGAAAATTAGGACAAAGTCCTAAACAATCGGCAAGGCGCACGCGTGCGAGATGGGATCGTTATCCGGATTTGAGCATCCTCTGAGCGAACGCCTGAGGAATGGTAACCAGGACTCAGGCCATCAGCGATTCGACGAGCGTTTCCTGGAGACCGCCGAGCCAGAGGTAGGCCAGCACCATGGGCTTACGGGGGTCGGAGTCCGGAAGGCGCAGCAGCTCGCCGCCGTCGTCCTCGTCGGTGACCCCCAGGCGGGTGCCGATGGCCAGCCGGAGATCGTTGAGCCCGCCGAGCCAGCGGCGGCACTCCTCGGGTGTGAGACGCAGCACGGCGCCGTTCTCCGGGTCGGGGTGCAGCGCGTCGAGCGACCGGATCAGCGCGAGCGCGTCATCGCGTTTGCGGGCGCGCAGATCGTTCTCGGTGTAGCGGCGGAACTCGGCGGACGCAGCGCGTACGTCGTCGTCCGGCACCCGGTCCGGGCCGCCGTACGCGTCCGGGAAGAGGCGGGCGAGTACGGGGTCGGCGGGCGGTTCGCTCGGGCCGTCCCGGAAGACGGAGGCGAGCAGGTCGTCCGCGGCGTCGCCGCTCTCGTCGCCGGGACCGACCAGCTCCAGGAGCTGGACGGCGAGGCTGCGCAGGATGGAGATCTCGACCTCGTCGAGGGCGACGGCCGCGCCGCCGCCGGGCTGGGGCTCGAAATGGCCGGCCATCAGCGGTCCTGCTGAAGGGTCGCCCACAGGCCGTAGCCGTGCATGGCCTGCACGTCGCGCTCCATTTCCTCGCGGCTGCCGCTGGAGACCACCGCGCGGCCCTTGTGGTGGACGTCGAGCATGAGCTGGTGCGCCTTGTCCTTGCTGTAGCCGAAGTAGGACTGGAAGACGTAGGCGACGTAGCTCATGAGGTTGACGGGGTCGTTGTGGACGACCGTGACCCAGGGGACGTCGGGTTCGGGCACCGCGTAGGGTGCCTCGCTCGACTCGGGGCGCTCGATCTCCACTGGGACACTCACACGCCCCATGCTGCCACCCGGGGCCGGACCGTGCACAAACGCCCCTGGGCGGGTGAGTCGGCCCGGGGTCCGCGCCGGGCGCCGGACACCCGCTCGCGGGGCCCGGCGGGCGGGGCCGCGATGCCGCCGCCGACGGGGTGCGCGGCCCACCGTGAGCGGCATCACGGGCCCGGGTACCAGAAATCGTCAAACTGACGAGTATTGGGGGTAGCATCGTCCGCATGAACACAGCAGACCTGGGGCTGCCGGTGACGGTGCCGTCGACGGCGCTCTTCACCGACCAGTACGAACTCACCATGCTGCAGGCCGCGTTGCGGTCCCAGAACGCCGACCGGCGCTCGGTCTTCGAGGTCTTCACCCGGCGCCTGCCCGAGGGACGGCGCTACGGCGTGGTCGCGGGCACCGGCCGGGTGCTGGACGCGGTGGAGAACTTCCGCTTCGACGAGACCATGCTGGGCTTCCTGCGCGAGCGCGGCATCCTGGACGAGCCGACGCTGGAGTGGCTGGCCGGCTACCGCTTCCGCGGCGACATCTGGGGCTACCCGGAGGGCGAGGTCTACTTCCCCGGCTCCCCGATCATGCGGGTCGAGGGCACCTTCGCCGAGGCGGTGCTGCTGGAGACGGTGATCCTCTCCATCCTCAACCACGACTCCGCGGTGGCCGCCGCGGCGTCCCGGATGTCGGTGGCCGCCGGGGAGCGTCCGCTGATGGAGATGGGCGCCCGCCGCACCCACGAGCTGGCCGCGGTCGCCGCCGCCCGCTCCGCGTATGTCGGCGGCTTCCACACCACCTCCGATCTGGCCGCCGGCTTCCGCTACCACATCCCCACCGTGGGGACGAGCGCGCACGCCTTCACGCTGCTGCACGACACCGAGCGGGACGCCTTCACCGCGCAGGTCGACACGCTCGGCCGCGGCACCACGCTGCTGGTCGACACCTTCGACGTGACGGAGGCGGTGCGCCTGGCCGTCGAGGTCGCGGGCCCGGAGCTGGGCGCCGTCCGCATCGACTCCGGCGATCTGCTGCTCGTCGCCCACCGGGTGCGCCAGCAGCTGGACGAGCTGGGCGCGACCCACACCAAGATCGTGGTGACCAGCGATCTGGACGAGTACGCCATCGCCTCGCTCGCCGCCGCCCCCGTGGACGCGTACGGCGTCGGCACCCAGCTGGTGACCGGCAGCGGGCATCCGACCTGCTCGATGGTGTACAAGCTGGTCGCCCGCGCGCAGAGCGACGCGCCCGACGCGCCGCTGCGGCCGGTCGCGAAGAAGTCGCTGGGCGGCAAGACGTCGGTCGGCGGCCGCAAGTGGGCCGCGCGGCGGCTGGACGAGGACGGCGTCGCGGAGGCGGAGGTCGTCGGCGTCGGCGAGGTGCCCGAGGAGCTGGCCGGCCGGCAGCTGCTGGTGCCGCTGGTAACCGGCGGCAAGGTGGTCGCCCGCGAGCCGCTGGACGCCGCCCGGGAACGGCACATCGCCGCCCGCGCGGGGCTGCCGCTCTCGGCGACCCAGCTCTCCCGCGGCGAGGCGGTACTGCCCACCGAGTACCTCTGAGGCACGGCCGCGGCGGACGCCCGCCGCGGCCCGCCACCCGGGTGGCGCACGCTCCCTCCCCCCGGTGGCCGGGGCGTGGTTACTCTCGGCCGTAGGGGCCCCACCCTTCACCGCAGCCCCGGCCGTACCGGCCGTCTCCCCCCTCCGTCGGAAGGCACCGACCATGCACCGGGCACTGATCGTCATCGACGTACAGAACGACTTCTGCGAGGGCGGCAGCGTCCCGGTGACGGGCGGCGCGGAGGTCGCCGCCGCCATCACCGACCTCGTGGGCCGGGCCGCGGACAGCGGCTACCGCCATGTGGTGGCCACCCGCGACTACCACATCGACCCCGGCGCGCACTTCTCCGACCACCCGGACTTCGTGGACTCCTGGCCGGTGCACTGCGTCGCCGGGTCCGAGGGCAGCGGCTTCCACCCCCACTTCGCCCCGGCCGTCTCCTCCGGCGCCGTCGACGCCGTCTTCGACAAGGGCGCGTACGCGGCCGCGTACAGCGGTTTCGAGGGGGCGGACGACCAGGGGACCGCGCTGGCCGACTGGCTGCGCGCCCATGACGTCACCGAGGTGGACGTGGTCGGCATCGCCACCGACCACTGCGTCCGGGCCACCGCGCTCGACGCGCTCCGCGCCGGGCTGCGCACCCGGGTGCTGCTGGGACTGACCGCGGCGGTGGCCGCGCCGACCACCGAGCGGGCCATGGCCCAGCTGCGGGCGGCGGGGGCGGAGCTGACCGGCACGCCGGTGCTGGCCGGGGGCTGATCGGCGGCGGGCGCGCGCCCGAAGCCGACGGGCCGCCCCGGGCCCTCCGGGGAACGGGTCAGGCGGCCTGCGCCGGGCGGAGCAGGGTGCGTATCGGGTGCCAGGACTCGGTGTCGTCGTCCAGGGTCTGGCGCCAGACGACGCCGTCGGGGTGGTGCAGGACGGCGGTCACCTCGTCCGGGGTGGGCGGGCGCATGTTGCCGCGCAGGTAGACGGCGCGCAGTCCGAGGTTGCGCAGCCTGGTCAGGGCGCGCTGGCGGTTGGCGGCGTGGACGAGGACACGCACCCGGCGGCCGTCGCCCCCGGGTCTGGGCAGTGCCAGGGCGACCACCACGCTTCCGCCGGGAAGCCGGATGAAGCCGCCTTGGGACATCTGCATTTCTCCCCCCGTGAGGCTGGGTGTCAACAAGAAGTCGTAGGACGCATCTAAACGCGATCGGCCGCCGCCCGCTAGAGGGCGACGGACGATCATGACGTGACCTGCGGTTTCCTTATCTCTTTGGAGCGGGGGTTGCGGTGGAGGTTGCGGCGGGGGCCACCTGGAGCGTCACCGTGGAGCCGCCCTTGGCCTCCTTGGTGATCTTGATCTGGGTGCCGGTGTCAGGAACGAGCACACCGCCGGTCGGGTTCGCCTTGTCGTAGTAGACACCGTTGTGGTCGTCGAAGAGCGAGACACCCTTCTTCGCGGCGATCTTCGCGGACTTGCCGGCCTTGTGCAGCCGGAGGGCGTCCGTGCGCTGCGCGGTGAAGGTCGCGTCGTACGTCTGGAAGCGGTTGCGCATCAGCTTGCCGTCGGCCCACTTCTCGGCCTTCGGGTGCGCGTCGACCGGCAGGATCTGGCCGTGGCCCGGGTGCTGGCCGACGTTGTTGTCCGCCTGCGAGGTGTCCCACAGCCAGATCAGCACGCCGTTCTGGAACGGGAAGTGCTCGACCCAGCCGGGCCGGTCGGTGGTCCAGCCGAAGTTGTACGGGCCGGTCTTCAGGGTCTTGTCGTACGAGACGTACTGGCGGTTCTCGGCGAGGTAGTACTGCGGGTAGTCCTTGGTGAAGGACGCGCCGATGCGGGAGAAGCCCTTGGCGGTCCAGCCGTTGTCGCCGCTCTCGGCGTCGTCGGTGAAGACCGGCTTGCCGTCGGCGGTGACGGAGAGCGCGTCGGCGGCGAAGCCCTTGAGGGCCAGTCCGCCGTCGGTCTGGTAGCGGAACCGCAGGTCGATCTTCTTGCCCGCGTACGCGTCGAGCGGGAAGACCAGATCGCGGTAGGCGCCGGAGGTGCCGGTCAGGCCCGGCTTGTCGCCGCCGTCGCGGGGGATGGCCTTGCCGTCGGCGGTGCCGTCCAGCGCGGTCCAGTCGGCGCCGCCGTCGGTGGAGACCTCGGCGTAGAGGAAGTCGTAGTTCTCCTCGATGTCCCACCAGCCCTTGAGGGCAAGCTGGGCCTTGGTGGCGCCGGTGAGGTCGACCTGGCGGGTGAGGGTGTTCTTCAGGTCGTTGCCCATGTCGCTCCACCACTGGTGGGAGCCTTCGGCGGGCTGGACGATCTCGGTCTTCACCGTCTTCGCGGGCAGGTCGACGACGAGCGCCTGCTTGTCCTTGGTCTGGTACTCGGCGACGCCCAGCCGGTGGGTGGAGCGGGTCGCGGCCTTCGCCTTGCCGTAGTCGAGCCAGCCGAGCTGGAGCTTGTCCCAGGCGCTCATGTCGCCCGGCAGGTCGCCGATCGCGTCCTTGCCGGTGCCCAGCCAGGAGCCGGCCGACATCAGCGACCAGAAGTCGACGGAGGACTCGCCGCTGCCGGTGGTGTCGTACTCGTCGGGCAGCCCGAGGTCGTGGCCGTACTCATGGGCGAAGACGCCGAGGCCGCCGTTCTCCGGCTGCATGGTGTAGTCGCCGACCCAGATGCCGGTGTCGCCGATCTGCGTGCCGCCGGCCTTGTTGTCCGCCGGCCCGGCCTTGCCCGCGTCGGTGCCGTACGCGTACCAGCGGTGCGCCCAGATGGCGTCGGTCTTCTGCGCGCCGCCGCCGGCCGACTCGTCCTCACCGGCGTGCACGATCTGGAAGTGGTCGATGTAGCCGTCGGGCTCGTTGAAGTTGCCGTCGCCGTCGTAGTCGTAGCGGTCCCACTGGTCGTACTGGGCGAGGTCGGCCTTGATCTGCTCGGCGCTGCGGCCGGCGGCCTTCTGCTGTTCGGCCCACTTGTTGACGCCGTCGCGGACCAGGTCCCAGACGTTGGCGCAGTTGGTGGAGCCGCAGTAGTCGGAGCCGTAACGGGCCTCGTTCCAGTCGACCTTGACCCAGTCGGTGACCTCGCCGTCGACGGAGTAGCGGCCGGAGGACTGCTTCTCGTAGTACTTCGCCAGCGACTGCTTCTTCTTGTCGTGCGAGAAGTAGAGGTCCTGGAAGTGCTGACGGTTGAAGTCCGGCTGCCAGGCGGTGCTGTTGTCGTTCTTGCGGTCCGGCTCCGCGATGGTGTTGTGCGCGGGGCCCGGGGTGCCGCCGTACTTCTTCTCGGGCGGCCGGGGGCCGTCGCCGTCCGGGTCGTACGTCGTGGTGTCGTCGACCTTGTCGCCGAAGTCCACCAGGATCGTGAAGATCTTGTCGGTCTTCTCCCGGGCCAGCTCGACGTACTTGCCCTTACCCAGCTTGACGACCTGCGAGGCACCCTTGCGGGCCGGTGTGGCGTCGCCGTCCAGGACCTGCTTGACGGCCTCCTCGCGGCGGGCGGCCTGGCGCTCGCTGAACGGGCCCTTCAGGTCGTGGTCGGTGCTCCGCTCGGGGGCGGGGTCGTGCCGTCGGTCGGCGGCCGGGTGGGTGCCGGGAGCGGCGACGGCCGCCCCGGACGACAACGAGGCCGCCCCGATCGCGGCGATCGCCGTGGCCAGGACGGCCGGTATGAACACCCTTCTTCGCTCTCTCACTTGGCGCTTCCTCCCCTTCGCGCGAGCATCTTGAAGGGAATTTGACCGGAGAGGCGCCGGAAAAGACAGATCTTGACTTGAACACGTCAGGGACGTACGTTATCCGGTCGGCGTGACGCAATCACCGGACGCGACGGCGCCCCGGTGGGCGGTCGGCCGCCACCGGGACGCTCGCAGATGAGGAGCCGTCAGGCCGTCGACACCACCACCGTCTTGGCCGCCTTGTCGTGCAGACACTGGTGATACGGCTGGTCCCAGGTGCACCACAGGACGTTGACCAGCCAGAAGACGAAACCGCAGCACGGCACGATCTCCGGCAGCGTGTAGACCGCCGCCCGCACCCAGCCCGCCTGGGTCGTCGGCACCTCGCCGTTCGTCAGCATCGCCACCCGGATCTTCATCGCCATCTTGCCGACGGTCTGCCCCCGGTGAGTCAGCATCAGCCCCTCGTAGACCAGGTACACCAGCATCGTCACGCCCGAGACCGTCGCCTGTTTGCTGGTCTCCGCGTTGCTGGTGCTGGTGTAGTCGACCCAGCCGACGATGCCGTTCATGATCAGGGTGACCGGTACGCCGATGATGATCGCGTCGATGATCCGCGCCACGAGCCGCCGCCCGCGCCCGGCGAGCGGCGGCATCCCGGCCAGCGGGTCGGCCGCGCCGTACTCGCCCCCGTAGGGGTTGTCGGCGTAGCGGCCGCCACCTCCGTGGGGTTCACCCCCGCCGTACGGGCCGCCGCCGTGGGGGGCGCCCCCGTAGGGGGCCTGGCCGTACGGGCCGCCGGGCGGGGGGCCTTCCGGCGGCGGGCCGCCCGTGGAGCCGCCGGAGCCGGGGCCCTCGGAGCCGGGGCCTTCGGGTTCCGGGCGGCCCCAGCCCGGGCCGGGGCCGCCGCCCGCCGACGGCTCCTGCGGCTTCTTCAGGAACGGGTCGTCCTCCGGCGGTTCACCGGATCCGGGCCCGGGCTGCTCGCTGCTCATGGCCCGAGTCGACCCTCTACAGGCGTCCACCGCATCCGGCGAAGTCCGTTCGGGGGATGACGTGCCCGTTCCCCGGGTCCGTACAGGGGGACGGCCCCCGGCGGGGCCGGGGGCCGGGGGCCGGAAGGGGCACGTGCCGGGGACCGGGCCGGTCCCCGGCGCTTTCGCGGCGGTTCAGTCCGCCGCCACGAACGTCCGCGCCGCCTTGTCGTGCCAGCACTGGCGCCACGGCTTGTCGAAGAGGCACCAGGCCGCGTCGAGGACGCCGACGACGAGGAAGCCGAGGACACCGAAGACCAGCCAGCGCTTGATCAGGGACATCAGCTCGGGGGTGTCATGGCTCGCGATGTCCACGATCCGCACGCCGCACAGCTTCTTGCCGAGGCTGCGGCCCCACTTGAGCGTCGGCAGCAGCTCGATCAGCCCGCCACCGAGCACCACCGCCGCCAGCACCGCGAGGAACAACGGGGCGGTCCCGCCGTCGAGCAGATAGATCGTCACCTCACGGCCGGACTCCTTGGCCGCCGTGATCTTCGCGTCGATGTGGTCCACGGCGCCGCCCCACAGCGGCAGCGCGACGAGGACCGTCAGCACGGCGAGGAGGGCCAGGTCGATCAGCCGGGCGGCGAGCCGGCGGCCGAGCGCCGCCGGGTGCGCCTGCTCCGTGGCGAACGGGTCGGCGGTCGGCGGCTTCCACGGGATGACGCCGTCGTCACCGGCCGGTCCGCCCGCCGGACCCGCGCCGCCCGGGAACGGGAAACCGCCCCCGGCGGCCGGTCCGGGCTGCGGGACGGCCTGCGGTGGCACCGGGCCGGGCGCGGCCGGCGCCTGCGGCGGGTTGAACGGCGCCTGCCGGGGATGCGGGTGCTGCGGATGCGGCGGGTACGCCGGTCCGCTCGCGCCCGCACCGGGCATCGACTGCGGCCCGCTCGGCGCCGGGGCGGCCGGACCCTGACCGGCAGCCCTGCCCTGACCCGTGGCCGGGCCTGGATGCCGGGGCAGGCGGATCGCCATCGTGCCGCCGTCCTTGGGCACCGGGCCGTCGCCCGGGCGGACCGCGCGGATCGTGGTGGTGCCCTGGTCGCGGGCGGGCTGCCGGACCGCGCGGATGGTGACCGTGCCGTCGGGGCGCGCCGGCGGCTCCGGCTCCCCGCCCCGCGGCCCGGACGCCGCGGCGCCGGACTCCGCGTCGGCGTCGCCCCGCTCACGCGGCGACGGGACGGCGCCCCGGGACTCCCCCGTCACGGAGGACGCACCGGAGGACGCACCGGAGGACGTGCCGGAGGACGTACCGGACGACGTACCGGACGACGCGTCGGACGCGCCCCACGAGACGGGCCCGGCGGCGCCGGTGCCGCCCTGCTGGGCGGCGTCGGCCTGCCAGGCGGAGGCGGGCGCGGGGCCGCTGCCGTGCAGCCTGGCCGGATCGTCCCAGGAGAGCGGGGAACCGCCGCCCGTGGCGGAGGTCCCGGCGCCCTCGTCGAAGAAGACCGGGCCGGTCTCCTCGGCCGCGGGGGCGGCGGGCGGTGCGGCCACCGGGACGGGTGCGGGCGTCGCGCCCGGGGGCGGTGCGGGCATCGCCTCGCCCTCGGCCGGGGCCGGCCGGCTGGTGCCCGGCACCCATGCGGCACCGTCCCAGTACCGGATGTAGCCGGGGATGGAAGGGTCCGGGTAATACCCTCCAACGGGTGCGTTTCCACCACTACCGGGGGATTCCGCCACTGTCCCCAACTCCCCTCGTATCCCGCGCCTGTGCTGTGTGTGCCGTCGCCCGCCGGTACCCTCCGGCCGCGCCGTGCGCGCCGGGAGCCGCAGCCGGGCTCTTGGCATGACCGTCCGCCACACACCTCGGCTGCCCCGGGGGCACCGCGCTCGGCGTCGGTCGTCCACGGAGGAGATTAACGAAGAACCGCGGGGCGGCAGAGCGCGAGGCGAACAGGGAACCGACCCCTCGAACGTGGGTCCGAGACGTTCTCCCCCGGACAATCGCGGACGAACCCGTGCGCTCCGCTGCCCGGACGTGTGTCACGGGGTCCCGTCCGCCCCGTTCCGTACCGGCCGTTCACCCGTACGGAACCACCTGGAAGAAGTCCCCGAAAAAGTCCGCGAAAAATTTTCTCGAAGTCGCGTAAGGATCCGTGGCCCCCGGCCTCTCTCCCTGTGCGGGCGGAACACAACGGGGCCCGTACAGCGAAAGCGGAGAGGTGGGAATCCCATGCGCAGCGTGGTGGAGCGAGAGTTGGAACTGGGTCTGGTCGTGTCCCCGGAGCAGAGCGTTCCGGTGCCGGCCCGGCTGGCCTACCGCACCGACGACCCGTACGCGGTCCACATCACCTTCCACATCGGCTCGGACGCGCCCGTCCACTGGACGTTCGCGCGCGAGCTGCTGGTCGAGGGCGTGTTCCGGCCCTGCGGCCACGGCGATGTGCGGGTCTGGCCGACGAAGATGGACGGCCGCAGCCTGGTCTGCATGGCGCTCAGCTCGCCGGACGGGGACGCGCTCCTGGAGGCGCCCGCCGCCGCGGTGTCGGCGTGGCTGGAGCGCACCCTGCGGGTCGTCCCCCCGGGGTCGGAGCAGGAGCACCTCGGCATGGACAAAGGACTGAGCGAGCTGCTGGCGATGGCGACCGGCGACGCGCCGTGGGCCGGGGAGCCGTGGCCGTCCGACGAGGTTCCGGACGCGGGTGCGTAAGCCGTGCCGGACGCCGTGCCGGGCGCCGGATCCTGCGTCCCCCGCCCGGCGCCCCTCCCGCGGCTCACCCGGCCCGTTCCCGGGTCAGCCGCGGTACGCCTCCAGCAGCCGCAGCCAGATCTCGCTGATCGTCGGGTAGGCGGGGACGGCGTGCCAGAGGCGTTCGAGGGGGATCTCGGCGGCCACCGCGAGGGTCGCCGAGTGCAGCAGCTCACCGACTCCGGGGCCGACGAAGGTGGCGCCGAGGACGGTCTCACGGTCCAGGTCGACGACCATCCGGGCGCGCCCGCGGTAGCCGTCGGCGTAGAGGGCGGCCCCGGCGACGCCGCCGAGGTCCTGGTCGACGGCGCGGACCCGGTACCCGGCGCGCTCCGCCTCGGCCAGGCTGAGGCCGACCGCCGCGGCCTCGGGGTCGCTGAAGACGACCTGCGGGACGGCGGCGTGGTCGGCGGTGGCGGCGTGCGCGCCCCAGCGGTCCGTCTCCAGGATCGGCACACCCCGGGCCCGCGCGGCGAGGGCGGCTCCGGCGATCCGGGCCTGGTATTTGCCCTGGTGGGTGAGGAGCGCGCGGTGGTTGACGTCGCCGACGCCGTAGAGCCAGTCGTTGTCCGCAACGTCGGTGACGCGGCAGGTGTCGTCGACGGTCAGCCACGAGCCCGGCGTAAGGCCCACGGTCTCCAGGCCGAGGTCGTCGGTGCGCGGGGCGCGGCCGGTGGCGATCAGCAGCTCGTCGGCGACGATCTCGCCGCCGGTGTCCAGCTCCACGGTGACCGGGCCGCCCGGCGCCTCCCGGCGCACCCGGGTCACGCCCGTGCCGGTACGCAGCAGCGCCCCCGCCTCGGCCAGCGATTCGGCGACCAGCTGCCCGGCGAACGGTTCCATCCGGGGCAGCAGCCCCTCCCCCCGTACGAGGAGGGTGACCGAGGCGCCGAGGGCCCGCCAGGCGGTGGCCATCTCGACGCCGACGACGCCCCCGCCGACGATGACCAGCCGGCCCGGTACGGACGCGGCGCTGGTGGCCTCGCGGCTGGTCCAGGGCGCGGCGTCGGCGAGCCCGGGGATCGGCGGCAGCACGGCGCGGCTGCCGGTGCAGACGGCGACGGCGTGCCGGGCGTGCAGCGTCCGTTCGCCGTCCACGACGACTTTCCGCGGCCCGGCCAGGCGGCCCGTACCGCGCACCAGCGGCACACCGATCGACTCCAGCCATTGCACCTGGCCGTCGTCCTTCCAGTGCGAGGTGAAGGCGTCGCGGTGGGCGAGGACGGCCTCGGTGTCGAGGGGCCCGGTGACCGCGTCCTTGAGTCCGGGCACCCGGCGGGCCTCGGAGCGGGCGGTGACCGGGCGCAGCAGCGCCTTGCTCGGCATACAGGCCCAGTAGGAGCATTCGCCGCCGACGCGTTCGCTCTCGACGATGACGGCGCTCAGCCCGGCGGCGTGCGCCCGGTCGGCGAGGTTCTCCCCGGTGGGCCCGGCGCCCACCACGATCACGTCGTACGTCTCGTCGGCCCGGGTCGCTGCGCTGGCTGGCATCGGCTGCTCGCTCCCTGAGTGGCGCGGCGGCCGGGCGCTTCCCGGCCGGTGCGGTCGTCTCCGCCCGGAAGGCGGCGGACACCACCCATCGTGCGTCCGGTGGGGCGGGGGCGCATCCGGCATCTCTCCCCCCGCCTGCCCGAGCGCGCGGAAAAGCCCCCTCGCGCTCAAGGGTGGTCGCGAGGGGACCTTGGCCGGTGGCCGGTCAGATCAGGTGATCGAATTCACCGGCCTTGACTCCGAGCACAAAAGCCCGGAGCTTTTCCCGCGTAGTCGTCACAATGACGTCCGGATCGTCACTCTCCCGCATAAGGATTGCATCCGGAATTGCGGAAGGCGCCAACTCGACGCATGAATTGGTGTTTCCCGAGAACGAAGATTTCTGCCAGTTGATTTCACGCGCCACGTGATGCTCACATTTCCTGTGCGATGCAGCAGATTCGGTCACTGAACGGTCAGATCAGGTGATCGAACTCTCCTGCCCTGACACCCAGAATGAACGCCTCAAGCTTTTCCGGAGTGGTAGTCACCACGGCGCCGGGGTCATCGCTTTCCCGTATGAGAATCAGGCCGTCTCGCGAGGCCAACTCGACGCAATTCATATTTTCGTTGGAGTAGGAGGACTTCTGCCAACGGATTCCCTCGGCCATGGCGTTGTTTTCTCACACTTCCTGCGCGATGCGGTGAATGAGTTTTCTCGACTCTTCGGCGTTGAGCGCCAGTGATTCCAGCATCTTCCAGAGATTCCGGAACGCTTTGAGCTGAGTTTCCGCGTCCAGGATTCCACTGCCCACGTAGGCGTCGACCTGGACGGAGTCCAGTTGCGCAACCGGGCCACCTGTGTATGTCACAGGTTGAGCGGAGGCGACCATCTTCTCCACGTTGAACGGGATGACCCGAACGGATGTGGATTCGGCATCGGCCGCTGCGGAGAGCGCTTCGATCTGTTTCCGCAGAACATCCCTTCCGCCGTAACGCATGCGCAGTGCGCCCTCATGGACGATGGCATCGTAAAGCCCGGATGCCCCGCCCTCAAGGATCTTCTTCCGCCTCATGCGGTGCTCTACGCGCACATCAAGTTCCTCGGCCGAGAGCGGCAGAATACTGTTCTGGAAAACCGCTCGCGCATAGTCCTGGGTCTGCAAGACACCGGGGATCACGGACAGCTCGTACGAACGAATATATGCGGCGTGGTGCTCAAGCTCTGCCATATCGAGAAAGGCAGGTGGAAGGACTCCTCTGTACTCGTCCCACCAGAACTGCCCCCGGCGCTCGCGCGACATTGCGCACAACGCATCCACATACGCTTCGTCATCACACCCGTAGAAGGTGGCCAACCGCCGGATGCGCTCCTCGCTGACACCACTGCGGCCCGCTTCGATATGACTGATACGAGCCCGGTCCGATGCAAGCAAACCGGCAGTTTCCAAAGCCGTCTTTCCGGCCCGCTCCCGCATCTTCCGCAGTTCCGCACCCAAACGCGCCTGACGCGCGGTCGGAACCTCTCTCGGCGGCATCCGTCTCCCCCTCCGTTCCGTCGCCGCTCAGTCTCTCGCGCAAGGGTGGCACGGGTCCACCCGAACGAGGGGCCTTCGATGCGCACCCTTGCTCCGGTACACGTGTGCACCCTACGGTCTGAGTCGTGCCACCCAGACGCGGTGAAGCTCGATGTCCCTGGCTGCGCCCCCACTTGACGGCACATCACACGTGTAGCGCCTCATCCACAAAGATGCCGCGCCGCAACGAACCCACCACACGCAAGACCCCCGCGACCGCAGGACCGGTCCGGGGGCATGGTCACCAACCTTCAAGGAGTTGACGACGAGATGCACGCTATCGCGAAGCTGTGCGTTCTGCTGCTGCGGCTGTTGTTGCCCGCGCCGGGACGGCATCGGGGGCCTGTAGCAGCGCCCCGCGCCGCCCGCCACCCCCACGTACCGGCGCAGCGGGTGCCCGTCCGGCCGTCCCCCGTACTCCTGTGGAGCGAGCCCCTCGTCCCCCTCGTCCGCCCCTACGTACACGTCCTCACCGCGGAGGAGCGGCGCCCGTGGCGCGGACGGCGAACGCTGTGGCTGGCGGCGCGCGGCATCGATATCGGCGCCTGTCTTCCCCGCGGCATGGAGGTCACCGCATGACCCTCCGCCCCGACGCGCCGCTCCCCCCGCGGCTGCTGCCCTGGACCACCCTCGACGGGGGCCCGTGCTTCCTGTTCTCCGACGACGGAACCGGACGTGTCTCCCGCCTCGCCGACCGCGTCGAGGCCGAACAGCTCGGCTCCAACACCGCCCTCATCGCGGAGGCGGAACGCCTCCTGGGCGGACGGTCGTGGACCCCCGGCGAACTGCACCTGCTGACCGTTGACCTGAAGGAATCGCTGGTCGTCACCGATCGGATCGCGAAGAGCCGGGGCGCCCGGCTTCCGGAACCGCCCTACGACCCTGACGACGAACCGGACGACGACGTCGACGGCCGCGACGGCATCGACGACGAGGGGCTGCCGGAGGGATAGCCCCCCTCACCGCGCGAATGCGCTGAGCCGCAAGCACCACGAGCGGCTCAGCGCACTGCGCGGTACGGCGCCCGCCCGGTCCTCAGAAGAGCTTGCCCGGGTTGAGCAGGCCCAGCGGGTCGAAGACCTGCTTGATGGAGCGCTGCAACTCCAGGCCGACCGGTCCCAGTTCGCGGGCGAGCCACTCCTTCTTCAGGACGCCGACGCCGTGTTCGCCGGTGATCGTGCCGCCCAGCTCCAGGCCGAGGGCCATGATCTCGTCGAAGGAGGCGCGGGCCCGGCGGGACTCGTCGGCGTCGGCGGGGTCGAAGCAGACCGTGGGGTGGGTGTTGCCGTCCCCGGCGTGCGCGCAGACGCCGATGGTCAGGTCGTACTTCTCGGCGATGGCGGCGGTGCCGTCCAGCATCGCGGCGAGCTGGGAGCGGGGCACGCAGACGTCGTCGATCATGGTGGACGAGCGGACGCGTTCCAGGGCGTGGAGCGTGACCCGGCGGGCCTGGAGCAGCAGTTCGGACTCGGCCTCGGTGTCGGCGGGCACGACCTCGGTGGCGCCCGCGGCGGTGCACAGGGCGCCGAGGGCGGCGAGGTCCGCGGTCGGGTCGGGGGTGTCGAAGGCGGCGAGGAGCAGCGCCTCGGTGGTGTCGGGCAGGCCCATGCGCGCGTAGTCGTTGACGGCGCGGACGCAGGTGCGGTCCATCAGCTCCAGCAGCGACGGGGTGTGACCGGCGGCCATGATCGCGCAGACGGCCTCGCAGGCGGCGGCGGTGGAAGGGAACTCCGCGGCGAGCGCGAGTTGCCGGGGCGGCTGCGGTTTGAGGGCGAGGACGGCGCGGACGACGACGCCGAGGGTGCCCTCGGAGCCGACGATGAGGCGGGTGAGGTCGTATCCGGCGACGCCCTTGGCGGTGCGGCGGCCGGTCGTCAGCAACCGCCCGTCGGCGAGGACGACGTCGAGGCCGAGGACGTATTCGGCGGTGACGCCGTACTTGACGCAGCACAGGCCGCCGGAGGCGGTGCCGATGTTGCCGCCGATGGAGCACTCCTCCCAGCTGGAGGGGTCCGGCGGGTAGTACAGGCCGTGCGCGTTGACCGCGCGGGAGAGGGTGGCGTTGATGACGCCCGGCTCGACGACGGCGGTGCGGTCGACGGGGTTGATCTCCAGGATGCGGTCCATCTTGACGAGCGAGAGGACGAGGCAGCCGTCGGTGGCGTTGGCGGCGCCGGACAGGCCGGTGCGGGCGCCCTGCGGGACGACCGGGACGCGCAGCGCGGTGGCGGTGCGCAGGACGTGCTGGACCTCCTCGACGGTGCGCGGCAGGACGACGGCGGCGGGGCTCCCGGCGTCGCAGAAGCCCGCCATGTCACGGGCGTAGGCGCCGGTGACGTCCGGGTCCGTGAGGATCGCTTCGTCGGGAAGGCCGGCGCGCAGCTGTGCGAGAAGATCCATGGCGCCAGCGTCGCATCCGTGGCCGCCGTACGGAAGATCGTGACGGGGCGGAACCCGGCCATCCGTGGAGCTGCGGGGCCGGTGGCGGGGGCCCCGGCCACCGGCCACCGGTCACCGGTCACCGGCCACCGGCCACCGGCCACCGGTCAGAGGTTGCCGCGGCGCTCCTGCTCACGCTCGATCGCCTCGAAGAGGGCCTTGAAGTTGCCCTTGCCGAAGCCCATGGAGCCGTGCCGCTCGATCATCTCGAAGAAGACGGTCGGCTTGTCCTGGACCGGCTTGGTGAAGATCTGGAGCAGATAGCCGTCCTCGTCGCGGTCGACGAGGATCTTCAGCTCCCGCAGCGTCTCGACGGGCACCCGGGTCTCCCCGGCCCAGTCGCCGAGGGTGTCGTAGTACGAGTCGGGGGTGTCCAGGAACTCCACTCCGGCCTCGCGCATGGCGCGGACGCTAGCGACGATGTCGTTGGTGGCGAGCGCGACGTGCTGCACGCCCGGGCCGCCGTAGAACTCCAGGTACTCGTCGATCTGCGACTTCTTCTTGGCGACGGCCGGTTCGTTGAGCGGGAACTTCACCTTGCGGGTGCCGTCCGCGACGACCTTCGACATGAGCGCGGAGTACTCGGTGGCGATGTCGTCGCCGACGAACTCCTTCATGTTGGTGAAGCCCATGACGTTGTTGTAGAAGGCCACCCACTCGTTCATCCGGCCGAGTTCGACGTTGCCGACGCAGTGGTCGATGGCCTGGAAGCGGCGCGGACCAGGGGCGACGAGCGGCTTGGCGGCGACGTAGCCCGGCAGGTACGGGCCGGTGTAGTCGCGGCGCTCGACGAGGGTGTGCCGGGTCTCGCCGTAGGTGGCGATGGCGGCGCGGACGACGGTGCCGTGCTCGTCCTTGGACTCGTAGGGCTCCTCGATGCCGGTGGCGCCGTGCGCGGTGGCGTAGGCGTACGCGGCGCGGGCGTCGGGGACCTCGATGGCGAGGTCGACGACGCCGTCGCCGTGGGCGGCGACATGGTCGGCGAGGAAGCGGCCCCAGTCGGAGGACGGCTTGATCACGGAGGTGAAGACGAACCGGGCGCCGCCGGATTCGAGCACGTAACTGGCGGTCTCGCGGCAACCGTTCTCCGGTCCGCAGTAGGCGACGCGGGTCATGCCGAAGGCGGTGGCGTAGTAGTGCGCGGCCTGCTTGGCGTTGCCGACGGCGAAGACGACCGCGTCCATCCCCTTGACCGGGAAGGGATCCGCCTGCCGGGCCGTGCCAGGGGTGGGCTGAGTGTGCATCGTGTCTGCCATGGCCGCAGATTCCCTCCGATCCACAAGGTGCGCAATAGTTCGCGCATCTGCTGGGCACTATGCCTAGTGGTCGGGGGGTGCGGCCGGGCTATCTGTACAGGATGACCATCGATATCGGAGGGGTCCGCAGTGGCGATCGATCATTTGGACGGGCGGCTGATCGAGCTGTTGGCGCACGAGCCGCGGATCGGGGTCCTGGAGGCGTCGCGGCGGCTGGGCGTGGCGCGCGGCACCGTCCAGGCGCGGCTGGACCGGCTTCAGTCGAATGGAGTGATCAGAGGATTCGGCCCGGAGGTGGACCCGGCGGCACTCGGCTACCCCGTGACCGCATTTGCCACATTGGAGATCAAACAAGGCCAAGGTGCGGACGTACGTGCTCACTTGACGACCGTTCCCGAGGTGTTGGAGCTGCATACAACGACGGGACAGGGGGACATGCTCTGCAGGCTCGTCGCACGCTCCAACGCCGATCTCCAACGTGTGATCGACCGAGTGGTCGGTTTTGATGGCATCGTGCGGGCCTCGACGGCGATCGTGATGGAAAATCCGGTGCCGCTGCGCATCATCCCTCTGGTGCAACAGGCATCGGAGGACTGACGGAGGAGGGTGCCAGTGAGCTTCTGGGAGTACGTCGGCAGCCGCCACGCCCAGTTGCTGACCGATGCGGCGCAGCACGCCAGCGCGGTCTTCCAGTGCATGGTGGCCGCCACCGTCCTGGGCGTCGCGCTGGGCGTCGCGACGTACCGCACCGAATGGGCCGGGAACCTCGCGACCACCGCCACCTCGACGATCCTCACGGTCCCCTCGCTGGCCCTGATCGGTCTGCTCATCCCGATCGTCGGCCTCGGCGTCGCCCCGACCGTCATCGCCCTGACGCTGTACGGGCTGCTGCCCGTCGTCCGCAACGCCATCGTCGGGCTGCGGGGGGTGGACGCCACGCTGGTGGACGCGGCGCGCGGCATCGGGATGTCCCGCGCCGCCCAGCTGCTCCGCGTCGAACTGCCGCTGGCCTGGCCACCGATCCTCACCGGCATCCGCGTCGCCACCCAGATGCTGATGGGCATCGCCGCCATCGCCGCCTTCGCTTCCGGTCCCGGCCTGGGCAACGAGATCTTCCGCGGCATCGCGTCGCTGGGCAGCGCCAACGCCCTCAACCAGGTGCTCTCCGGCACGCTCGGAATCGTCGTCCTCGCCCTCCTCTTCGACGCCGCGTACGTCCTCATAGGACGGCTGACCATCCCCAGGGGGATTCGTGCCTGAGACGCCCGTGCCCGCCGCCGGAGGGACCGCCGCGCGCGCCGCCACCGCCGGCGCCGGGATCCGGTTGGAGAACCTCACCAAGCTCTACCCGGGCGGTCCGGCGCCCGCGGTGGACGACGTCACCATGGAGATCAACGCCGGTGAGCTGGTCGTCCTCGTCGGCCCGTCGGGCTGCGGGAAGTCCACCACGCTGAAGATGATCAACCGGCTGATCGAGCCGACGTCCGGACGCATCCGCATCGGCGACCGCGACGTCACCGGCATGGACCCGGTCAAGCTCCGCCGCACCGTCGGCTACGCCATCCAGTCCTCGGGCCTCTTCCCGCACATGACCGTCGCCCAGAACATCGCGCTCGTGCCGAAGATGACCGGCTGGCCGAGGTCGCGGATCAAGAACCGGGTCGAGGAGATGCTTGACCTCGTCGGGCTCGACCCGGGCGAGTTCCACGGCCGGTATCCGCGCCAGCTCTCCGGCGGTCAGCAGCAGCGCGTCGGCGTCGCGCGGGCGCTCGCCGCCGACCCGCCGGTGCTGCTGATGGACGAGCCGTTCGGCGCCGTCGACCCGATCACCCGCGACCACCTCCAGGACGAGCTGATCCGGCTCCAGCACGAGCTGCACAAGACGATCGTCTTCGTCACCCACGACTTCGACGAGGCGATCAAGCTCGGCGACCGGATAGCGGTGCTCCGCGAGCGCTCCCACATCGCGCAGTTCGACACCCCCGAGGCGATCCTCACCAACCCCACCGACGACTTCGTCTCCGGCTTCGTCGGCGCCGGCGCCGCCCTCAAACGCCTCAACCTCACCCGCGTACGCGACGTCGGCGTCGTCGACTTCGCCACCGCGGGCGTCGACGACCCGCTCCAGTCCATCTTCGACCTGCTGCGCGACGGCGACACCAACGAGGTGCTGCTCCTCGACCGCCACCGCCGCCCGTACAAATGGCTGCGGCGCAGCGATCTGATGCGCGCGAAGGGCACCCTGGCGCGCGCCGGGACGCTGGTGCACGACACCGTCACCCGCGACGCGACGCTGCGGGACGCGCTGGAGGCGGTCCTCACCGACAACGCGGGCCGGGTCGCGGTCACCGGGCGGCGCGGTGAGTACATCGGCGTCGTCGACATGGAGACGCTGATGAACAACGTCCACGAACTGCTGGAGGCCGACCGCCTGGAGGCCGTCGAACACCGCCACCAACTGGAGGAACAGCGGGCCCGCCGCACCCGGATGGCCCAGGAGGGCCTGGGCGGCCAGGACGGCGCGGGGGCCCCGGCGTGAGCCCCCGCGAGGAGCGCCGCGCCCCCCGGGACGAGCGGCCACCGGGCGAACACGAGGTGCACGGCCTGGCGTTCCGGGACGAGATCCACGAGCGGGAGCACGGATCCACCGCCGCGCCCGCACCGGCGGCGCCGCCCCGGGGGCTGCGCCAGATCACCTGGCAGCGGGCGCTGGCCATGCCGCTGTTCCTGGCCGCCGCGCTCCTCGCCACCTGGCTGTGGTTCCGCGGCGCCCGCCTCGACTCCATCGCCCACCAGGCGGTGGACCACGGCAAGGTCGCCCTCGCGGTGCGCCAGCACCTCCAGCTGACCGCCGTCTCCACCTTCTTCGTCCTGATCATCGCCATCCCGCTGGGCATCGCGCTGACCCGCGCCACGCTGCGCCGCGCGACGCCGTTCGCGGTCGCCGTCGCCAACCTGGGCCAGGCGGTGCCCGCCCTGGGCCTGCTGGTGCTGCTCGTCATCTGGCTGGGCATCGGCACGAAGGCGGCCGTCATCGGCATGGTGATCTACGCGGTGCTGCCGGTGCTCGCCAACACCATCGCCGGGCTGCGTGCCATCGACCCGACGCTGACGGAGGCGGCCCGCGGCATCGGCATGTCCCCGGCGGGCGTGCTCGCCCGGGTCGAACTGCCGCTGGCCGTCCCGCTGATCCTCGCCGGGGTGCGTACCGCGCTGGTGCTGAACGTCGGCACCGCCACGCTCGCCACGTTCGGCGGCGGCGGGGGCCTGGGCGACCTCATCTCGGCGGGCATCATCACCCAGCGGATGCCGGTGCTGATCCTCGGCTCCGTCCTCACCGTGGCTCTCGCGCTGCTGGTCGACTGGCTGGCCTCGCTCGCCGAAGTGCTGCTGCGGCCGCACGGTCTGGAGATATCGCGCTGATGACACCGGACCCCGGACACCGCCGCCCGTACCACCACCCGTACCGCCGCCGCCCGTACCTCCGCCGCCCGCGCCGCACCGCCCGCGCCGCCGTCCTCGCCGCCGTGGTCTGCCTCCTCGGCGGCTGCGGGCTGGTCAGCGGCAGCCCGATGACCGACGCCGTCCGCCCCGGCACCCTCGGCCGCGGCCAGCCCCTCAAGGGCGCCCAACTGACCGTGACCTCCAAGGAGTTCACCGAGAACATCATTCTCGGCCAGATCATGGGCCTGGTCTTCGAGGCGGCCGGGGCCACCGTCGTCGACAAGACCAACATCCAGGGCAGCATCGGCGCCCGCGAGGCGGTCCGCACCGGCACCGCCGACGGCATGTACGAGTACACCGGCACCGGCTGGATCACCTACCTCGGCCACGAGCTGCCGATCACCGACCCGTACCAGCAGTGGGTCGCGGTCCGCGACGCCGACCGGGCCAACGGCCTCGTCTGGCTGCCGGCCGCCCGCCTCAACAACACCTACGCGTTCTCCCTCAACCGCGCCAACGCCCGGAAGTACGGCGTCACGACCCTCTCCGGCATGGCGGCGCTGCTCAAGAAGAATCCGGGCGCGGTCACCCTCTGTGTGGACAGCGAGTTCGCCGCCCGCAACGACGGGCTGCCCGGCATGGCGAAGCGGTACGGAATGAACCTCCCGCCCGGCAACATCCACAAGATGACCAGCGGCGTCGTCTACACCCAGACCGCACAGGGCACCGCCTGCACCTTCGGCGAGGTCTACACCACCGACGGCCGGATCAAGGCGATGAACCTGACCGTCCTCGCCGACGACAAGCACTTCTTCCCGAACTACAACGCGGCGCCCGAGATGTACGGGCCGACGATGAAGAAGCACCCGGAGATCGCCGGGCTCCTCGCCCCCGTCACCAAGGCACTGGACAACACCGTCGCCCGGAAGCTGAACGCCCAGGTCGACGTCGAGGGCAAGGACCCGCACGAGGTCGCCAAGGAGTGGCTGATCGCGAAGGGGTTCATCGAGGAGAAGTGAGGTCCGGGGACGGGCCCGGCGGGCGGCCCGGGGCGGGTGCGGTGCGCGGGCGGGCGCACGCGCCGGGGCCTCGCGCCGGGGCGCGAACGTCTCCCCGCGCGCCCCGCCTCAGCAGCTGGGGACCGACCCGCCGCTCTTCAGCGCCTTGAGCGAGTCCAGCGCGCTGTTCAGCGAGGTGACGGGGATCAGCCGCATCCCGCGGGGCCGCTCGGCGAGCGCCTGGGAGCACTCGGCCTTGGGGACGAGGAAGAGGCGGGCGCCGTCGCGGTCCGCCGCCCGCAACTTCAGCGGCACCCCGCCGACCGGGCCGACCGTGCCGTCGGTCTCGATGGTGCCGGTACCGGCGAGGGTCCGGCCGCCGGTCAGATCGCCCCCGGCGCCGTCCCCGTCGAGCTTGTCGATGATCCCCAGCGCGAACATCATCCCGGCGCTCGGCCCGCCGATGTCCGCCAGCCGCAGGCTGACCTTCACGTCGCGGGGCGAACGGTGCAGATGGCCCAGCGCGGCGCCGATGGCCGCGTCCTGCGACTTCCGCATCTCGTCGGCGTTGTGCTGCGCGACCTCCTTGGTGTTTTTGCCCACCGGGTAGACCGACTCGGACGGCATCACCGCCTCGTCCGTGCGGAACCAGCCCCGGATCACCTCCGGCAGATGCACCGAGGCGTCCGGCCCGGTGGCGACGATCGCCGTCATCCGCAGCTGCCCGCTGGTCCGGCGGACATCGGCGCCGGAGATCGTGATCACCGGTTTCCCCTTGTTGTCGCCGAGGACGTTCGCCGTCGGCCCCGGATACGCCAGCGAGTACGGCAGCGGCGCGAGGGCGGCGGTCAGCAGCAGGGCGAGGACCAGAGTGGCACAGATCGTCAGGGCACGAACGCGGGAGGACACCCCGCCACCCTAGAGGACCACCGACCCGGGCCCCGCACCGCACGCCCGGCACGGGCCCGCCCCGCGGGCGCCGGGCGGCGTGCGCCACCCGGCGGCCTCAGCGCAGCGCCTCCGCGACCTCCCGCGCCGCGTCGACCACCCGCGGCCCGATCCGCTCGGAGACCGCGTCGGCGAGCATCACCACGCCCACGCTGCCCTCGATCCCGCTGACCCCGAGCAGGGGCGCCGCGGCGCCGCTCGCGCCCGCCTCCAGCTCGCCGTGGGTCAGTGCGAGCCCGGCGTCCTGGATACGGCCCTGGCGGGCCTTGAGGATCGCCCGCCCGGCGGCGCCCCGGTCCAGCGGATGCCGGAACCCGGCCCGGTACGCGACGTGGTAATCCGTCCACGTCGGCTCCACGACGGCGACGGCCAGCGCCTCGGTGCCGTCGACGAGCGTGAGATGCGCGGTGGCGCCGACGTCCTCGGCCAGCGCGCGCAGCGCGGGCAGCGCCGCCTCCCGGACCAGCGGATGCACCTGGCGACCCAGGCGCAGCACGCCCAGACCGACCCGGGCCCGGCCCCCGAGATCGCGGCGGACCAGCGCGTGCTGCTCCAGCGTGGCCAGCAGACGGTAGACCACGGTGCGGTTGACCCCGAGCTTGTGGGACAGCTCGGTGACGGTCAGGCCGTGGTCGGTGTCGGCGAGCAGTTTGAGGACGCGCAGTCCCCGGTCGAGCGTCTGGGAGGTCTCCGCGGTCACGACGCCCCCTCCTGGTCGAAGTGGCGGCTCTTCGGCGCGGGGCGCTGCGGTCCCGGTGCAGCGCGCGCAAGAGGCCGCCGGCCGCATGCACCGGCTGCGCTCCGCGGCGGCGCTGCCACGGGGCGTGTGCGTGACCGGACAGTAGCGAGCCAGTCCGCTCAGCGAAAGTCCCCGTCCAGAATCCGGTCGTTCCCGTCCGGAATGTTCGCTATATCCCGTCCGACCCGTAGGTAACTTGCCCTGTGCACACGGCGGTTGACGCGGAGAGGCGGCGCGCCGGGCGCACCGCCTCTCCGTCACTCACCGCGGCTCCCCGCCGCACGCGCTCAGCGCATCCGCGTGGCCCACTCCTGGACCTTCTTGATCCGTTCGGTCAGCTGACCGGCCGTGGCCTCCGCGCTGGGCGGGCCGCCGCAGACCCGGCGCAGCTCGGTGTGGATCACGCCGTGCGGTTTGCCGCTCTGGTGGACATACGCGCCGACCAGTGTGTTCAGCTGCTTGCGCAGCTCCAGCATCTCCTTGTGGCTGACCACCGGGCGCCGCTCGGCGGGCAGCTCCAGCAGATCGGCCTCCTCGGCCGGCTTCTTCTTGCTGTGCGCGATCTGCCGCGCCTGCCGCTTCTGGAGCAGCATCTGCACCTGGTCCGGCTCCAGCAGCCCGGGGATGCCGAGGTAGTCCTGCTCCTCCTCGCTGCCCGCGTGCGCCTGCATGCCGAACTCGGCGCTGTTGTAGAGCACCCGGTCGAAGACCGCGTCCGACTCCAGCGCCTCGAACGAGAACTGCTCCTGCTCCCCGGTGTCCTCGTCCTGTGCCTGGTTGGCCTCGTCCATCTCCTTCTCGGACTCGGCGTACGGGTCCTCGTCCCCGTCCTTCTTCGGCTTGTCGAGGACGTGGTCGCGCTCGACCTCCATCTCGCCCGCGAAGCCGAGCAGCGTCGGGACGGTCGGCAGGAACACCGACGCCGTCTCGCCGCGCTTGCGGGACCGCACGAAACGGCCGACGGCCTGCGCGAAGAAGAGCGGGGTGGAGATCGTCGTGGCGTACACGCCGACCGCCAGACGCGGCACGTCGACGCCCTCGGACACCATCCGGACCGCGACCATCCAGCGGGCGTCGGAGGCAGCGAAGTCGTCGATGCGCTGCGAGGCGCCGCTGTCGTCGGAGAGCACCAGCGTGGCGCCGTGCCCGGTGATGTCCCGGATCAGCTTGGCGTACGCGCGCGCCTGCTCCTGGTCCGAGGCGATGACCAGCGCCCCGGCGTCCGGGATGCTCTTGCGGACCTCGGTGAGCCGCTGATCGGCGGCGCGCAGCACGTTCGGCATCCAGTCGCCGCGCGGGTCCAGCGCGGTCCGCCACGCCTGCGAGACGGCGTCCTTGGTCATCGGCTCACCGAGCCGCGCGGCGATCTCGTCGCCCGCCTTCGTCCGCCAGCGCATGTTGCCGCTGTACGACATGAAGATCACCGGGCGGACGACGCCGTCGGCGAGGGCGTTGCCGTAGCCGTAGGTGTAGTCGGCCGACGACCGCCGGATGCCGTCGTTGCCCTCCTCGTACGTGACGAAGGGGATCGGGTTGGTGTCGGAGCGGAACGGCGTACCGGTCAGCGCGAGCCGCCGGGTGGCCGGTTCGAACGCCTCCAGACACGCCTCGCCCCACGACTTGGAGTCACCGGCGTGGTGGATCTCGTCGAGGATGACCAGCGTCTTGCGCTGTTCGATGCGGTTGCGGTGCAGCATCGGGCGGACGCCGACACCGGCGTACGTGATCGCGATGCCGTGGTACTCGCGGCCCAGCGGGCCCGCGCTGTACTCCGGGTCGAGCTTGATCCCGACCCGCGCGGCCGCCTCCGACCACTGCTTCTTCAGGTGCTCGGTCGGGGCGACGACGGTCACCTGCTGCACGACGTGGTGGTGGAGCAGCCACGAGGCGAGGGTGAGCGCGAAGGTGGTCTTTCCGGCCCCCGGGGTCGCGACGGCGAGGAAATCCCGGGGCTGGGTCTGGATGTACCGGTCCATGGCCGCCTGCTGCCAGGCGCGCAGCTTGTTCGCGGTACCCCAGGGGGCCCGGCCGGGGAAGGCCGGGGACAGGTGGTGATTACTGGTGGCGCTGGTGGTGGTAGTCACGGTCTCCGTCGGCTGACTCGGCGATCGGCAACCGCGTCAGCCTACCGGTGCGGGGCAGGGCGGCGAGATGGCTCGTACCGCATTCCCGTCAAGTGGGGCGAGCGTCACGCCCGGCTCTCCCGCAGCGACCGCAACCGCGCGGCGATGACCAGGACATCCTCAAGCTTCCCGGTCGCCACATCGATCACCAACCCCTCCGCGAAGTCGATGTCGGGGCGGAGCGACTCACCGTTCATGCGGAGAAACGCCATGCACGACAACCACGCCGTGCGCTTGTTGCCATCGACGAGCGGATGGTTGATGACGAGCGACTGGAGCAGCGAAGCCGCCTTGCCGAAGATGTCTGCGTACGCCTCCTGGCCGAACATCTCCGCAGACGGGCGGTGCACCGCCGATTCCAGAAGCCCCGCGTCGCGTACCTCGATACGCATGTCGTCGCAGGCGATCCCGGCGAGCGACAGGACTTCCCCCGCCGTGAGGTAGAACACCGTCACTTCAGGCGCTCCAGAAGCTCGCGCCACTTGGCGGCCTCCTGGATGCCCACCTCCCGGATCATCGCTTCCCGCGCGTGCTGCGCCAGATAGTCGTCCACGGCGCGGAGCACCACGGCGTGCATGCTGCGTCCTTCCAGGTCGGCCTGTTTCTTGAGCGCTTCGGTCCGGTCGTCGTCGAGACGCAGGTTCATAGCCATACCGAAATGGTACCGAGCGTGGGGCCAGTTCGGTACCGGATACGAAGCCCCTCCCGCCGCGCCCCCGTCCCGCCTTCCCTACGGCTCCCCCGCAGGCCGCAGCCGTCCCGTCAGGGCCGCGCCCAGGGCCGCCACCACGGCCATCGTGGCGAAGACGGCGAGGAAGGCGGCGGGGTGCGAGGCGGTGGCGGTGTGGGTGGCGGCCGGGGTGGTCGGGGAGCCGCCGCCGAAGGCGACGAAGAGGGCGCCGCCGAGGCCGACGAGGACGACGTTGCCGAGCGCGTCCGCCATCTGGAGCGACGCGGAGTTGGCGCCCGCCTCCTCGGGCCGGGACAGCTTCAGCAGCAGCACCCCGCCGCTGGAGATGTTCAGCCCCATGCCGAAGCCGCCGAGCGTCCAGGCCACCGCCACGGTCCACACCGGGACCGCGTCGGACAGCACCAGCGGCACGGCCGCGGTGGCCAGCGCCAGGAACGCCATGCCGGCACCCATCAGCCGCTCCCGGTGCCGCTCGCACCCCGGGCGGCTCTGGACGTACGAGCCGAGCGCCCAGGTCAGGCCGCCGCCGGTGAGGGAGAGCCCGGCGAGGGTGGCGGACAGGCCGCGCTCGCTGACCAGCAGCAGCGGGATGAAACTCTCCGCGGCGACCAGCGCACCGGCCGCCAGCCCGCGCATCAGGACGACCGTCGGCAGGCCCCGCGCCGCCCGGAACGTGCCCGGGGGCAGCAGCCGCCGCACCGCGGGCACCAGCAGCGCAAGCCCCGCGGCCGCCGGCAGCGCCGCGTACGGCGTCAGATGCCCGCCCGCGTACTGGAGCAG
Organism: Streptomyces sp. NPDC059080; assembly: GCF_042739975.1. Lineage (NCBI taxonomy): Bacteria > Bacillati > Actinomycetota > Actinomycetes > Kitasatosporales > Streptomycetaceae > Streptomyces > Streptomyces sp. NPDC059080. The sequence continues at coordinate 76,053 of NZ_JBHYGX010000024.1, forward strand.
CCAGGCGCCCACCGCGACGGCCAGCGCGAGGAGGGCACGACGGCTGCACAGCACCGCCCCGAGACCGCCGCCCGGCCCCGGGGCCGCGCGCGGCAGGGCGCGCAGCGCGGGCAGCATCACCGCGAGCGGCAGCAGGACCAGCACCGGGATGGCGAGGAAGACCCAGCGCCAGCCGAGGTGTTCGGCGACACTCCCGGCGGCCAGCGGGCCGACGATCACCGGCAGCACCCACGCCGCCGAGAACGACGCCATCACCGCCGGACGCAGCCGCTCCGGGTAGGCCCGGCCGACGACGACGTACAGCGAGACGATGACCAGCCCGCCACCGAGCCCCTGAACCCCTCGCCCGGCGACGAACAGCACCATGGTCGGCGCCGCGCCCGCGACCACCAGTCCGGCGCCGAACGCGCCGATACCGGTGAAGAGCGGCGCGAGCGGCCCCCGGCGGTCGTTCCACTCCCCCGCCAGCGCCATCGCGAAGAGGCTGGTGGTGAAGAACGCGGAGAAGCCGAAGGCGTACAGCCCGATGCCGTGCAGCGCGCGGGCGGCGGCCGGCATCGCGGTGTTCACCGCGCTCGCCTCGAAGGCGATCAACGACACCACCGAGATGATCCCGAAGGTCAGCGCCCGGTACCCCCGGCCGAGGATGCCCGGGGCGGCACCGGGCGGCCAGGCGTCCGGGGCGCGCCGGTCCCCGGCGGGGTCCGTGACTGCGGCGGCGGGCGGCGTGGCGGCTGTGGTGGCGACGTCGGTGTCGCGCGCGGGGTCGGCGGTCATCTGGCCAGCGTAAGGGGCGACACACCGGATGGCCCCTGTCGCCGGAGGGGACATCGGACGGGGGTTTTCGTCGGTCGGGGGTCCTACGTCCGGATCCGCTCGCGCCTCAGGACATGGGCGGCCCGGGGCTTCGTACGCGCCCGGTACGCACCCGGTACGTGCCCCGTGAGCGCCCGGCCCGACGCTCCGTACGCGATCGGCCCGGCGCTCCGTACACGATGTACGTGCCCGGGGCCCGCCCCCGCACGCCCCGAGACCGGTCCTCCCCTCGGCAACCGGCTCCCCCATGAACCCCGCATGCCCGCGCATGGCCGCGCATGGCCGCACAGGCGCGTTCGGGGGCTATTGCCCCCAGGCCGTTACCCCTGAGCTCCCTGCGGGGTGCCCTGCGCGCTCTGTGCCACCGCCGCCTGCGGGCGGATCGGGAGGCGGCCGATGGGGCGGCCGGTGGCCGCGCGGACCGCGGAGGCGACCGCGGCGGGGGCGGTCACCACCGGAACCGCGCTGGCGGCCTTCGCGCCGAACGGGGCAACCACATCGCGCTCCTCGACGAGGTGGACGATGCGGATGTCCGGCGCGTCCAGCGCCGTCGGCAGCGCGTAGCCGGTCAGGTCCGGGTGGCGCACCTGGCCGCGCGTGGTGCGCAGGTTCTCCATCAGCGCGGCGCCCAGCCCCTGGGTGACCCCGGCCTCGATCCGGGCCCGCAGCTGACGGGGGTTGAGCACCCGCCCGACGTCCTGCGCCACGGACATCTCCACCACGCGGATGGTGCCCAGCTCGATGTCGACGTCCGCGACGCAGCGGATCGCGCAGAACGCCATCCCCACGAACGCGTCGCCCTGCCCGGACTCGTCCAGCGGCTCCGTCGGATGCGGGCGGCACTGGGCGGTGGCCCACAGCTCCTTGCCGTCCAGCGCCTCGGCGACGGTGGTGGAGAGCACCCCGTCGTACGAAGTGATCTTGCCGTCGGTGATCTGGAGCAGCTCGGTGGACATCCCGAACTTGTGGGCCAGCGGCTGCAGCAGCTGCGTACGGACCATCTTGGCGGCCCGCTCGACGGCGCCGCCGGAGACCCAGGTATGGCGCCCGTGGCAGGCGCGTCCGGCGGGCGGCTGATCGGTGTCGACGCCCGCGACGTGCACCTCCTCGACGCCCAGCGTCTCCTGCACGATCTGCCGCGCCAGCGTGGAGAAGCCGCCGCCGGTCTCCACGGCGGCGCAGATGACGGTGGCGACCGAGCCGCTGACCTTGACGGTCGCGGTGGACACCTCGTCGGCGCCCTCCGCGCCCAGCATGTGCACCATGCCCAGCGCGTAGCCGACGCCGCGGCGCACCGCGCCCGGCTCGCCCGCGCCCTCCAGGCCGCCCGGGAGCAGCCACTCCGCCGCGGGGGTGTCCTTGGGCAGGTCCGGCAGTGGCGCCTCGGTGACCGCGCGCAGCAGTTCGGCGACGGGCGCGGGGCAGGTCACCGTCTGGCCCGTGGGCAGCAGATCGCCGGTGGCCATGACGTTCCGCCGCCGGATCTCGTCCGGCTCCAGGCCCAGGCGCGCCGCGAGCTTGTCCATCTGGCCCTCGTGGGCGGCACAGACCTGCATCGCGCCCTCGCCGCGCATATGGCCGGAGGGCGGATTGTTGGTGCGGACCGCCCAGCCCTCGATGACGGCGTGCGGGACGACGTACGGGCCGCAGGAGAAGGAGACGGCGGCGGCCAGCGCCTCGGCGGAGGTGTCCGCGTAGGCGCCGGCGTCCATCAGGATCTGCGCCTCGACCTTCACCAACTTCCCCTCGGCGTCGGCGTGGTGGCGGTAGCGGAGCAGCGTCGGGTGCCGGTGCGCGTGGGTGAGGAAGGACTCCTCGCGGGTCGCGGCGAGCTTGACGGGGCAGCCGGTGCGCAGCGCGAGCAGGCCCAAGGAGAGCTGGATGCCGGGATCCTCGCGGTCCCCGGTGGCGCCGGGCACGCCGGTCACCACGACCTTGACGCGCTCCGGGTCGAGGCCGAAGGAGGCGGCGGCCAGATCGCGGTCGGTGTGCGGGTCGGTGGAGGCGGTGTAGATCTCCACGCCGCCGTCGGGCCGCGGCACCGCGAGCCCGGCCTCGGCGCCGATGGGCGCGGGGTCCTGACGGCCGATGCGGTACAGCCCTTCGACCATCACCTCCCCGACGGCCTCCGGGTCGCCGAAGCGGAGCGGGATGTGCCGGATGAGGTTGCCGTCCGGGTGCAACGGCTCGGCCTCGAAGGCGAGTTGCGGGTCGGTGACCGGGTCCAGCAGCTCGTACTCGACGGCGATGGCGGCGGCGGCCAGCCGGGCGGTATCGGGGTGGTCGGCGGCGATCGCGGCGATCGGCTCACCGTGGTAGCGCACCTCGTCCTTGGCGAACACCGGGCGGTCGGCGATGCCGCGGCCGTGCCCGGCGTCCCCGGGGACGTCCGCGTGCGTGACGACGGCGCGTACGCCGGGCAGTTCGGCGGCCTGCCGGGTGTCGAGGGAGACGATCCGCGCACGTGGATGCGGTGAGCGCAGCACCGCCGCCCACAGCAGTCCGTCGGCCCAGAGGTCGGCGGCGTACGGGAAGGTGCCCTGGGTCTTGGCGGACGCGTCGGCGGACGGCAGGGAGACGCCCAGACCGTGCGGCGGCGGCTCGACGGGCGGGATCGGCACCCCGGCGGCGGGCGTCGCGGTGGCTGCGTCGGTCGTGCCGCTCATGCGGGGCCTCCCGTCCGGTGCGGTGCGTCCGGACCGTGGGGTTCGTCGGGGTCGTGGCCGGCCGGGGCGCCACCGTGCTCGGCCGGGGCGTGCGGGGCCTGCTCGTGCGCCCCCTGCGGGGCGTGGTCCTCGGGGCCCGCCTGGTGCGGGATGTACGCGGCATCCTCGGGCGCCTCCGCGGCGGCCTCGGCGGCCTGGCGGCGGGCGGTGACGACGGCGTCGACGGCGTCGAGCACCCCGCGGTACCCGGAGCAGCGGCAGAGGTTGCCGCAGAGCGCCTGCCGGGTCTCCAGCTCGCTGGGGGCGTGGTTGCCCTCCAGGAGGTCGTGCACGGTCATCGCCATGCCCGGGATGCAGAACCCGCACTGAACGGCGCCGGAGTCGGCGAGGGCGCGCTGCACATCGGAGGGACGGCCGTGCTCGGCAAGCCCTTCGACGGTGCGGACCTCGCTGCCCGCGGTGGTGGCGGCGGGTACCAGGCAGGAGGCGACCAGCCGCCCGTCCACCTGGACGGAACAGGCGCCGCACTCCCCTTGGGAGCAGCCGTCCTTGGCCCCGGCGAGCCCGAGCCGCTCCCGCAGGACGTAGAGGAGTGATTCGCCGATCCAGGCGTCGGTGACCGGCCGGTCGGCGCCGTTGACGCGCAGCATGTACGAGGCGTGCGGGTGCTCCTCGGCGTACGCGTCGGCCCCGGCGGCGTCCGGGCCGGAGTGCGGCAGCACCTGGGGCGAGCCGTCGGCCACGGCCTCGGGAGCCACGGCCTCGGGGGTGACCGCCTCCTGACCGGACGCCTCCGGGGCGACGGCCTCGGGGCCCTCGGGTGCGGTGGCGTCGGGCTCCCCGGGGGCAGCCGGGTGGGTCGGGCTCGGGGCGTCGTCCCCGGGCAGTCCGGGGGCGGCCTCGGCGGCATCAACTGCCGCCTCCGCCCCGGCGGTTGCCTCGGGGCCCAGAGGGGCGGCGGTGTCCGGTGCGCCGTCCGGGAGCGTGGCCTCGGCGTCGGGCCCGGTGGCGGTGTGGTCGCCGGAGGACGGCACCGCGGAGCCGTCGTCCGCGACGGGGGCGGCCTCCGGCACGGGGACGCCGTGCGGCGGCGTGCCGTGAACGGCCGTACCGGGCTCGGCGGGGGACTCGGCGACCGGCTCATGGGCGGGCTGCGCCGGTGCGCCGGGCTCGACGGACTCCGGCGCCGGGGCACCCGGGGCGTCGGCGGCGGGCAGGCCACCGGCGCCGACCACGGGCTCGGCACCCGCCTGCGGTGCGTGCGGCTCCTCGGAGGCGTACGGCGCGTCCCCGGCGAACGGCTCCGCGGCGGGGCGCTCCTCCGGGGCGGCGTGCGGCTCGGGAGCGACGGGCGTCTCCCCGACGGGCGCCGCCGGTTCCGGGACGGCGTCCACGCCGTGGTCGGCGGGGGCGGGCACGCCGTGGTCGGCAGGGGCGGGCGCACCCTGCTCGACGGAAGCAGGCACACCGTGCCCCTCCGGGACGGGCGCACCATGCTCGGCCGGGACAGGCGCACCATGCTCGGCCGGAGCCTCCGCCCCCTGCGCGGCCGGAGCGGGCACACCCTGCTCGTCGGAAGCGGGCGCACCCTGCTCGCCAGGGGCGTGCGGTGCCTCGCCGTGCGCCGTCTCGGGCGCCCCCGGGTGGGCCGCCTCGTAACCCGGCGTGCCGTACCCGGCGTACGCCCCGTACGCCCCGTCACGTACCGCGTCGAGCGGGAACTCCCCGGATACATCAGGCTGTTCACCGGCGGCCGGAACCGTCCAGGCCCCCGTGTCCGTCGGGGCGTCGGCCGTGTGGCCCGGCGCTTCCGGAGCAGGCACATGGCCCGGTACCTCCGGGGCGGGCGCGGTCCCCTCGGCCGGTGGCCACTGGGCGAGCGCGTCGGCGGGCAGCGACCAGTGGCCGCCGCCGGGCGTCACGGGCGCCGGCGCCTCCGGGACGGCCGCGCCGGTGGTGTACGCGTCGCCGGTGCCGTGGGCGGTGTCCCGGGGCACGCCGTGGTCGATGCCGCTCTGCGGGTACGGCTCCTCGGCGATGCCGCCGAACAGCGGGTCCTGCGGCGCGGGATGGCCGCCGTAGCCGCCCTGGCCGCCATAGGTGTCGCCGGACGGGCCGTACCCGTACGGGTCGGGCGCCGGGTGACCGACGTCCCCGTAGGTGTCGCCACCGGGGGCGGCGGTGTCGTAGCCGGTGCGGTACCCGGTGGCCGGGTAGCCGCCCGTGGGGCCCTGGGCGTGTGGGGCCGCGTCGTCGACCAGGTACTCGCCGGACTCCTCCAACAGGTCGTCAGCGGCGCCCGGAACCGTCCACTGGCCCGCGCCACCGGACGCGTCCGTGCCGCCCGCGACCGGCCATTCGACGTGGTCGCCGCCCCACGGGGTGCCGTGCGGCGGCGTGCCCGTCGGCCCGGCCGCCCGGCCGGTGTGGGCGGGGTATCCGGCCGACGGGTCGGCGTACCCGGCGGAGGGGCCGGCGAACGGCATCGTCCATTGGCCGGTGGCCGACGGGTCGATGCCGACGCCGGGGATCGGCGGGGTGAAGGAGTCCGGGGGGACGTAGCCGTGACCGGGCGCGGCGAGCGGGTCGGCGCCCGGGGGGTAGTAGTCGCCGCCGAGGGCCGCGGTGGTGAACCCCTCGGGCAGCTGCACGAAGGCCGTGGCCTCCTGCTCGTACTCGCCGCCCTGCGGCAGCGGCTGCCAGCCCTGCTCGGGCCGGTGCCTGCGGTTGTCGTCGCTCACGAGAGCGCCCTCCCAAGTGCGCGGCGGGCCAGGGCCGCCACCGTACGGCGCAGATGCAGCGCGGCGGGCGGCAGGGTCTGCGGCTCGGAGCCGTCCTGCGGCGGCGCCGGGTCGGGGATGCAGGCGGCCGCGACGTAGTCGCCGAAGGCCGTCAGGGCCTCGGGGACCAGGGCGCGTTCGCCGTCCCAGTCGATGAGGGAGGCCACCCACTGCTCGGCCTCCAGGGGCCGCAGCGGCATCGCGGCGACCGCGCCGACGGCGCACCGCACACCGCGCCGCGCCGGGTCGAGGACCAGCGCGACGGAGGCGGTGGCGCGGCCGGGGCCGGTGCGCCCGGTGGCCTTGAGGAACGTCTGCGGGGCATGCAGCAGCGGCACCCGGACGTAGCCGACGAGTTCGCCGGGGCGCAGCATCTCGCGCCCGGCCAGCAGATGGCTCACCGGGATCTCGCGGCGGCCGCCCCCGGGGCCCGCAATGATCAGGGTGGCTTCCAGAGCGGCGAGGACCGGCAGGGTGTCGCCGGTCGGCGCGGAGCTGGCGATGTTGCCGCCGAGCGTCCCGGCGTTGCGGATCTGCGGGGGCCCGGCGGCGCGGGCGGCGGCGGCCAGCCCCGGGATCAGCGCGGCGAAGTCGGGGCGCCCTATGCGGGCGAGGGTGAGTCCGGCGCCGAGGAGGGCGTGGCCGTCCTGGTACTGCCAGCCGCGGATTTCACTGATCCGGGCGAGGCCCACGAGGCCCGCGGGTCTGAGGAGTCCGGCGTTGACCGCCGCCATGAGGTCGGTGCCGCCCGCGACGGGTACGGCGGCGGGCATGGCGGCGAGGGCCGCCACCGCCTCGTCGAGCGAGGCCGGCAACGTCACCGTGTGCGACGCCTGCGGTGCGTGCGTGGTCAAGCCAGCTGCCCCTTCCCCGGTGTCCCGGCAGTTCCGCTCGCCGTACGGTACGTGCTCACGGTCCGGACGTGGCAACTCTGGCACATTCTCGCGGGGGCACGGCGCGAGGGTCCGCGAAGCGGTGTTCCGTCCCGAACGGCGCGCTGGTCCGGTTTCGTCCGCCCCGGCGGGCCCGTACGGCGGCGGTGGCGCGGGACGTGACGGTGCGCCGGGGCCCCCGCGGCCCCCCGGGCCGGCCGGGTGTCCGGCCCGGGACGGGCGCCCCGGTCGTACGGCGGCTCACACGTTCGGGGGCGGCCCGTCGATCGGGCGTCCGAGCAGCCCGGGGCGCTTCTGCCAGGGGTGGGGGCCCCCGGGCGGGCGGTAGGCGACACCGAGCGCGTCGAGGCGCGGGTAGTGGGCGGTCATCCGGCGGGTGAATTCCTGGTAGTCGCGGTCCGGGGGCGCGGGCAGCCGGGACCAGGCGACCTCGGCGAGCGCCACCAGCCGCGGGAAGACCTGGTAGTCGCGGCGCTCCTGACTGTCCATGACCTCGGTCCAGACATTGGCCTGGGTGCCGAGCACCCGCTCCGCCTCCGCGTCCGTGAGGGCGTCGGGGACGGGTTCGAAGCGGTAGACGTCCTCCAGGGTGCGGACGAAACCGATCGGCACCGGCTCGTCCGCGCCGGCGTCCTGACGGTGGTCCAGATAGACCTGTTGTTCGGGGCACATGACGACGTCATGACCGGCGCGGGCGGCGGCGACGCCCCCGGCGTAGCCGCGCCAGGAGGAGACCGCGGCGCCCTCCAGGAGGCCGCCCTCCAGGATCTCGTCCCAGCCGATGAGGCAGCGGCCGCGGTCGGCGAGCCAGCGGGCGAAGTGGCCGAGGAACCAGCTCTGAAGCCCGTCCTCGCCGTCGACACCCAGCGCGGCGATGCGCTTCTGCGCGGTGTCGGACGCCTTCCACTGGTCCTTGGGGCATTCGTCGCCGCCGAGGTGCACATAGCGCGACGGGAACAACTCCAGCACCTCCTCCAGCACCTCCTCGTAGAAGCGGACGGCGTTGTCAGTGGGGGCGAGTACGTTCGGATTGACGCCCCAGGTGTCCCAGACGGAGAGGGAGGTCGTGTCGATGACGTCGGTGTTGCCGAGTTCCGGGTACGCGGCGATGGCCGCCTGTGAGTGGCCGGGGATATCGATCTCCGGGACGACGGTGATGTGGTGCCGCGCGGCGTAGGCCACGATCTCGCGCAGGTCGTCCTTGGTGTAGTGGCCGCCGTGCGGGATGTCGCTCCACAGCGGGGAGGCGCGGTGGCCGAGTTGGGTACGGGCGCGCCAGCCGCCGGTGCGGGTGAGTCCGGGGTGGCGGTCGATGGGCACGCGCCAGCCCTGGTCGTCGGTGAGGTGCAGGTGCAGGACGTTGAGCTTGTGGGCGGCGAGCAGGTCGATCCAGCGCAGTACGCCGTCCTTGGGGGTGAAGTGCCGGGCGACGTCGAGCATCATGCCGCGCCAGCCGAAGCGCGGAGCGTCCTCGATACGCAGCGGCGGCAGCGACCGGGCGCGGGTGTCCGGGGTGGTGGGGGCGCGCCGGAAGACGTCGGCGGTGTCGGTGGCGAGGAGCTGACGCAGCGTCTGGGCGCCCCAGAAGACCCCTGCCGGACCGCCGCCGTCGATCGCGAGGAGGGAACCGTCGGCGGTGAGGCGGTAACCCTCGGGGCCCAGGCGGCGCGCGAGGTCCGGGTCGGTGCGCAGCCGGATGCGGCCCCGGCAGCCGTCGTGGTGCGGGGGCAGCGGCAGGGCGGTGGCGGCGCCGAGGGTGGTGCGCAGCCAGTGGGCGGTGTCCTCGGTGCCGGGCCCTGCGTCGAGGCCGGTGGCCGCGTCGAGGACGAACGCGTCGCCGTCCGGAAGGGCTTCGGTCCGGAGCGGAAACGGAATGACGGCGTGGTCGGGTGTGCCGGGGTGTCCTACGGGGTGGGGATGCATGCCGTGAACCCTTCAGTCCTTCACCGCGCCGCCGAGGCCCGAGACCAGTCGGCGCCTTACGAGTACGAAGAAGACGAGGACGGGGAGGGTCATCACGGTCGACGCGGCCATGATGCCGCCCCAGTCGTTCTCGTCGGGTGTGAAGAAGACGAGCAGTGCCATCGGCAGGGTGGCATTCTCGGCGGCGCTGATCAGGAACGACTTGGCGAACAGGAAGTCGTTCCAGGTGGAGATGAACGAGAAGACGCTGGTGGCGGCAAGTCCGGGGAGGACGAGCGGGAAGAGGATCCGCCACAGGAAGCGGGCGCGGCTCGCCCCGTCCAGGAAGGCGGCCTCCTCCAGGCTCTCGGGGACGGCCCGGACGAAACCGCGCAGCATCCAGATGGCGAACAAGCGAGAAGGCGGGGTGCGGCAGGATCAGCGAGCCGAGGGGGTTCAGGCCGATGCCGGGCACGGCGGTGCCGAGGTCGCGCAGGAGGAAGAAGAGCGGGATGGTCAGCGCCTCGACGGGCACCGTCTGCGCGATCAGAAACATGATCAGCAACGTGGTGCGGAAGCGGAAGCGGAACCGCGTCACGGCGGCGGCGGCGAGCCGCCAGGGGCGGCGGGGGCGGGCAGTACGGACCGTACGGGAGGGCCCACCAGTACGGGCCGGTCGGCCGGTACGAGCGTTACGGGCGGGCCCGCCGACGCGAGCCTTGCGGGCCGGTCAGCCGGTGCGCACCGCCGGAACGCGGCCGCCCCGGCCGACGCCCCGGCTACTTCTTGCCGTCGCCGTCCTTGCCGCCCTTGCCCTTGTCGCCACCGGCGCCCATGGACTCGTAGATCTCCTTGCACATGGGGCAGACCGGGTACTTCTTCGGGTCGCGGCCCGGCACCCAGACCTTGCCGCAGAGCGCCACGACGGGGGTGCCGTCGAGCGCGCTCGCCATGATCTTGTCCTTCTGGACGTAATGGGCGTAACGCTCGTGATCGCCGTCACCGTGCGACACCTGCGGCGCCGGCTCCACGAGGGTTCCCGTTCCTGCCCCACGCTCGGGCTCGGGCTCAAGAGTGCTCATACCTGCCAAGGGTACCCAGCCTCCCGGTATGCCGGGAGCGCCGGGACGGGCGGCTCAGTTCAGCGACGGGTCGTCCGGATACGTGGCCACCATCGCGAGTTCGTTGCGCTGGCGGCGCAGCACCGCGCGCCACAGGTGCTCGGGGTCGGGGGACGAGACGTCGCCCGGCTCGGACTCGACGACGTACCAGGCGCCGTCGGTCAGTTCGTCCTCCAGCTGGCCGGGGCCCCAGCCCGCGTACCCCGCGAAGATCCGCAGGCTGCCCAGGACGGTGGCGAGCAGTTCCGGCGGGGTCTCCAGGTCGACCAGGCCGATCGCGCCGTGCACCCGCCGCCATCCGAGGGGTTCCTCGCCCGGCGCACCGCCGTGCCGGGCGTCGTCCCGCCGGGGCCCGGCGGCGGTGGTCCCGCCCGGGTCGGGCCGCACCCCGCTCTCCAGGGTGGGCACGTCGTCGGCACCGGCGAGCCCGCCGGGGATCACCGCCACGCCGAGCGCGGAGTCCAGCGACACCGGACCGCCCTGGAAGACCACACCGGGCTCGCCCGCGAGCGCCGCCCAGGGCGCGAGGATGTCGCCGACACCCACCGGAGTGGGGCGGTTCAGGACCACGCCGAGGGAGCCCTCCTCGTCGTGATCGAGGAGGAGCACCACCGCGCGGTCGAAGTTCGGGTCGGCGAGCGCGGGCGTCGCGACGAGCAGCCGGCCGGTGAGCGAGGACACCTCGGTCATGGCGACATGATCCCGCACTTCGGGCCGGAGCGGGGAGTCAATGCCCACACCTGTGCGAGTGCAGGGCAGGGCGTACGGCGGCAGCACCGGCGCACACCACCCACACCAGATGCCGCATTCGAGACAATTAGCCTCGTTTTTGACCAACTGGCGATGACAGAACAAAGAATGCTCGTAGCCGAGCGTGTTGTGACAAAGCCCTTACCGGCCGGATGCCCGCTCGTGCCGACGGACACCCCCTCCGGCCCCCTTACCATTTCTCCTTGGCCCTGCCCGTCTCCAGGAACGCGAGATCCATGACCGTCTCTACTGACGACGTACTGCTTGTCCACGGCGGCACCCCGCTGGAGGGCGAGATCCGGGTTCGCGGTGCGAAGAACCTCGTACCCAAGGCCATGGTGGCGGCCCTGCTCGGCAGCGGCCCCAGCCGGCTGCGCAACGTTCCCGACATCCGCGACGTCCGCGTGGTGCGCGGCCTGCTCCAGCTGCACGGTGTGACCGTGCGGCCGGGCGAGGAGCCCGGCGAGCTGGTCCTCGACCCGTCGCACGTGGAGAGCGCCAACGTCGCCGACATCGACGCGCACGCGGGCTCCTCGCGCATCCCGATCCTCTTCTGCGGCCCGCTGCTGCACCGCCTCGGCCACGCCTTCATCCCGGGTCTTGGCGGCTGCGACATCGGCGGCCGTCCGGTGGACTTCCACTTCGACGTGTTGCGGCAGTTCGGCGCGACGATCGAGAAGCGCGCCGACGGGCAGTATCTGGAGGCCCCGCAGCGGCTGCGCGGCACCAAGATCCGGCTGCCGTACCCGTCGGTCGGCTCGACCGAGCAGGTGCTGCTGACCGCCGTGCTGGCGGAGGGCGTCACCGAGCTGTCGAACGCCGCGGTGGAGCCGGAGATCGAGGACCTGATCTGCGTCCTGCAGAAAATGGGCGCGATCATCTCGATGGACACCGACCGGACGATCCGGATCACCGGTGTCGACAAGCTCGACGGCTACACCCACCGCGCCCTCCCGGACCGCCTGGAGGCCGCCTCCTGGGCGTCCGCGGCGCTGGCCACCGAGGGCAACATCTACGTCCGCGGCGCGCAGCAGCGGTCGATGATGACCTTCCTCAACACCTTCCGCAAGGTCGGCGGCGCCTTCGAGATCGACGACGAGGGCATCCGCTTCTGGCACCCGGGCGGTTCGCTGGACGCCATCGCGCTGGAGACCGACGTCCACCCCGGCTTCCAGACCGACTGGCAGCAGCCGCTGGTCGTGGCGCTGACCCAGGCGTCGGGCCTGTCGATCGTCCACGAGACGGTCTACGAGTCGCGGCTCGGCTTCACCTCCGCGCTCAATCAGATGGGCGCCCACATCCAGCTCTACCGGGAGTGCCTGGGCGGCTCCGCCTGCCGCTTCGGGCAGCGCAACTTCCTGCACTCCGCGGTCGTCTCCGGACCGACCAAGCTCCAGGGCGCCGACCTGGTCATCCCCGACCTGCGCGGCGGCTTCTCGTACCTGATCGCGGCGCTCGCCGCCCAGGGCACGTCCCGGGTGCACGGCATCGACCTGATCAACCGTGGCTACGAGAACTTCATGGACAAGCTCATCAGCCTCGGCGCCAAGGTCGAACTGCCGAACGGCCCGCGGGACTGACGCACGCCGCATACGCCGCGAAGGCCGCCCCCGCTCCCGTACGGAGCGAGGTGCGGCCTTCGCGTTGCGGGGCCCGCATCCGCCCCGCTGACGGCGCACGGCCGCTGTTCCGTCCTCTTTTACCCGGAGCCTTCCGCCCGGTCCGCAGCAGGGCGTCTGCGGGCGCGTACGGGCGCCCGGCGCACCACGGGGAGCGCGCACGGGTCGGGAGCGCGCCCCGCACGGCCGCCCGCACGTACGACGAAGGGCGGGCCGCCCGGGGGGGGGGGGGGCCCCCGTGGGAGTGGTTGGGTGGGGAGTAAATTGCCCTGGCGGGGTGCGTTGTGTTTGTGCCCCCCGG
>NZ_JBHYGX010000025.1:0-351 GCF_042739975.1 Streptomyces sp. NPDC059080
GTGTATCAGACCCCCCCCCGGCGCCGACGCCGTCCGGGCGGAACGCCCGCGGGGCGGCGGCCGGCCGGCCCGCCCCGCCCGGCCTCGCCGCGCCCGCCCCGCGCCGGGCGCCGAAACCGCCGCGCGCCCGCGGGCCGCGCCATCTGGGCCGGTGGCTGCTGGCGCTGATCCTGCTGCTGATGGTGGGTGCCGTGGCGTTCGCCGTGCTGTTCCTGCCGAAGGCCGATGAGGAGACCCGCGGCCGTACGGGCGGGGGCGCCTCGGGCGCGCCGTCACCCTCGGCCCCCCCCACCGACGTCGGCCGCGGCGCCCCCACCCCGGGCCGCCCCCCCTCCACCACCCCGGCCGGTC
>NZ_JBHYGX010000025.1:361-87932 GCF_042739975.1 Streptomyces sp. NPDC059080
GTCGGGTGGTTGCCGCGGCCCGGGGCTGTGGCGGCGGGGGGGGGGGGGGGGGGGGGGGGGGGGGGGGGCCGCCCCCCCCCGCCCCCCCCCGCCACCGACGACGGCCGCGGCGCGCCCTCCGCGGGCAGCCCCCAGACCACCACCCCGGCCGGTCTCGCCACGGGCTTCGCGGTCCGTAAGGACCCTGCGGGTTTCCAGATCGCGGTACGCGAGGACTGGCAGCGCCGGGGGCGGGACGGGCACGACCGGATCCGCTACGTCGGCGGTGACTACGAGCTGATCGTCGTGCCGGGCCGGGACACCGTCGCCGCGTTCGGCGCCGACCCGATGGCCTACCAGCAGGACAAGGAGCCGGAGTTGGCGGCGTACCGCACCGCCTCCTGGGCGTCGGCGTCCGGGCTGCGGCGGATGGACGTCGGGCAGACCGCGATGGCCGAGGGCGGCTTCAGCTGGAAGGACGCCAGCGGCCGCGAGGTGTACGTACGCAACCTCGCGATGATCCACCAGGCCCGTTACCACCTCGTCCAGGTCATCGGCCCGAAGTCCGGCAGCGGCACCGTCGACCGCCTCTACGACCAGGCCACGGGCTCGTACCGGCCCAACTGACCTTCTGGAAAGCCCTCTTCCGCGGCGGCCCTTGATCTCCGGGGGCTGGGCCGCCGGGCCCGCACGCCGTCGCCCAAGCCTTGTCGCCCCCTGTCACCCACGGCTAGCCTTCTTATCTGACGGAGTATCAGATAAGAGAGAAGCAGATACGGCGACGGCATTGGATCCGGCTGGTTCGGGTGAAGGGATTCCGGTGGAACTACCGCGCATCATCAGCGTCGACGACCATGTGATCGAACCCGCGCACCTCTTCGAGACCTGGCTGCCGCGCCGCTACCGCGAGCGTGGCCCCCGGCCGCACACCGCCGGGATCGGTGAGCTGGCGTACGTCGGCGGCAAGTACGTCATCACCATGGACCCCGAAGGACCGCCGACCGACTGGTGGCTCTACGAGGACCTGAAGTTCCCGTACAAGCGGAACATCGCCGCCGTCGGCTTCGACCGCGACGAGATGACGCTGGAGGGCATCACCCGCGAGGAGATGCGGCGCGGCTGCTGGGACCCGAAGGCGCGGCTCGCGGACATGGACCTCAATCACGTCGAGGCGTCGCTCTGCTTCCCGACCTTCCCGCGCTTCTGCGGCCAGACCTTCGCCGAGGCGCGGGACAAGGAGGTCGCGCTCGCCTGCGTCCGCGCGTACAACGACTGGATGGTCGAGGAGTGGTGCGGCGACAGCGGCGGGCGGCTGATCCCGCTCTGTCTGATCCCGCTGTGGGACATCGGCCTCGCCGTCGCCGAGATCCGCCGGAACGCGGCGCGCGGCGTGCGGGCCGTGACGTTCTCCGAGATCCCCACCCATCTGGGGCTGCCGTCGATCCACACCGGCTACTGGGACCCGTTCTTCGCGGTGTGCGAGGAGACCGGGACGGTCGTCTGCATGCACATCGGGTCCAGCTCGCAGATGCCCGCCGCCTCCCCGGACGCGCCGCCCGCCGTGCAGGCGTCGCTCTCCTTCAACAACGCCATGGCGTCGATGACGGACTTCCTGTTCTCCGGCGTCCTGGTGAAGTTCCCGACGCTCAAACTGGCCTACAGCGAGGGCCAGATGGGGTGGATCCCGTACGCCCTGGAGCGCGCCGACGACGTCTGGGAGGAGCACCGCGCCTGGGGCGGCGTCCGCGATCTGATCCCCGAGCCGCCGTCCACGTACTACTACCGGCAGATCTTCTGCTGCTTCTTCCGCGACAAGCACGGCGTCGCGTCGATCGAGACCGTCGGCGTGGACAACGCGACCTTCGAGACCGACTACCCGCACGTCGACTCGACCTTCCCGCACACCAAGGAGGTCGCCCTCGATCATGTGAAGGGCCTCGACGACGCGACGGTGTACAAGTTGATGCGCGGCAACGCCCTCCGCATGCTCGGCCTGGACCTGGACAGGTAGGCCCGGACCGTGGACCTCACGTACACGGACGAGGAGGAGGAGTTCCGGGCCGGGCTGCGCCGCTGGCTCGCCACGGCGCTCCCGGCGCTCCCGCCGCCCCCGGACCCGCACGACTGGCCGGGCCGTCGTGCGCATGACACCGCCTGGCAGCGGATGCTGTACGACGCCGGGTACGCGGGGCTGCACTGGCCCGCCGACGCGGGCGGGCGGGGCGCCACCCCGACCCAGCATCTGATCTTCCTGGAGGAGACCGAGCTGGCCGGCGCGCCGTATGTCGGGGCGAACTTCGTCGGCCTGCTGCACGCCGGGCCGACGCTCGCCGCCGAGGGGACCGCGGAGCAGCGCGCCCGCTGGCTGCCGCCGATCCTGCGCGGCGACGAGATCTGGTGCCAGGGCTTCAGCGAACCGGACGCCGGATCGGACCTCGCGGCCCTACGGACCCGGGCGGTCCGCGACGGCGACGACTACGTCGTGACCGGCAGCAAGATCTGGACCTCGCACGCCGAGGTCGCCGACTGGTGCGAACTCCTGGTCCGCACCGACCCGGATGTGCCACGCCACCGCGGCATCACCTGGCTCGCCATGCCGATGGACGCGCCCGGCGTGACCGTACGGCCGCTGCGCACCCTCGCCGGGTCCACCGAGTTCGCCGAGATGTTCCTCGACGGCGTCCGCATCCCGGCGGCGCACCGGGTCGGGGCGGAGAACGACGGCTGGCGGGTCACGATGGTGACGCTCTCCTTCGAGCGCGGTACCGCCTTCGTCGGCGAGGTCGTCGCCTGCCGCCGGGTGCTGGGCGCGGTGGCCCGCACCGCGCGGGAGAACGGCCGCTGGGATGATGCGGTGCTCCGCCGCCGACTGGGGCGGCTCGCCGCCGAGTTCACCGCGCTGTGGCGGCTCACCCAGTGGAACGTCGGCGCGGCCGAGCGCGGCGGCGGGGTGCCCGGCACCGGCGCCTCCGTCTTCAAGCTCCGCTATTCCCATGCCCGTCAGGAGCTGTACGACGCGGCGGCCGAGGTGCTGGGCGCCGGGGCGCTCGACGCGGACCACGAATGGGTCGCCGCCCGCCTCTCGTCCCTCTCGTACACCATCGCGGCCGGGACCTCGCAGATTCAGCGGAACATCGTCGCCGAGCGGATCCTCGGCCTGCCGAAGGGGCGGTGAGCGCGGCCGTGGACTTCCAGCTCACCAGGGAACAAGGGGAGTTGCGCGACGGTATGCGGGCGCTGCTGGCCGGGCGGTTCGGCCCGGAGCGGCTGCGTGCGGCGGTCGCGGCACCGGCCCCGGACCGCGCGCTGTGGCGGGAGCTGGGCGCCGCCGGACTCTTCGCGCTGCGGCTGCCGGAGGCGGACGGCGGCGTCGGCCTCGGGCTGCCCGAGGCGGTACTCCTCTTCGAGGAGACCGGCCGGGCGCTGCTCCCCGGCCCGCTGATCGCCTGCCATCTGCTGGCCGGACGCCTCGACGGTGTCGCCACCGGGGAGCGGATCGTGGGCCTGACGGAGGTGCCGGGCGGGCCGGGGGTGTGGGAACACCCGGACGCATGCACGGAGTTGGTGGTGCTGCCGGGTGGCGAGGACCGGCCCGTACGGGTGCTCCGCCCGGACGCCGCCGCGGACGCCCCGCGCCCCTCCTCCGTCGATCCGCTGACGCCGCTGGCGCCCGTACCCGCGGGAGCCGGGGAGGCGCTGCCGGGGCCCGCGCCGGACGTGCGCCGGATGCGCCGGGAGGCGGCGCTGCTCACCGCCGCGCAACAGCTCGGCAGTGCGGTACGCACGGTGGAGAAGGCCGTGGCGTACGCCCGCGTCCGCGAGCAGTTCGGGGTGCCCATCGGCGCGTTCCAGGCGGTGAAGCATCTGTGCGCCGGGATGCTGGTACGGGCCGAGACGGCGCGCGCTGCCGTGTACGCGGCGGCGGTCACCGAGAGCGAGGACGAGGCGTACGCGGCGAAGCTGCTCGCCGACGACGCGGCGGTGCGCAACGCCCGTGACTGTCTGCAAGTGCACGGCGGCATGGGATTCACCTGGGAGGCGGAGATCCATCTCCATCTCAAGCGCGCGTGGTGGCGCGCGGAGTGCTGGGGGAGCGCGCGCGAGACGGAGGAACGACTGGCGGCCGGTCTGCTGACCGGATGATGTCCGGAGCAGGCGCAAGGCATGTCAGCTTCTTGCAGCCGATGCGCGAAATATCGGTTCCGGTACGCAGATTCGGTCACGGAGCGTCGATATCGGGTGGCGTCCTGAGCGTGACTCGTCACACGGGGGAGTCGGTGGCCTGCTCGGGTACGCTCGCTCGGGTGCGAGTGGTTCTGTGGCGCAATGATCACGGTGCCGTCGGTGAGACGGCTCCGGGAGACGGAGTGCGCCGCCCTCGCGCTGGTCGCGGAGGTCGGTTTCCGCGTGTTCGACTCCCCGAAAAAGTGCGTCGCACAGTATGCGACACGCATACTCCCTTGCGCTGGAATATGCCCGAAGCGCTTGTTGGGGTGACGGAACGTCAACCATGCTGGGCGTCGATGGGGTCACGCACCGTGACCTCGTGGAGGCGCAAGGCGAAGTTTCCGCCGGTTCGGATGGTGTGAGCGGTGCAGGTGCTTCAGGTGCAGTTGGAGGTACGGCCGGACCCCGCTGAGGTGGGGCGGGCCCGGCGGTGGGCCCGGTCGCGGCTGGCCGGGTCCGGGATAGGCGTCGACGAACCGCTGTCCGAGACGCTGATCCTGTTGATCTCGGAGCTGGTCACCAACGCCGTGGTCCACACGGGCACCGGTGCCGTGCTGCGGATGTGCTTCTCCGGTTCCGGCGCCGTGGTGGGGACGGTACGGGTGGAGGTCGCCGATTCCAGCGCCCGGCCGCCGCGTCCCCGGCACGCCGACGGCGACGACACCCACGGCCGGGGCCTGGAGTTGGTCGACGGGCTCGCCGACCGCTGGGGCTGGCAGCCCGAAGGCGCCGGCAAGCGCATCTGGTGCGAGGTGGACCGCGGCCAGCCGCTGCCGTTCGCTCCGGAGCGGGAGGGCGGGGCGTACGAGCCCGGGTCCCCCGCGGCGTCCGGCGCGTACGAGGCGCGCCGCGTCACGCACCACGCCGTCTGACACCGGGCCGCCCACGGGCCGTGGCCCGGAGGGGCGGCGGTCCGCGTCGTGCGGGGCCGGGAGCCGCGCCGCGTACGGGCACGCCCAGGGGCCGGTCAGAGCAGCGCCACGGGGGCCACGGGGGCGCCCGCGCCGCCCGTGAAGGGTTCGGCGACGGCGGACAGCAGGAAGGCGTGGCGGCCGAGGTCCGCGCAGGTCGCGGAGAGCTCCTCCAGATTCCAGTTCTGGCCCTGGAGCATGCCCATCTCGACGAGGTGCAGCGCGTGCACCGGCATCCACAGCCCCTCGATCTCCGGCGGGAAGATCTCGAACGTCAGGGTGTCGTTGGCGACCGCCGCGACGTCCCGGTCGTGGAACCACCGCGGGGTACGCACCGACAGCCCGGGCGACGGGAACGCGTACGCCGCCCGCTCGCCCGCCAGATAGCGCCGCATCTGCCCGGTGCGGACCAGCACCACATCGCCCGCCCGCACCCGGGTACCCGCCAACTCCTCGGCCGCGTCGAGGTCTTCGGGCGTCACGGCGTGGCCGCCGGGCAGCCGGTCGGTGCCGTGCGCGCGGGCCACGTCCAGCAGGACGCCGCGGGAGACGACCGGCGGGATCTTCTCGATGCCGAGGACGGTGGCCCCGGCGTGGGCGGTGACGGCGTCGGCGGGGCGCCCGTTGTAGAGCCGCCCGGAGTGCGAGACATGGGTCAGGCCGTCCCAGTGGGTGCCCGCCTGGAGCCCCATGGTGACCGCGTCGTCCGAGGTGGCGACGGTGCCGGGGCCGAACAGCTCCTGGTTGACGGCGGTCATGGTGTGCAGCGGGTTGATCCGGCCGGGGATGGCGCCGGTCTGGACGCCGTCGTGGCGCAGCGGCAGCGCGAGCGGGACGCGGTGGCCGCTGCGGACGCAGTCGGCGGCGGCCCGGACCGTCTCCTCGGTGATCAGGTTGAGGGTGCCGATCTCGTCGTCCGGTCCCCAGCGGCCCCAGTTGTTCACCTGGCGGGCGAGGTCGTGGAATTCCTGCGGCAGCGGCACGGGCCCTCCTGGGGCGGGTTCGGCCCGGGGTCTTGTGTTCGTACCGGGACTGCTCAAAAATCTAACGATCCGTCAGAAACTTTGGGAGGGTCGCGGCATGGGCAACTTCTTGGCCGGCAAGGTGATCGCCGTCACGGGGGCGGGGCGCGGCATCGGCCGGGCGGTCGCCCTCGCCTGTGCCGCCCACGGCGCGCGCGTCGTCGTCAACGACTACGGCGTCTCCATCGAGGGCGGCGAGCCGAGCAGCGAGATCGCGGCGGCGGTCGTCGAGGAGATCGCCGCGGCGGGCGGCGAGGCGGTCGCGGTCGCCGACGACGTCGCGACGATGGCCGGCGGGCAGCGGATCGTCGACACCGCGCTGGAGCGCTACGGGCGGCTCGACGGGGTGGTCTGCGTCGCGGGGATCCTGCGGGAGCGGATGCTCTTCAACATGACCGAGGAGGAGTGGGACCCGGTGGTCGCCACCCATCTCAAGGGCACCTTCACCCTCTTCCGCGCCGCCTCCGCCGTCATGCGCAAGCAGGGGTACGGCACACTCGTCGGCTTCACCAGCGGCAACCACCAGGGCAGCGTGGCGCAGGCCAACTACGCCTCGGCGAAGGGCGGCATCATCTCGCTGGTGCGCAGCGCCGCGCTGGGGCTGCACAAGTACGGCGTGACGGCCAACGCGGTCGCGCCCGTCGCGCGCACCCGGATGTCGGCCAACGTGCCCATGGAGCTGACGGAGATCGGCGAGCCCGAGGACGTCGCCGCGTTCGTCGTCTACCTGCTCAGCGACCGGGCCCGGGAACAGAAGATCACCGGGCAGGTCTACACCGTCGCCGGGCCGAAGATCGCCGTCTGGGCCCAGCCCCGCGAGGTGCGCGCCGCCTACAGCGCCGACGGCTGGACCCCGGAGAAACTGGCCGAGTCCCTGCCGGTGACGGTCGGCACGGACCCGATGCCGATGCTGGCGCAACTGGAGGCGATGGCGGCCGCGGCGGCCAAGGGGGAGCGGCCCAACCGCTGAGGCCGGTACGTGGGCGTGGGCGCCCCTCGCGCGCCGTCCCGCCCGTCTCCCGCCCGGGTCCGGGCGGCCGATCCACGGAGGTTGTGATGAGAGGCGTCATCTTCGACGGTGAGAAGCCCCGGGTCGTGGACGACCTGGAGGTGCGTGACCCCGGGCCCGGCGAGGTGCTGGTCGCCGTCCGGGCGGCCGGGCTGTGCCACAGCGACCTCTCGGTCATCGACGGCACGATCCCCTTCCCGGCGCCGGTGGTGCTCGGGCACGAGGGCGCCGGGGTGGTCGAGGCGGTCGGCGCGGGCGTCGGCCATGTCGAGCCGGGGGACCAGGTGGCGCTGTCCACGCTGGCCAACTGCGGGGCCTGCGCGGAGTGCGACCGGGGGCGGCCGACGATGTGCCGGAAGGCGATCGGGATGCCCGGCACGCCGTTCCGGTGGCGGGGCGCGCCGCTGTACCAGTTCGCGTCGAACTCGGCGTTCGCCGAGCGGACCGTCGTCAAGGCGGTCCAGGCGGTGAAGATCTCGCCGCGCATCCCGGCGGCGTCGGCGGCGCTCATCGGCTGCTCCGTGCTGACCGGCGTCGGCGCGGTGCTCAACCGCGCGAAGGTGGACCGCGGCGACTCGGTGGTGGTCATCGGCGCGGGCGGCATCGGCCTGAACGTCCTCCAGGGCGCCCGGCTCGCCGGTGCCTCGGTGATCGTCGCGGTGGACGCCAACCCGGCGAAGGAGGAGAGGGCCCGGCAGTTCGGCGCCACGCACTTCATCGACGCCTCCGCCGTCCCCGACAGCGTCAAGGCGGTGAAGGCGGTGCTGCCGACCGGCGCCGATCACGCCTTCGAGTGCGTGGGCTCCACCCGGCTCATCCGGCAGGCGGTGGACCTGCTCGACCGGCACGGCCAGGCGGTGCTGCTCGGTGTCCCGCCCGCCACCGCCGAGGCGTCGTTCCTGGTGTCGTCGATGTACCTCGACAAGGCGATCCTGGGCTGCCGCTACGGCTCCGCCCGCCCGCAGCGCGACATCGCCCTCTACGCCCGCCTCTACCGCGAGGGGCGGCTGCTCCTCGACGAGCTGGTCAGCGCGGAGTACCCGGTGGAGGACTTCGCCCGGGCGGCGGACGACGCCCACCACGGGCGGGTGGCGCGCGGGGTGCTGGTCTTCCCGGAGTGAGGGGCGCGGCGGGGGCGCGGGCCCGCCCGGTCCGCGCCCCCGGCTCACGCCTCCCGGAGGGTCCCGAAGGCCCCGCAGTGGAAGAGGAGCGGGCCGTCGGCCGCCGCCGTCGCGTCCGTCCCCAGGGCCGCGACCCGGCCGACGACGATGAGGTGGTCGCCGCCGGTGTGCACCGCGTGGACGGTGCAGTCGATCCAGGCCGGCACGCCGTCGAGACGGGGTGCGCCGGTCACCGGCGCGGGCGTGTGCCGCACCCCGGCGAACTTGTCGGCCCCGCTGACCGCGAACGCCCGGCACAGCGCGCCCTGCCCGGCGCCCAGCACATTGACGCAGAAGACCCCGGCGCGCGCGATCCGTGGCCAGGTCGTCGACGTACGGGCGACCATGAACGTCACCAGCGGCGGGTCCAGGGAGAGCGACGCGAAGGACTGGCAGGCGAAACCGGCCGGTCCGGTGGTGCCGTCCGCAGGGGCGGGCGCGGTGATGACCGTGACGCCGCTGGCGAAGTGCCCCAGGGCGGCGCGGAACGCGGCCGGATCGCATGGTGCGCGCTCGCCGTCGCGGACCGCCCGCAGCGGCCGGCGGGGCGCCGTGGCCGGGGCGTCCGCCGCGGTCGTGGCGCCGGTCGAACGCAGATAGCGGACGGCCGCCGCCGCCATTCCCGCATGTCCCATCATGGCTTCATTGAAACTGACGCTACGTCAGATGTGAAGTGTTGCGGGGCACCATGAGGTGTTGAGGAAAAGGGAGTTGACCCTCACGGGTGGTTTACGGGCCGGGGTTGTTGAACGCTGGGCTTTTTCGGACGGCGCCCGACAACGGCCTGATTTGCTGCCCATCGTGCGGGTAGCGTCCACCCCGGCCGCGACCGTCACCGATGAACGGGGGAGGGTTCCGGTACATGGCCGATGTGATGCCGTCGTCTTCCGCGTCCGCCGCGTCACCGACCTTCGACGAAGTCTTCTGCGGGCTGCTGCCGCGCCTCTACCGGCGCGCGGTGATGCTGGCGGGCTCGCGCTACTCCGCCGAGGACGTGGTGCACGAGACCTACCTCAAGCTCGCGCAACGCCCACAGCGCCTCCTCGCCCATCCGGAGCCGTACGCCTATGCGTTCACCACCGCCCTCAACATCGCCCGCGACGCGTACCGCAGAAATGGCCGACAGGTGCTGGTCGACGCCGTCGAGGGCTTCGAGGGGGAAGCCGCCCCGGAGGATCCCGCGGCGTGGGACGGCGGGCTGGAGCGCCGCCACGCCGAGCTGGAGGCGGTACGCATGCTGGGCATGCTCACCCACCGGCAGGCGGGCGTCGTCATCCTCGTCGACCTCGACGGCTACACCCTCGACCAGGCCGCCAAGATCTTGAAGGTGCACCGCGGCACGGCGGCCCGGCACCGGGCCCGCGCCCTGGACAGGCTCCGCGCCCACCTCATTGAATCGGCGCAGGGACGGACGGGGAGGTGAACGGCACGGTGGGCGCGGGACGCCAACACGACAACACGGATGCCGCGGCCGCCCACGGGGGCGGTCCGGGCGGCGCCGGGCCGGGCCACACGGGCGGGCCGGGCGGCGGCGGTGAGGACGCCGTGGCGCTGCTGCGGGAGCGGTTGCGCCGCGCCGACGAGGCGATCGAGACGCCCCCGGGGCTGTGGGCGCGCGTCCGGGAGGCACCGCCCGAGCGCCGCGCCGTCCCCCTCGTGGCGCGCCGTCGCACGGCGTACGCCACGGCGTTCGTGGTCGCCGCGGCGGTGGCGGCGGTCGCGCTGGGCGTGTGGTGGGCGGTGCGCCCCGGTGTCGCGCCGCGTCCGGCCGCGCCCCCGACCGTCCCGGTCGCCGTCTACAACACCGAGTCGGTCTGCCGCGACAGCCACACCCTGGAGTGCGCGCTGCGGCTGGCCAAGGACCCGTACCGGCGCTACGCCGACCGCTCCAACGCCGCCGGGCGGGTCTGGCACGGCGACGTCCTGGCGGCCCGCTGCGTGGTCACCGACGGCGTCATGGTCCGCGACGAGCAGGGCGTGACCTCCACCCGCTGGTACCGCGTCAGCACCGCGCGGGGTGTGGAGGGCTGGCTGCCTGGGGTGCGGACCCGCAACACCCGCGAGGTGCCGGTGTGCACCCCACGCGAGAGCAAGCTGTGACACGGCTCGCCCAGGGCGGTGTCCTACGGATCGGGAGGCCCGGCCGTATCAGGGATGCCGGGTCCGCACTGCACGGGAGAGCAACGATGAAGGTACGCGCCCTGTTCAACGGAGCCGTCGGCGCCGGGGTCCTCACCGTCGGGCTGCTGGGGGCGGCGGGTGCCGTCACGGCGTCGTCGGCGGACGGCGACGGGGCGCCGGCCGGGGTGGACCGGGTCGTACCGGCCCAGCCGGGGCCGCCGGGGGAGGGACCACCGGGTCCCGCAGCGCCGCGGGTCCCGGCCCAGCGCACCCGGTAGGGCGTGTCCGTGAAGTCCCGCCTGGCGTGCGACGCCCGGCCGCTTCAGCGCCCCCGGTAGACGGGGGTGCGGCGGGCCACGAACGCGGCGACGCCCTCCTGGGCGTCCGCCGTGGTCATCGTCAGCTCCTGGGCGGTGGCCTCCGCCGCGAACGCCGCGCTGCGGTCGCCGTCCAGGGAGGCGTTGACCAGCTGTTTGGTGAAGGCGAGCGCCCTGGTGGGGGCGGCGGCCAGCCGGTCGGCCCACTCCCGGGCCCGGTGCGGCAGCTCGTCGTCGGGCACCACACGGTTGACCAGGCCCAGCCGTGCGGCGTCGGCGGCGGGCAGCGCGTCGCCGAAGAACATCAGCTCCTTCGCCCGCTGCGGGCCGATCAGCCTCGGCAGCAGATAGGCGCCGCCGCCGTCCGGCACCAGCCCGCGGCGGACGAACACCTCGATGAACCGCGCCGATTCGGCGGCGAGCACCAGATCGCAGGCGAACGCCAGATGCGCGCCGAGCCCGGCGGCGGTGCCGTTGACGGCCGCGAGCACGGGCTTCTCGCAGTCCAGCACTGCGCCGATGAGCCGCTGCGCACCGCCCCGGATCAGCCGCGCCACGTCCCCGGCCACCCGCTCCCCGGACCCGGCCGCGCGGGGGGCCCGCAGGTCCGCCCCGGCGCAGAATCCCTTGCCCCGCGCGGTGATCAGCACGGCGCGCACCGCCGGGTCGGCGGAGGCTTCGGCGAGCCGGTCGATGAGGCGTTCGCGCTGGTCAGGGGTGAGGGCGTTATGGGCCTCGGGCCGGTTGAGGGTGAGCGTGGCGACGCCGTTGTCAGTGGTGTGCAGTATCAAGGAATCGGACGCGTCGGCTGCCGGCCCCGGGGTGTCTTTCGCCGCCTGGGCGTGGGGCGAACGGGACTTTGGTGTACGGGGGTTGGGGGCACCCGAAGGGGCGGGAGTCCCGGGCGCGGGCGGGCCGGGCGCGTCGGAGGTGCCGGAGGTGTCGGGGGAGAAGGGGGTGGAGGTCATGGGGGCGTGGCTCCTGGTGGGGTGGGTCCGGTGGGTGCTGGGGCTGCTCCGGTGGCGGCCGGGCCCGGCCCCGGGCCGGTACGAGGCAGGTCAGCGGCACACGGCGAGCGCGTCCAAGGCCACCGCCCCCTGCCCCCGGGGCAGCACCACGAGCGGGTTGATGTCCAGCTCCGCGAGGTCGCCGTCGAGTTCGAGGGCCATCCGCTGGACCCGCAGCACCACCTCCACCAGCGCGTCGACGTCCGCCGGTGGCGCTCCCCGGACGCCCTCCAGCAGGGCGTGGCCGCGCAGTGCGCCGAGCATCGCGCGGGCCTGTTCCTCCCCGAAGGGCGGCACCCCCACCGCCACGTCCCGCAAAACCTCCACGAGCACACCGCCGAGCCCGACCGTCACCGTCGGCCCGAAGAGGCTGTCGCGGATGACGCCCACGACCATCTCGACGCCCCGCTCGATCATCTGGCAGACGAGCACCCCGTCCAGCGGCACGTCCTCACAGCGGGCGATCTCGGTCAGCTCGCGATAGGCGTCGCGGACCTGGCTGGCGGAGGTCAACCCCACCTTGACCAGGCCGAGTTCGCTCTTGTGCGCCAGCTGCGGCCCGGACGCCTTCATGACGACGGGGTAGCCGACCAGGCTCGCCGCGCGCACCGCCGCCGCCGCGCTGGTCACCAGCTGCTCGCGCGGTACGCGGATGCCGTAGGCGCGCAGCAGTTGCTTCGCCGCGTGCTCGCTGAGCTGCGCGCCCGGGCGCAGCAGGGCGCGGGCCTTGCGGGCGGACGGCGAGAGGATGCGCGGGGCGTCGTCGAAGGGGGAGCGGTAGCCGTCCGTGAAGCGGTGGTGGCCGAGGTAGGCGCGGACGGCCGTGACGCAGTTGCCGAAGGTGCGGAAGGTCGCCACCCGCGAGGAGCCCAGCAGCGTGCTCCGGTACGCCTCCTCGGTGCCGACGGGCGAGCCCCACACCACGCACACCAGCTTGTCGGTGCGTTCCGCGGCGGCCACGAGGTCCCGGGCGAGCTTGTCGCTCATCGGCGGGAACGGCCCGGTGATCGGGCAGATCAGCACGCCGATGGACGGGTCGTCCAGGATCGCGTCGATGATCTTCGGGCCGCGCCGGTCGCCGACGGGATGGCCGCCGTTGTCGATCGGGTTGGCGACGTTCAGATCGCCGGGTATCCACTGGTGGAGTTCGGCCTGCTTGGCGTCGGAGAGGACGGGCAGCCGCAGCCCGGCGGCGGTCGCCAGGTCCGCGAAGTGGGCGCCGGTGCCCCCGGAGATCGAATAGACCGCGACGCCCTCGGCGAGCGGCTTACGGGCCCGGGCCAGCAGCGCCGCGGTGTCCTGCAGCTCGTCCAGGCCGTCCACCCGGATGACGCCGAATTGTCGCATCGCCGCGTCGATGACGCCGTCCGCGCCGGTGAGCTTGCCGGTGTGGGAGGCGGCGGTGCGGGCGCCGGTCTCCGTACGGCCGACCTTCACGGCGACGACCGGCACGCCCCGGCGGGCGGCGTGGTCGGCGGCGAGGAGGAAGCTGCGGCCGTCCTTGAGCCCTTCCACATACGCGGCGATGGCGCCGACCTCGGGACAGGAGGCGAAGTACGAGAGGAAGTCGGCGGTCTCCAGATCGGCCTCGTTGCCGGTCGGGGCCCAGTGCGAGAGGCGGATGCCCAGTTCCTGGAGGGCGAAGACCGGGCGGCCCTGGTGGCCTGACTGGGTGATCAGGGCGATGGCCGGTCCGTCGAGGTCGTCGCGGAACGTCTCGAAGGCGTTGAGGTTGGTGTTCGGCCCGAGCAGCCGGACGCCGGAGCGCCGGACGGCGTCCGCGAGCCGTTCCTGCGCGGCGGCGCCGTCCGCGCCGGTCTCGGCGAAGCCGGAGGCGAACGCCACCGCGAATCGCACCCCGGCCGCGGGCAGTTGCTCGATGACCGGCACTGGGTCGGCGATCAGCAGCACCGCGAGGTCGACCGGCTCCGGGAGGTCGGCGACGGCCGGGTGGCAGATGCGGCCGAAGACGGTCCGCCGTCCGGGGTTCACCGGGTGCAGCCGGGCGCCGACGCGGTCGGCCCAGGCGATCAGCTGCCGGGTGATACCGGTATGGGGGCGGCCCTCGCTGTCGGACGCGCCGACGACCGCCACCGACGCGGGCCGGAAGAAGCGGTCCAGGTCGGGCACGGCCGCGGACAGCGGACGGCCGCTGACGTCGCGGTCGGCCGCGGGGCCGGGGCGCCCGCCGTCGGCAGGGGCGACCGTGCCGTGTGTGGTGGGGGGTGGTTGCTCCCCGCAGGCCACGACGCGGGCCGGGCGGGAATGAGTGCTGAGGGTGCCGTGAGTCGATCCAAGCATCGCAGTCGCCCGCTCCTCTGTGACGGCGGCTCTCCTTGCTGACGCGCGGTCAGATTACTGGAACTGACGGTCTGTCAGGAATGGGGCTGCACGGGAAAGGTTCCGGAGGAATCTCCATCTCGGCCCGGCCTCTTGCGCGCCCCCTCCTGGATCGGCTGAACTGGCCGGGCCCGTAACTGACGTAGCGTCAGAAGTGCATACGGAGGCAACGCCCGGCAACGCCCGGCAGCGACCGGCGACGGGTGACCGGCGACCGGTGACCGGCGCCGGCCCGGTGCCGGCCGTCAGGCGAAGGGCTCTTCGAAGGAGGACGCGCGCGATGCAGACGATCTGGCTCGGCGGGGCCGAATGGCTCGCCGTGCTCCGTATCGGCCTCGGCCTGTGGTGGCTGGAGAGCTGGCGGCACAAGGACAGGAAGGCGTGGTTCGCGCGCGGCACCGGCATCGCCTGGGCCGCGGACGTCGCGGCCCAGCACCGCTGGCGCGTGGTGCGCCGCGGGTTCGACGCGGTCGTGAGGCCGTACCCGAAGACGATGGCGTACGTCGTCGTGTACGCGGAACTGGCCCTCGGGCTCGGGCTGGTGCTCGGCTTCCTCACCCCGGTCGCCCTGGCCTGCGGGGCGCTGCTGAACCTGCTCTACCTGGCCTTGATGATCCACGACTGGGCGGAGCAGGGGCAGAACGGGATGATGGCGCTGATCTCGCTGGTCGGCCTCTTCGGGATGTGCGGTCAGGTCTGGTCGGTGGACGCGGCGCTGGGACTGTTCCGGTGACGGGCGGGACGGGCGCGGTCCGCTTCGATCTGCCGGAGACCGACACGTTCACCCGCCCGTACTGGGAGGCGGCCGCGGCCGGACGGTTGCTGCTGCGCCGGTGCCGGGCCGAGGGGTGCGGCGCGGCGCATCACTATCCGCGCGAGTTCTGCCCGTACTGCTGGAGCGAGGACGTGGTGTGGGAGCGGGCCGACGGCCGCGCCACGCTCTACACCTGGTCGGTCGTGCACCGTAACGACCTGCCGCCGTTCGGTGAGCACGTCCCGTACGTCGCCGCCGTGGTGGACCTCGCCGAGGGGCCCCGGATGATGACCCGGATCGTCGACTGCCCCGCATCCGCGCTGCGCATCGGGATGCCGCTACGGGTCACGTTCCGGAACATCGGGGCCGGTGCGGGCGAGGACGTGGTGATTCCGGTGTTCGGGCCGGAGGGGGAAGCCGAGAGCTGAGGGGGGCGGGCTCGGCGCGGTGGCGGGCACCCCGGGCCGCCGCTCGCCCCGGTCCGCGGCTCGCCGCGGCCCGCCGCCCGGCCTGCCGCTCGCCGCGGCCAGCCTCGCCGGACGCGCACGCCCACGGGCCGGGGCATGGGGGTGGACAAAGGGGATGCGCTCCGGTTACCCGTTCCGGCAGACTGCCGATATGCCGACCATCGACGTATCGCCCGGAGTCTCCCTCGCCCACGAGTGCTTCGGCGACCCCGGTGACACCCCGGTGCTGCTGGTGATGGGGCTCGGCGCGCAGATGATCGCCTGGCCCGAGGGGTTCTGCCGGGCGCTCGCGGACCGGGGCCGCTATGTGATCCGGTACGACAACCGCGACTGCGGGCGGTCGACCACGTTCGACGAGCACCCCGTCGACACGGCCCGGTTCCTCGCCGCCGTCAAAGCGGGTGACCTCCCCGCCGCCCTCGCGATGGTGCCGTACCGGCTCACCGACATGGCCGACGACGGGTTCGCGCTGCTCACCGCGCTGGGCATCGAACGCGCCCATGTCGTCGGCGCCTCCATGGGCGGCATGATCGCTCAGCGGATGGCGCTGACCCGGCCGGAGCGGGTGCTGAGCCTGACGTCGATGATGTCCACGACCGGCGAACCGGAATACGGCCGTTCCACCCCCGAGGCCCGGGCGGTGCTGTTCGGCCCGCGGCCCGCCGACCGTGACGGGTACATCGCGGCGGCCGAGCGCGAGCTGGTGTGGGCCTCGAAGCGGTACGCCGACGCCG
Organism: Streptomyces sp. NPDC059080; assembly: GCF_042739975.1. Classification (NCBI taxonomy): domain Bacteria; kingdom Bacillati; phylum Actinomycetota; class Actinomycetes; order Kitasatosporales; family Streptomycetaceae; genus Streptomyces; species Streptomyces sp. NPDC059080. The sequence goes on from NZ_JBHYGX010000025.1 coordinate 16,410, forward strand.
CGGAGCTGCGGCAGCTGGCCGCCGAGAGCTACGACCGCGGCCACCACCCCGGCGGGATCGGGCGGCAGCTCGGCGCGATGGTCCTCGACGGCTCCCGCGCGGACGCGCTCCGCGACCTCCGGGTGCCGACGCTGGTGATCCACGGCCTGGACGACACGCTGATCGACCCCAGCGGCGGACGCCGCACCGCGGAGCTGGTGCCCGGCGCCGAGCTGCTGCTCCTGCCCGACATGGGCCACGACCGGCCGCGCCCCCTCTGGCCCGATCTCATCGACGCGATGGTGCGCCACACCGTCTGAGCGGGGGCGCGGCGCAGGCCGACGCCTTCGCCGGTCAGGCCGGTGACGGCCCCGAGCCCTCGCGCACGGCACCGCGTTGGCCGGCTCGATCGGCGCGCCCCGTGCAGGGTCGGGCAGTCGGGAGGCCGTCCCGGAAGGGTGACGCCACGCGCACGCTTCCGGCTGGACGCCGGGGTGCGGCAGCCCCCTTCCCCCACGGCCTTCGTGCTGGTCATGTGCCTCTTCGGCCGGAGCGCAGGATCAGACGAAGGCCGTGTTCCTCTCCGCGGAATCATCGGGCGAGCGCCCAGGCGCGGGGATCGTCCGAGACCGGCCCGGAAACTACAGGCTCAGCGCATCCACTCCGAGTAGAAGTTGGGGAGACCCTCCAGGGGGTCGCTGACGCAGGTGGCCTCGTGGTACTGGGGGTTCTGCGCCAGGTCGCTCTGCATCTGGTCGTAGCACGCCTGCCAGGAGTTGAACGACTCGCCACCGACCGGCTGCCAGCCGTCACCGGGCGGAGGGCCGGCGGCGAAAGCGGCCGAGGCGGTCAGCGGCACGGTGACCACTGCGGCCCCCACGGCGAGACCGAGAGCGATACGGGTGCGCAAGGACTTCATGAACTCCTCCATCGGGTGTCTTCACGTCTTTCTCGCACAGCTCTCCTGGGGAGACGCCACGGCCTAACGCCGTTGGCTCTGTGCGTTGTTCACCAGGTTTGATGCGCGTACCGGGCCAGAAGTTCACTGTGTGGCGCGTTTTTCGGGCAGATGTTGCCCGGGGCGGGGAGGAGGCGCCCCGGACGCGTGAGCGACGGAGCGGGGTGACTGTGTTCACGTCCCCGGACTTCCCGGACGAGCGGTCACGTTCAGGGAATCGTGCGAGGCAAGTCCGTGGAAAACCGGCTACGGCCACAGCAGTTCCCGCCGCCAACTCCCCTCACTCCTGCGGTAGTTGAGGCGTACGTGACGACGTCGGGCGTCGCCCTGGAAGAACTCGACGGCGTCCGCGCGCAGGGTGTAGCGGGTCCAGTCGGGCACCGGGGCGTCCGGTTCGCGGACCGCGCGGTCCCAGGCGGCGTCGGCGGCGCGGTCCAGTTCGGCGGCCGAGCCGAGGACCTCGCTCTGCCGCCCGACCAGCGCGGCGGCCAGGGAACCGGTGGACCGCTGGTGCAGCGCGGCGGCGCTCTCCTCGGGCCCGGCCTCGGCCACCGTCCCCTCGATCCGGACCTGCCGGCCGACCGCCGCCCAGTAGAAAAGGAGCGCGGCACGCGGCCGGGCCGCCAGTTCGCGTCCCTTGCGGCTGCCCCGGTGGGAGCCGAAATGCCAGCCCCGCTCGTCGGCGTCGTGCAGCATCACAATGCGTACGGAGGGGTCCCCGGCGGCATCGGCGGTGGCCAGGGTCATGGTGTGCGGTTCGGGCTGCCCGGCCTCGGCGGCCTCGCGCAGCCAGCGGCGGAAGAGCGCCAGCGGCTCGTCCGGCGCCTCCGCCGCGTCGAACGGCGGCAGCGGATGGTCCCAGACACGCAGCCCACGCAGCAGGTCGCGGAAGGCGCGGGCGTCGTCGTGCGGGGCGTCGGGGGACGGGGCCGGTGCCTCGGCGGCGTTCCGGTGCGGGGGCGTGGGGTCTTTGGCCATAGCGGGCAGGGTACGGGCGACGGGCGGGCGGCAGTTCGGTCGTGGGACGTCGCGGGGCGGGCAGCGGCCGGCCGGGCGCCCCGCCCGGACACCGGGACCACTGGCGCCGCACCCCCGAAAAACCCTTGGCGCCGCCACCCGTTGGCCCTCTACCGTCCTCACATGCATCTCTTCCAGATCTACGGCTGATCCGGCCGGGCGCCTGTCGCCCGCCCCGCCCCCGGTCCACCGGCCTCGCGCCGGTCCGTACCGCGTCGTTCCCGTGTCCTTCGCACGGCCGGGACCGCGGCCGCCTCGTGGTACCCGGAACCGCAGACGCCTTGTGGCGCTCGGCTCGCGGCCGCCTCGTCGCGCTCGGGGGCGGGCTCCGTTCGCGTGCCGTCACGGCATCCCGTTCGCGGCACCCCCTATTCGTGGATCAAGCAGAGGAAGTGTCATGCCCGACAGCAACCCCCCGCATCCGCACGCCCCTTCCCGCAGGTCGGCCGTGGTGCCGCCGGGGGCCGACGGGTCCGTGCGGCGGCGCGCGCATGTGGCCATGGTGGGGACGCCGATGGTCAGCCATGTACTGCCCGGTCTGGAGATCATCCGTGAGCTGGTGGCGCGCGGGCACCGCGTCACCTACGCCAACTCCGATCACGCCGCGGAGCTGATCCGGCCCACCGGCGCCGAGTTCGTCCGGTGCACCTCGGTGCTGCCGGTGGTCTCCCACGTCTGGCCCGAGGATCCGGTGGGCGCCGCGTCGCTCTTCCTCGACGACGCCGTCGAGGTCCTCCCGCAGCTACGCGCCTTCTACGACGACGACCCCGCGGACCTCTACCTCCACGATGTCGGCGCGTTCGCGGGCCGGGCGCTGGCCGAGGCGCAGGGCCGGGACCTCGTCCAGCTGTCGCCCACCTTCGTCGGCTGGGAGGGCGCGCAGGAGGAGGCCGGCGCCGCGTTCGCCGCGCTGCCGGGCGCCGACGCGTACACGGCGCGGTTCGCGGCGTGGCTGGCGGAGAGCGGCGCGACCACCACGGACGTGGCGGAGTTCAGCGGATGGCCCCGGCGGGCGCTGGTGACGATCCCGCGGGCCATGCAGCCGCACGCCGACCGGACCGACCCCGACCGGGTGACGTTCGTCGGGCCCTGCTCGCGGGAGCGCGCGGACCGTGAGAGCTGGAGCCGTCCGGCCGGCGCCGAGAAGGTGCTGCTGGTCTCGCTGGGCAGCGCGTACACGCGGCAGCCGGAGTTCTACCGGCGGTGCGTCGCGGCGTTCGGGGACCTGCCCGGCTGGCATGTGGTGCTCCAGATCGGCCGGTACGTCGATCCGGCCGAGCTGGGCGAGGTGCCCGGCACCATCGAAGTGCGGTCGTGGGTACCGCAGTTGGCGATCCTGGAGCAGGCGGACGCGTTCGTCACCCATGCCGGGATGGGCAGCTGCGGCGAGGCACTGGCGTGCGGGGTGCCGATGATCGCGGTACCGCAGGGCGCCGAGCAGTTCATGAACGCCGACCGCCTCGTCGAACTGGGCGTCGCCCGTCGCCTCGACACCGCCGATGCGACGGCCGAGGCGCTGCGGACCGCGCTGCGGGAGCTGCTGGCCGACCCCGGGATGGCCTCCCGTGTCGCTCAACTCCGCGCCGACGCCCGCGCGGAGGGCGGCGCCCCGCGCGCCGCCGACCTGATCGAGGAACGGCTGGAGCGGATCATGGCCGCCGAGGGGTGAGGCCCGGGGCGGGCGTCGGGCCCCGGGCTCGGCGCCCGCCCCGCCCAGGGGTGTCGCCCCGGTCGCGTGCCGGTGCCGTTACCCCGCCCCGTGCTGGGGGCGGCTACTCCGCCCCGTGCCGGTGCGGCTACCCCGCCCCCAGCACCACCGTCCCCGACGAACAGAACCACCCCCCGGTACCGGAAACGGCCGCGAGCCGCGGCGGGCGCTCGCCCCCGGTGCCGTCGGGCCGGTGGACCTGGCGGCCCTCACCGGCCGTGCCGCGTAGCTGCCGTACCGCCTCGACCAGCAGGAACAGGCCGCGCATTCCGGGGTGGCAGGCCGCCAGGCCGCCGCCGTCGGTGTTGACGGGCAGCGCCCCGTCCCGCAGCAGCCGCCCCCCTTCGACGAACGCGCCGCCCTCGCCCTTCGCGCAGAAGCCCAGGTCCTCCAGCGTCACCAGGGTCATATAGGTGAAGGCGTCGTAGAGCTGGGCGATCTCGATCTCGTCCGGGCGGACACCGGCGCGTGCGAAGGCGAGGCGGCCGGAGGCCGCGGCGGGGGAGACGGTGAAGTCGTCCCACTCCGACATCGTGGTGTGGGAGACGGCGGTACCGGAACCGAGCACCCACACCGGGGGCGTGGCGAGATCCGGGACGAGGTCCTCGGCGACCAGCAGGACGGCGCAGCCGCCGTCCGAGCGGAGGCAGCAGTGCAGTTTGGTGAACGGGTCGGCGATCACCGGCCCGGCCAGCACCTCGTCGACGGTGACCGGATCCCGGTACAGGGCGTCCGGGTTGGTGGCCGCGTTGGCCCGCGCCTGGACGGCGACCTCGGCCAGTTGTTCCAGTGTGGTGCCGTATTGGTACATGTGGCGGCGGGCGGCCATGGCGTACTTGGCGATCAGGGTGTGCCCGTAGGGGACCTCGAACTGGAGGGGGCCGCGGGAGCCGAACGAGAGGTTGGCGGTCCGGCGCCGGGCCTTGAGGTCGGCGCGGGCGGTGGAACCGTAGACCAGCAGGACCGCGCGGGCGTGGCCCGCGGTGATGGCGTCGGCGGCGTGGGCGGCCATCACCTCCCAGGTGGCGCCGCCCACCGATGTCGAATCCACCCAGGTGGGACGCAGCCCCAGGTACTCCGCGACCTCTACCGGGGCCAGGGTGCCGAGCCCGGCCGAGGCGAAACCGTCGATGGCCGTCCGCGGGAGTCCGCAGTCGGCCAGCGCCCGGCGCGCGGCCTGGGCGTGCAGTGCGTACGGGGTGGCGTCGTCCACGCGTCCGCAGTCGGACAGGGCGACTCCGGCGACGGCGACCTTGCGCTTCCCGTAAGGGATCCCTGACGGCGTCATGAATCTGACGGTACATCAGATATGGAGCCCCGGGCAGGGGCCGATCCGGTCCGCGGAGGTCGGGGAACGTCCCTGGGGTCTGCCGTCGAACTGCCGCCTCCGGGTGGCAACGGGAGTTTGGCGACGGGCCCTAGGAAAGTCCGCACCCCGTCCTTACCATGACGAGCCGTCAGATTCCGCGACGGCCGGCCCGCCGGTGCGCGGTGGCCGCGCCGGGCTGCAGATCCGGGCGCCCGCCGTCGTACGGAGGGGCGTTGCCGCACGGCCGGGAGGAGCCCGCCGATGGACGCCGCGACCACCGAGGAACAGGAAGAGTTCCGCCGCACCCTGCGCGCCCACCTGCGCGGCGGCCCCCACCCGGACGAGGACCCGGGCGAGAACGGCGACGACGGTGCGGTCCCCGGGCCGGACGGGCCCGCACCCGGCGCCGAGTGGCGGCGGCTCGCGCGGCGGACGGGGCTGGCCGGGGCCGCCCTGCCGACCGCGTACGGAGGAGGCGGCGGCGGGCCCGTCGCGCTCGCCGTGGCCTGCGAGGAGACCGGCCGGACGCTGCGGCCGTCGCCGCTGTTCGCCACCGCCGTGCTCACCGCGCCGCTGCTCCTCGCCCTCGGCACCGAGCGGCAACGGGGCGCGCTGCTGCCGCGCTGCGCCGCCGGGGAGCTGACCTGCGCCACGGCCGTCCCCGCAGGCCGGCTGGCCACCGCGCTCGCGCTCACCGGCCCGAACGGCGGCGACTGGGCCGGGGGCGGCCGCGCCGGTGGTCTCCAGGCGCGCAAGGTGCCCGGCGGCCCCGGCCGGCCCCCGGTCGACGGCGGCCGGTGGCTGCTCTACGGCGAGGCGGAGCGGGTCCCCGACGGGCACACCGCCGGGCTGCTGCTGGTCGCCGCCCACACCGGTGGCTTCACCCGCAGCCGCACCCGCCTCTTCCTGGTCCGCGCCCAGGCACCGGGGCTGCGCCGGGTCGCGCTGCCCACGGCGCCCGGGGAGCGGCCCTGCGCCCGCCTCGAACTCCGCCAGGTCGAGGGCGAATTGCTCGGTACGGGGGAGGGCGGGCCGGTCGGTGGGCGGATGCCGGAGACGGCCGCGCTCGCCGCCGTCGGGGCGGCCGCCGCCGCGGCGCTGGCAGCGGAGACGGCCGGTGCGGCCGACGCGGTGCTGTCCCGCGCCGCCGCCCGGGTACGGGACGGGGGCGCCCCGGCGGGCGACGGGGCGCGCGTCGCGGAGCTGCACGCCGCCGTACGGGCCGCCCGCGCCGCCGCGTACAGCGCCGCCGGATCCGCCGAACCGGGTGTGGGCGCGCTGGCGCTGGCCCAGGCGCTCCAGGCGCAGCGGGCGGTCGCGGCCGAGGTCGCGCCGCCCGGGGACGACGGGGCGGCGTACGCCCGGCGGGCGGCCTGCGACGCACTGCTGCTGGGCCCCGTGCACCGGCTCCGCGAGCGGGCCGCCGCGGAGGCGGGGCTGCTCACCATCGGGGAGCCCGCGCGGACCGGGCCGCCCGAAGGGAGCGCGGCGGCCGCGGTGGGTGCCTGGTGAGCGGGCCCAGAGGGCGGCGCCTGGTGGAGCGGATGTCCGCAACCCGGGCGTTCGCGCGCACCGCGCCGTACGTCGTGCCCGTCCTGGACCGCGCGGTGCACCGGCTGACCGGCGGAAAGGTGCTGCTGAGCGCGCGGATGCTGCCCGGGGTGATCCTCACGGCGACCGGCGCCCGCAGCGGGCTGCCCCGGCGTACGCCGCTGGCCTGTATGCCGCAGGAGGACGGCGGCTGGCTGCTGATCGGCAGCAACTTCGGCCGCCCGGGACACCCCTCCTGGACCGGCAATCTGCTGGCGCACCCGGAGGCGGAGATCAACTGGCAGGGGCGGGACATCCCGGTACGGGCCCGGCTGCTGTCCGGCGCGGAGCGGGAGCGGGCCTGGCGGGACGCCCTGGCGTTCTGGCCGCCGTACGCCGCGTATCAGGCACGGATCGGGCGGCAGATCAGGCTGTTCCGGCTGGAGCGGCGCTGACCGGAAGCGACGCGGGGCAAGGGGGAACGGCGCCGGGCGGGGGCCCGGCGGCGGGGACATGGGTGGGGGTGCGGCGGACCCGGGGTGGGGGTGGGTCCGCGAGGGGCGCCACGGGGGCGCGGCGGCCGGTGCGGTACTCCCGGCGGCTACGTCGGCGCCGGGGGCCGTACGGGTGGCCGCGGACGGGCCCGGAGAGCGGGGCCGCCTGTGGGCGGATGCCCGGGTTACTTCGTGGGCTTCTTTCCGGTGACGCCGAAATGCACCAACAGCGCGAGATTCGGCTTCAGTTCAGCCTGTTTGACGCCCCAGCTCTGGAATCCCTTCTGATGCCCCGAGACGGCCGCCAGCATGGCCACGATCGAACCGGCCATGGCCGCCGCGCTCACTTCCTTGTCGACCTTGTTCCGGCTCTGCAGGTCCTCGATGGATTCCGTGAGCGAGTTCGTCACGGCATTGAGGATCTTCATCCGGATCTTGTAGAACCGCTTGTCGCCCTCGGCGGCGCCCAGATCGACGACGCGCAGAATCGCGTCGTTGCGGCGCCAGAACGACAGGAAGCCGTCCACCAGCTCCTCCGCCGCCGCCCAGCCGGACTTTCCGACCCAGGAACGCCCGGCGACGAGATCGGTGAGTTCGGCGCCCTCTTTCGCCATCCCCTCGGCGATTTCGAGGACGGCGCCCTCCACGTCGGGGAAGTACTGATAGAACGTAGCGGGTGAAGTGCCCGCTTTTCGGGCCACGTCAATGACCTTCACATCCCGGTACGGGGATGAACTGAGCATTTCACTGAGGCAGTCGAGAAGCTTCTGCCGCGTCGCCTGCCCGCGGCGGCCGGCAACTCTGCCGTCGACGGTTCGCACTTGTCCTGTCATGCCGTCAGCTTACCGAGGGGTGAACGGAGCGCGATTTGGCTGCCTGCAAATGGGGATGGGGGAGTTCGGGATATTCGGTCCCGGTTGATTCCGCCGAGGCATAGTGCCATGAGTGCGCGGGAGTCGCCATGCCGGAGTGTGGACGGTACCGGCGGTTCCCGGGGCGCGGTGCCGCGGCCCCCGGGTGCGACGATTGGGCCGAACCGGTGAATGATGTTATCAACAGCCTGTGGACAAGTTCGGTGGACAACCGCAGGGCAAGTCCCGTGTTCCGGTGCACCGTTGGGTGGGTCCACCCGCGCCGGTGACGCATACGTTCGAATTTCTGTCGGGCGGTGGCCGTCGAACACCGCTAGCGTGCCCCTATGACGGCGATGACGGCATTCCCGGAGGGCACGCCCTGCTGGGTGGAGGCGATGCTCCCCGATCTCGACGCCGGAAAGCGTTTCTACGGGGAGCTGTTCGGCTGGACCTTCGACGAAGGGGCCGCCGAATTCGGCGGCTATACCCTCGCGTTCCGCGACGGCCGGAAAGCCGCCGGACTCATGCCGCAGACGGACCCGTCGGCGCCCGCCTCCTGGAACATTTTCTTCGCCACCCCCGATATCGCCCGCACCGAGCAGACCCTCACCCGCTCCGGCGGCCGGATCGTCTGCGCCCCGATGCCCGTCGGCGGCCTCGGCACGATGCTGGCCGCCACCGACCCGGGCGGCGCGGTCTTCGGCGCCTGGCAGGCCGGGACGCAGCGCGGCTTCGAGATCTCCGGCGAACCCGGCGGCTACGTCTGGATGGGCCTCAACACCCGCCTCCCGCACACCGCCGACGCCTTCTACGCCAAGGTCTTCGGCTTCACCGGCGTCACCGACAGCCCGATGGCGGGCCCCGGTTTCCTGCCGTGGCGGCTGCCCGGCGCGGACCGCGAGATCGGCTGCCGCGTCACCATCGGCCCCGACCTGCCGGATGACGTGCCCGCCCACTTCACCGTCTGCTTCCTCGCGGACGACATGGACGAGGCGGTGCGCACCGCCACCGCCCTCGGTGGAACCGTGGCGAGCGGACCGCACTCCTCCCCCGGGGGCCCGTTCGCGGTCCTCCGCGACAATCAAGGCGCCACGTTCGGTGTCATGGCTCCGAAAGAGCCCGCGAGACCGCAGAATTGACGAGTACGGCACCGAGTGCGGCGTCGAGTACGGCGTCGAGTACGGCACCGAGTACGGCAGAACAGCACGGCAGAGGGAACGGCAGGGCCGCCCGGCGTGACCGGAGACGGGCCGGGGCGGGCGACGACGGGGAACGCATGACCAGCAGGGATCGGCGGCGCGAGGGCGTCGCGCGGACGGCGCCACGACCGACGGCGCGGCAATCGGCACCGGGCGCGGCCCGGCGGACGGGCGGCGCCGTGCGCCCCCGTGCCCGCCGCCCCGCGCGGGGGGCGTCCCGGGCCCGCCGCCCCGGCGCACGGAGACCGGCGGCCCACCCGGCACGGCGCGTCGTCCCCGTCTGACGGGCGCCCGGCGCGCACCGTCCGGTTTCGGACACCGCGCGCCCCGGCCCCGTACCCGTCGCGTGGGGGCGGGCCGCACCGGGAGGCGCCGCCGGCCCGTAGGGGGCAGGTGGGCTGCGCGGGGTCGGCGGGTGCCCCCTTTGGGTGGACGTATCGGCGCACGTCAGACACGGATTGAGCACGGTGGGTGACGGTGCCGTCGCGTGGTGCGGGGGCGGCCCGGTGCGGCTGCGCGCGGGCCCCGGGTTCGCCACCGTGGCCTTCGCCAGGAAGAATCAGCTCGCATACGGCCGTTCAGGCCAGCGGTGAGACGCTGCACGGGGCAGTGGGTCTCGGCGGCGCGGTGCTTTGGAGAGTCTCTTTTACGCCCCACGGGGAGGTGGCAGGCAAGTGGTGGAGCAGCTGACGCAGCTGACGCAGCACGATCCCCGGCGGATCGGCCCGTTCGAGGTGCTCGGCCGTCTCGGGGCCGGCGGCATGGGACTGGTCTATCTGGCGCGCTCGGCGTCCGGCCGGCGCGTGGCGATCAAGACGGTGCGCACGGAGCTGGCCGAGGACCAGCTGTTCCGGGTCCGCTTCACGCGCGAGGTCGAGGCGGCCCGCGCGGTGTCCGGCTTCTACACCGCGGCGGTGGTCGACGCCGACCCGCGCGCCGCGGTGCCGTGGCTGGCGACCGCGTACGTACCGGCGCCCTCCCTGGAGGAGATCGTCAACGAGTGCGGACCGATGCCCGCCCAGGCGGTGCGCTGGCTGGCGGCGGGCATCGCTGAGGCACTGCAGTCCATCCACGGCGCGGGGCTGGTCCACCGTGACCTGAAGCCCTCCAACGTCCTCGTCGTCGAGGACGGCCCCCGGGTCATCGACTTCGGCATCGCCTCCGGTGTCTCCAGCACCCGCCTGACCATGACCAACGTCGCCGTCGGCACGCCCGCCTACATGTCGCCCGAGCAGGCCCGCGACTCCCGCAGCGTCACCGGCGCCAGCGACGTCTTCTCCCTCGGCTCCACCCTCGTCTTCGCCGCCACCGGGCACGCGCCGTTCCACGGCGCCAACCCCGTCGAGACGGTGTTCATGCTGCTGCGTGAGGGCCCCGATCTCGCCGGGCTGCCGGATGAGCTGCGGCCCCTGATGGACTCCTGTATGCAGATGGAGGCGGCCCGCCGGCCGTCCCCCGCCGACCTCCAGTCCCAGCTCGCCCCGCATCTCTTCGGCTCCGGTACGGACGACAGCGGCACCGCCTCCGCCTGGTTGCCGCCCGGCGCGGTCGCCCTCATCGAGGGGCGCCGCGGCGGCCGCTCCGGGCGCGACCGGGCCCCGGCCCCTCCGCCGGAGCCCCCGCGGCCCCCGCAGGACGCGCCCCCGCGCCCCGTAGGCGCGCCCCCGGCGGCCGCCCCCGCCACCGGCTGGCCGGGCCGGATCGGCGCCGGACCGGACGCCCACCGCGGCGCCGACCCGCGCACCGGCGCCGGACCGCTGCCCCCGTCCGCACCAGGCCCCGTCCCCGTCCGGGCCCGTGTCGCCCCGCCGCTGGACGCCCCGGCCGCGCCCGAGGCGGACGGCCACGGCGGGCCCGTACGCCTGGGCGCGTCGGCCGCACCGATAGGGCCGGGCCCGCGCGCGGCCGACGCCCGGGAGACGCCGCGCGGCCACGCCATGGCGACGGACTGGGTGCGGCCCCCGGGCGGCGCGTCCGGTGTGCCCGCGCAGGCGGGCCGCCCGGCGCTCCCGGCCGCCGCCCCGGCGCGGCCCGAGCAGCCCCCGGCGCCCGCGGAGCCGCCCGGCGCGGAGCAGAACCGCTGGCGCCCCTGGCGCTTCCGTATGTCGAACGACGTCTGGGGCACCCCGGCCGTCGCCGGTGACCTGCTGTACGTCACCTCGTTCGAGGTGCACGCCCTGGATGTGGCCAGCGGGCGGCGGAAGTTCAAGACCCGCGACGTGGCCTGGGCGATGGCGGTCGCCGACGGCCGTATCCACGCCTCCGACGGTCCCACGTTGTACGCGCTGGACGCCGTGGACGGCACCGAGCGCTGGCGGCTGAACACCGACGGCTGGGTGTACGCCCTGTCCGCGGAGCGCGGCACCGTCGTCACCAGTACCCGGGGCGGCGGCGTCCAGGCGTGGGAGGCGGCCACCGGCGAGCTGCGGTGGGAGATCCGCGGCGCGCAGACCGACGTCGAGACCGCCGAGGCGGCCCCGGTGCTCCACGACGGCACGGTCTTCGTCTGCGCCGACGGCCGCCTCAAGGCGCTGGACGCCCGCACCGGCGCCGAACGCTGGTCCTGCCCGGTCGGGGACGCCGCGGCCTGCGGCGGCGTCCCGGTGCGGCTGCTGCCCGCCCCGGATGGCGTGGTGTACGTCGTCGCGGGCGCGCGGGCGCTCGCCGTCGACATCGGCCGCGGCGAGGTGCGCTGGCACTTCGAGGCGCCCGCGGTGTTCGTGAGCCCCCCGGCCTTCGCCCCGGGCCCGGCCGTCACCGGGGGCGGCGTTTACCTGGTCGACTACCTCGGCACGGTCTACGCCCTGGACGCGGCCGACGGCCGGGACCGCTGGCGGATCGCGACCGAGCCCCGGCAGTCCACCGAACCGGTACTGGTCGCCCACGGCGCCGTCCACCTGGGCAGCGGCAAGGCGCTCTACACCCTCGACGCCGTCACCGGCACCCCGCGCTGGCGGTTCCAGGCGGGCGGCGACGTGATCGGCGCACCGGTCGTCGCCGAGGGCCGCGTCCACTTCGGCTCCGCCGACCACTGCCTCTACACGCTCGACGCGATGGGCGGCCAGCTCCGCTGGAAACTGGCGACCGGCGGCGAGATCACCGGTACGCCCGTGGCGTCGGGCGGTGTGGTGTACGCCTGCAGCAAGGACCGCTGCGTGTACGCGCTGGACGCGGCCCGCGGGACGGGGCAGGCACGACGGGCCTGAGGGCGCGGAAGCGAGCGGTGGGCGCCCCGGGGCGGAGGGTTCCGGGGCGCTGCCGCGTTTCTACGCTAAGGGGCGTTGCCGCCGTCGTCCCGGGGGCGGCGCGGGTGGTCCTCCGGGGCGTCGGGCCCGTCGGGTGCCCCGGGCGCAGCGCCCTCGCCGTGCGGGCCGGGCTCACCGTGTGCGTCGGCTTCGCCGTGCGGGCCGGGCTCACCGTGTGCGTCGGGCCCGTCGGGGCAGACGGCGCGCTGTTGCACCGTCTCGTCCAGGGGGCCGGCCGCCCCGTCCGGTGTCCCCGTGGCGCGGCCGTCGGGCCGTACCTGCGGGAACGGGACGGTCGCGTCGGGTGATGCGCCCCAGGCGGGCTCGGGGCCTTCGGCGCGCGGGCCTTCGCCTCCGGCCGGACCGGCGCCGTACCCGGGTGCGCCGCCTTCCGACGCGTGGGCGCCCGTGGAGGCGTGCGGCTCCTCGGCGCCCGCCTGGGGCGTGCCGCCGGGGTGTTGGCGCAGCTCCTCGGCCCACCGCACCGGCGGCGTGGGGCGCTGGGGCTGCCCGCCGCCCTCCGGGGGCGGGCCGGGCGGTGGCGGGGGTGGCCGCCACTCCGGGGCGGGCGGGTGCCCCGGGTCCCACGGGGCGGCACCCGGCGCGAGGCGCGCGCCGTGCGCCCCCGGCTCGTTCCCGTACGCCCGCTCGTCGTAGGACGCGTCGTACCGCGCGGCGGCGCGCCGTTCCCGGGCGTCGCGGTCCTCCCGCTCGTCGTACCGTCCCCTGACGTGGCGGCCACGTGCGGTGTGGCGGCCGCGCATCACCAGGGCGGCGAGGAGCAGCAGGAGGCCGCTGCCGAACGCGACCGCCACCCCGTCGCCCAGTCCGCCCCGGGGACCGGCGGTGAGGCTGCCCGCCGCCTGGCCCTGCCGGACCATCCACAGGATCGTGAAGCCGAGCACCACCAGACCGGCCAGGGCCACCAGCGCGCGGCTGCGCAGCACGACGCCGACCAGCGTCAGCAGGGCGGCGAAGAGCATCGGCAGGAAGACGGAGCCGATCAGTTCCGCGGAGGCGCGGCTGAGGCCGCCGAAGAGGTCCTCGATACGGACGTCGCGGGCGGGACGGCCGTCGTACCAGGGACGGAAGGGGCTCCATACGGCGGCCGTCGCTCCGACGAGGGCGATCAGGGAGCCGCATACGTTGCGCACCACCGGCGTCGCCTCGTTTCCGCGTCGTCCTGATGTCCTCGGTCCCGACGCTACGCCTGCCCATCAGGGGCCGCGCGGCAGATGCGGCGGCCGGGCGGCCGGCCGCCCGCGGACGGCCCCCGTCTGTCACCGCCCACGATGGCGTGTCACCGCCCACGATGGCGACGTACGACCACCGACGGCCGCTCCGACGTGTGCGGCAGCGGCTGCGACTTCTCCAACTCGCTGCACGAGTTCACCTACCGCGTCAGCGTCACCAACACCTCGCTGTCGGACACCTTCTCGTACGACATGGAGGTCGGCTGGATGAAGGCGCGGCCGGCGGACGGGACGAGCTACGGGCGGCACACCCGCAGCATCTCGGTGGCGCCCGGCGCCACCGAGACGTACGCCGCGCGCTACACCGTCAACCAGTCGTCGTTCGCCCGCTTCTGGTTCACCTGCGAGGTGCGGTGGGCGGAGAAGTCCCGGATGTGACGGGGCGCCCCGGGGCGCGCTCGCGGGCCGCGAACAGCTCCGCCTGGCGCTCCGGGGGCAGATTGCCCAGGGCGATCAGGTGCGGGGCCTGGGCCAGCGCCCGCTCCCGGGTCGCCTCGTGGGCGGCCCACAGCGCCCGTACGGTGCCCTGGACGGCGTCGGTGGGCTGTGCGGCCAGCACCGCGGCGCGGCGCAGTGCGGTCGCCGCCGCCTCGCCCGGCGCGGTCAGCTCCGAGACCAGACCGGTGCGGTGGGCGCGGGCGGCGTCGAGCCGTTCCGCGGTGCCCATCAGGCACATCCGGGCGGCCTCCCCGTAGGGCATCCGCTGCGCCATGAGGATCGCCTCGTAGGCGCTGACCATCCCGAAGGTGGTGTGCGGGTCGAAGAAGGTGGAGTTCTCCGAGGCGATGATGAACTCCGCCTCGCCCAGGAGGTAGCAGGCGCCGCCGCAGGCCATCCCGTCGACCGCGGCGATCACCGGTTTCCACAGGTCGTTGGTCTTCGGCCCGATGCGCAGCAGGGGGTCGTCGAGGGAGTACGGCGAGGGCGGCTGCGGGACGGCCACGTCGCGGTCGATACCGGTGCAGAAGGCCCGGCCGCCCGCCCCGGTGACGACTGCGGCGCGTACGGAGGCGTCGAAGCGGAACGCCCGCCAGAGGCCGGCCAGTTCGGCGGCGGCCGCCAGGTCCAGCGCGTTGAGCTTGGCGGGCCGGTCGAGGGTGACCAGCGCGACGCCGTCGCTGATCTCGGCGCGGACGCTCACGGCCGCTCCAGGACCCAGCGGGGCACCGTCACGCCCCCGGGCGGGGTGTGGAAGACGGCCCGTACGGGCGCGCCGATGCGCAGCCGCGCCGGATCGACGGAGTCCAGGCGGGCGTCGGCGTCGGCGACGACGTTGCCGACGAGCCGGATCCGGGGCGCGTCGGCCAGCTCCACGACGACGGCGTTGTACGGCGCCTGCGCTGCGTAGGCGGGCAGCAGCGGCGGATGCGGGACGACGAACGACCAGATGCGGCCGCGGCCCGACGTCGCGCGCCAGTGGCTGTCGAAGGACTGGCAGTGCGGGCAGCAGGGCCGCGGCGGGAAGCGCGGAGCGGTGCACTCCGCGCAGGTCTGGACGCGCAGTTCGCCGCGGGCCGCGTACTCCCAGAACGGCGCGCCGTCCTCGTCGGGAACGGGAAACAGCAGGTCATCGGCGGTGTCGGCCGGATTGTCAGTGGGCTGTGTCACGCTCTGTGACATGACCTTACGTGGCTGCATGTGCCGATCAACTCCTCAGCAGCAGGGCCGAGGTGGGGACGCCCTCGCCCGCGGTGACCAGACAGGTGGCGGCGCCGGGGACCTGCGCGGTGCTGGTGCCGCGCAGCTGCTTGACGCCTTCGGTGATGAGGTTGAAGCCGTGGACGTACGCCTCCGAGAGGCCGCCGCCGCCGGTGTTGAGCGGCAGCCGCCCGCCGGTCTCCAGGGCGCCGCCCTCGGTGAAGGCCGCGCCCTCGCCGCGCCCGCAGAAGCCGTAGCCCTCCAGGGAGAGCGGGATCAGCGGGGTGAAGGCGTCATAGATCTGCGCCACGTCGACGTCTTGCGGGCCGAGGTCGGAGCCCTGCCACAGATGGCGGGCGGCGGTCCAGGCCGGGCCGCTGAGCGGGTCGTCGTTCCAGTAGTTGACCATCCCGTGGTGCTGGGCGGGCAGCCCCTGGGCCGCGGCGTGGACGTACACGGGCCGTCGGCGGCAGTCGCGGGCGCGTGCGGCGGAGACGACGACGCAGGCCAGCGCGCCGTCCGTCTCCAGGCAGTTGTCGAAGAGGCAGAGGGGTTCGCTGATCCAGCGGGCGGTCAT
The DNA here is from genome assembly GCF_042739975.1 of Streptomyces sp. NPDC059080. Lineage (NCBI taxonomy): Bacteria > Bacillati > Actinomycetota > Actinomycetes > Kitasatosporales > Streptomycetaceae > Streptomyces > Streptomyces sp. NPDC059080. Next base: position 32,171 of record NZ_JBHYGX010000025.1, read on the forward strand.
GTACATCTCGCGGGTCAGCGGCCGGTCATACATCATCGCGGCCGGGTTCTGGTTGGCGCGGTTGCGGCAGGCGAGGGCGACGTGGAAGAAGTGGTCGCGGGTGGCGCCGTATTCGTGCATGTAGCGGCGGGCCAGCATGCCGATCTCGTCGGCGGGCCGCAGCAGCCCGAAGGGCCGGGTCCACTGTCCCGGGGTGGGCAGTTGGGCCCGGGTGTTCTTCCAGGGGCGGGGGCCCGAGCCGCGTTTGCGGGACCTCCAGGCGACGCCGACGTGCGCCTGCCCGGTGGCGATGGCAGCGGCCAGATGGGCCACGGTCGCGCAGGAGCCGCCGCCGCCGTAGCCGACCTTGGAGAAGTGGGTGACGTCCCCGGCGCCGATGGCCTTGGCGATCTCGACCTCGTCGGTCTCCTCCATCGTGTAGGAGGCGAAGGCGTCCACCTCCGCGGGAGCGATCCCGGCGTCGTCGAGTGCGGCGAGGATCGCCCGGCAGGCCAGGGTCTTCTCGGATTCCTCCAGCCTCTTGGCGAACGGAGTCTGCCCGATGCCGGCTATCGCCGTAGCGTCCTTGAGGGTTGCCCCCATGGCCACCTCCGTGGTCGGTCGTCCGTGCTGACAGCCGAGGAGGCTACCGCTAATCTGACGGGTAGTCAGCTCTTTCGCGGGAGGCGGTTCGATGCGCGATGACCTGGAAACGCGAGCGGATCTGCGGTACGGCTCCCTGCCCCGCCTGGTGCGCGAGGCCGCCGAGCGGTACGGCCCGCGCGACGCCGTGGTCGAGGGCCGCACCCGTCTCACCTACGCCGAGCTGGGCGAACGCGTCGAGCGGGCGGCCGCCGCCTGCCTCGCCGCCGGAGTCGCCCCCGGCGACCGCGTCGCCGTCTGGGCCCCCAACACCCCCGACTGGATCGTCTTCGCGCTCGGCGCCGTCACCGCCGGCGCCGTCCTGGTGCCGGTCAACACCCGCTTCAAGGGCGGCGAGGCCGCCGGCATCCTGCGCCGCACCCGCGCCCGGCTCCTCTTCGTCACCGGCACCTTCCTCGGCACCTCCTACGTCGCCGCGCTGCGCCGCGCCGCCCGGGAGGGGCCCGGCGACGGCCCGCTGCCCGGGCTGCCGGACCTGGAGCGGGTGGTGGTCCTCGCCGACGACGCCCCGGCCGACTTCGACAGCCGTCCGGCCTTCCTCGCCGCCGGTGCCGGGGTCCCGGCCCGCGCGGTCCGCGAGCGCGCCGACGCCGTCCGCCCCGACGACCCCTCCGACATCCTCTTCACCTCCGGTACCACCGGGCGGCCCAAGGGCGCGGTGCTCACCCACGCCCAGACGCTGCGCGCCTACGGCACCTGGAGCGACCTCGCCGGTCTGACGGAGGGCGACCGCTATCTGATCGTCAACCCCTTCTTCCACACCTTCGGCTACAAGGCCGGAATCGTCGCCTGCCTGCTGCGCGGCGCCACAATGGTGCCGCAGCCCGTCTTCGACGCCGAGGCCGCGCTCGCCCGCATCGCCGCCGAGCGGATCTCCGTCCTGCCGGGCCCGCCCACCCTCCATCAGCAGATCCTGGAGCACCCCGCCCGGGCCCGGCACGACCTGTCCGCGCTGCGGCTCGTGGTCACCGGCGCCGCCGTCGTCCCGCTGGAGCTGGTCGAACGCCTCCGCGGCGAGCTGGGCGTCGCCACCGTGCTGACGGCGTACGGCCTGTCGGAGGCGGGCGGCCTCGTCACGATGTGCCGCCGCGGCGATCCGCCCGAGGTGGTCGCCGCGACCAGCGGCCGGGCCGTCCCCGGCACCGAGGTCCGCATCGCCGACACCGCGGACCGCCCCGTACCGCCCGGCACCCCCGGGGAGGTGCAGGTCCGCGGGTACCACGTCATGTCCGGCTACTTCGAGGACCCGGCGGCCACCGCGCGCACCGTCGCCGCCGACGGCTGGCTGCGCACCGGCGACATCGGCGTCCTCGACGCGGACGGCAACCTCCGTATCACCGACCGCCTCAAGGACATGTTCATCGTCGGCGGCTTCAACGCCTACCCGGCCGAGATCGAGCAACTCCTCGGTCGGCACCCGGACATCGCGGAGATAGCCGTCGTCGGGATACCCGACGCCCGGCTCGGCGAGGTCGGCAAGGCGTACGCCGTCCGCCGCTCCGGCGCGAGCCTGACCGCCGACGACCTCATCGCCTGGTCACGCCGCGAGATGGCCAACTACAAGGTGCCCCGACAGGTCGAGTTCGTACCGGAGCTGCCGCGCAACGCGAGTGGGAAGGTGCTGAAGATGCGTCTTCGGGCGGGGGCGGAGGGGGTGTGACCTCGCCGGGAGCTGCGGTGAGCGGGGCCCGCGGCGTGCCTGTGCCGGGGCGTGCCCGTGCCGGGGCGTGCCGGATGCCTGAGCCTGCCGGGCCCCCGAGCCCGCAGGCGCCTGAGTCTGCTGGGCCCCCGAGCCGGGCGCCGCTCGGCCCCGGCCCGCGCTACCCCCGGGGCGGTGTCCAGTCCGGGCGGCGGCCGCTCAGGGCCACGACGCGGTCCAGCAGGGTCGTGTCGTCCGGTACGGGGACGGCCGGGCCGAACATGCCGCCGCGGGCCGGGTCCTCGGCGGCGGGGGCGAGCAGTGCGTACGAAACCCCGAGGCTCGCGGTGTCGGGTGCGTAGGGCAGGCCGGTGGCGCGTGCCAGGTCCCAGCCGTGGAGGACGAGTTCGTTGAGCGCGATCCGCCCGGCGAGGGCGGCGGGCAGGGTGATGCCACCGGCCCGCGTCTCGCCCTCCCAGGCGTCCGGGTGGTGCCAGGCCGCAGCCAGCGCGTCGAGGTTCGCGGCCAGCTCGTCGCGCCACCCGGGCGAGACGTCGGGCAGCGCGCTGCCCGGAGAGGTCGCGGTCGAGGGGCCGAGGTCCTTGGCCGCCGCGTCCCGGAACGCCGAGGTCAGGCCCACGAGATGCCCCAGCAGATTCCGCACCGCGTACTCCGTGCACGGTGTGGGCGCCGCCAGCTGCTCGTCGCGGGTGCGGGCGGCGAGGTGGGCGATCAGTGCGGTCTGCGTGCCGAAGTCGATGGTCTCCGTCATGTCCGGGCCTTCCTTCCGTCGTCACCGGTCCGGCCGTACCACCGGCCCGGCCCTCAGTGAAACGGCCCCGGGGCCCGCGCCTCGGTCGCCACACCGGGCCGACCGCCGGGGAGACGACAGCCACCCGGCCACCGGGACGAGGCCCCGGCTCCGGCTCCGGCTCCGGCCCCTACCGCTCCCCGGCCGTCGCCTCGCCGGACGCACTCCGCCCAGGCGCCGCCGCGCCCGGCACCCCCTGCCCAGGCGCTGCCCTCCCGCCCGGCGCCGCCTCCCCGTACCGCTCCCGCAGCACCGTCTTGAGGACCTTGGACAACGGCCCGCCCCGAGGCAGCGCGTCGGTGATCTCCAGCTGTTCCGGCAGCTTCTGCGTCATCAGCCCCGCCGCTCGCAGGTGTGCGGTCAGTGCGGCCAGAGTGGGCGGCGGGGCCGCGGGGCCGGCGAGGGTGACGACGGCGCACACCCGCTCGCCGCGGGCCCGGTCCGGGAGGCCGATCACCGCCGCCTCGGCGACCCCCGGATACGTCCGCACCAGCTCCTCGACCTCCTGCGCCGAGATGTTCTCGCCCTTGCGGATGATGATGTCCTTGAGGCGCCCGGTGAGGACGAGGTGTCCGTCGGGCCGCAGATGGCCGAGGTCGCCGGTGCGGAAATACCCGTCCGCGTCGAACGCCGCGGCGGTCAGCTCCGGATCGGTGTACCGGCGGAAGACCATCGGCCCCTTGACCGTCACCTCACCGCTCTCACCGGTCGCGGCTTCGGAACCGTCCGGCCGGGCGATCCGTAGCGTCGCGTCCATAACGGGCCGTCCCACCGTCCGCGCCAGCTGCTCGTCCCCGTCGTACGGCGTGCCCATCGTGATCATGGGGCACTCCGTCATGCCGTAGCCGTGCACCAACGCGCAGTCCAGCTCAGCCACGGTCTCGGCGTACAGCTCCGGCGGCAGCGGCGCCCCGCCGCCGGAGAGCAGCCGCAGTGACGGGAGGAGCGGCCCGGCGCCGGGCCGCTCCTCCCGGCGGCGGCGCGACGCGTCGAGAAACGCCTGGTAGAACGCGGTGCTGCCGCCCGCCATGGTCACTCCGTGCCGCCGGTAGACGGCCGCCGCCGCGTCCGGCCGGAAGGCGTCGAGCACGACGGCGGGGAAGCCACCGGCCAGCATCGCGACGAGGTAGTCGGGCCCGGCGATATGGGCGTACGGGAACGCGATCGAGCCGACGTCGTCCGCCGACATCCCCAGCGCCGTGGCCAGCCCGAACCCCCCGGCGATCAGCGACGCATCGGTGTGCTCGACGCCCTTGGGCGCGGCGGTCGTACCGGACGTGTAGGAGATCCAGCTCGTGACGGCCGGGATGCCCGGGAGCGGCGGCGCCGGGGGAGGGGGCAGCACCCGAGGGTCGCCGGCCGGCAGCCCGAAATCCGGGCCGGAGTCACCGGCCGCCAGTCTGCGCTCCCGGCCCGGGCCGTGGTCCGGCACCCAGGAGCTCTCCCCGGCGCGACCGTCGTACTCGTACCCGTCCCCGCCCCCATGCCGCCCCTGGTCCCGGTCCGCGTCGTCCCGTGGCCCGACCGTCAGCACCCGTACGCCCGGCCCGGCCACCCCCCGCGCCATCGCCGTGAAGTCGACGCTCCGCCACACCCCGGGGACGAGAACGAATTCGGCCGCCGATTCGGCCAGGATGAAACCGAGTTCGCGTTCCCGCAGCAGATGGAGCACCGGTATCTGCACCGCCCCGAGCCGGGCCAGCGCGAGGGAGGTGAGCACCGTGCCGATCCGCGTCGGCAGCTGCCAGGCCACCCGCGTACCGGCCCGGACGCCCTGCCCCCACAGCCCGGCGGCCACCCGCAGGGCCGCGTTCCGCGCCTGTACGAAGGTGATCCGCCGCCCCTCGGCGTCGAAGAACATCGGCGCCCCGGGGGAGGCTCCCGCGCGGTACTCGACCAGTTCCCAGAGCGTCTGCACACGACCGGACTCGAACACGGCGCCTCCAGGCCACGAGGGAGCGGTGCGGGGCGCCAAGCGTAGAACTGATGGGCCGTCAGGTCCAGATTCGGGCCCGGAGCCGAGGATGCCCGGGAACGGCCGCGGCTGGCGCCCGCGGGACCCTTACGGGTGCGGGGCCGGCCGCCGGAGGGTTGCCGTAAGGGTTTGGCCCTACGGCACGAGAGGGGTGTGGCTGTCGGCCGTGCTGACCGTGCCGGGCGCAACCGGGATGTGGCTGTCGCTCGCGGTAACGCCGCCGGGCGCGACGGGGATGTGGCTGTCACCCGGGACGAACGGGATGTGGCTGTCGGCAGGGGTGAACGGTATGTGGCTGTCCCGGGTGGCGGGCGGCGCCGGGATGTGGCTGTCGGCCAGGGCGGGGGAGGCCGCGATGCCGAGGGCGGTGGCGCCGAGGGCGGCCGTGACCAGGGTGCGCGTGATGCGGTTCATGCCAGCTCCAAAGTGTGCGGGATCCGTAGGAGAACGTTCCCTTGTGTGAACCGTGCCTGACCAGATGACGGTAGCCCGTTGTCAGCCAGATGTTCGATCAAATCACGGGAAGTTGCCCAAAAAACACGCGGGTTGAAGCCTTCTTGGGGGAGCGGAACGCTCCGCTGCGACCCCTGCTGAGCCGTCATCGCGACCGTTGCACCCGCATCGCCCCACCCGGGCCCGGATCGGCGCCCCGTACCTGTACGGGGCCCCACGGATACGGCCGGTTTCGATGGCTCCCCTGATGACGTCATCGAAACCGGCCGCCACGATCCCCCGATCGTGCCCGGCGCGCGGTGGCGCCGGGTGCCCGGAACGGTCGGCCCCTCCCCAGGTGCCACCCGCCCGGACGTCTTACCCCCCTCGGGCCTCCAGGGCCCCGGACCTCATGGGCCTCGGCCCGGGGGTCCGATCCGTACGGGTGATCCGTACGGGCCGTCCCCCACGGGCGAGCCCTACGGGATGCGAGCCCAACAGGCCCGGGTCCCGCCCCCCTTACTGCCGCACCGCCGGTCCGCAGCGGTGCGGCCCCCCCCGTCAGCGGCAGCCGGACCATCCCCCGGCCTGGCCGCCACCGACGTTCCGGGCCCTCCCCAGAGCCCGGCCCCCCCCTTGGCCCGTTCCGTTGGTGCCCCGATCCCCCCGGGGCCCGTGGGCCGGACCATCCCCCTGATGCCGATACGGCGGTGCGGACGCCCGGTTTTCCCCCGTCCGGGAGTACGCCGTGCCGCCGTACCTGTGGCATCCGCGGGCCGGGTTCCCCTACGGCATCCCGTAAGGAAACCGGTCCTCGGCGGGTGCGCCGTGGGTGTCGCGTCCGGTGGACGGTATGACGCGACACCTACGGCGCCTCACCGTGGCTCAGTGCTTCGGATCGGCGACCGGACGGTTGCTGTCCTTCGTCTCGATGCCGCCGTCGGTTGCCGCCGGACGGTCGGCCACCGCGCCGGAATCGATGATCGGACGGTTGCTGTCCCGGGTGTGGACGGTCCCGGCAGTGTCCGCCGCCTGGATGGGGCGGTTGCTGTCCATGGGCAGGATCGGACGGTTGCTGTCCATCGGGCGAATGGGGCGGTTGCTGTCCATGGGCCGGATGGGGCGGTTGCTGTCCATCGGGCGCACGGTGTCGTGGCCGTCCCCGTGCTGCGGATGCTGGGTGGTCATGGTGGCTCAACTCCTGTGCTGGGCGTTGGTGAACCCACTCGTCCGGCAACTCCCCCGTGGGTTGCCGGACGAGCAGACCAAGGCCGGACACCGTGGTGGTGTGGCCATGGGCACCGAGCCGCTTGCCCCCCGAGGCGGCGGATCGATACCCATGAGAGTGCCGTTCGGCGATGAACGATCGATAAACGCCCGCGGCGACGCCCCTGACCTGCGACTATGCGACGACTACCGAGGAGATCAACGGTTGCCCGGCGCTGTTCCCGGGGATTGCGGGCGGCACCACGCCGTCCATGGGCAGGCCCAGCTGTTCATGGATGGAGACGACCTCCTGCCAGCAGACCTTCGCCCGGCCGGTGTGCCCGATCTGGTCGAGGGCGTGCCCCAGCGTCCGCAGCGCGTCGGCCCGCCAGCGCCCGCCGCCGATCCCGCGCAGCGCGGCCAGCGCCTGCTCGGCGTGGTCGGCGGCGCTGGTCGGACGGTGCGCGGCGAGGTCGGCCTCGGCGAGCCGCAGATACGTCATCGCCTCCCAGAACCGCTGGCGGCTGTCCCGGAAGATGGCCAGCGCGGCGACGAGTTGCTCTGTCGCCTCGTCCAGCCGCTCGGCCAGGGTGAGCGCCATGCCGAGGGCGTACATGCCGTTGGCGAGGCGGCGGGTGGCCCCGGCCTCGCGGTAGCAGTCGATGCCCTGCTGCGCGAGGCGGATGGCGCTGTCGGTGCGCCCGGTGTCCAGGTGGACGCGGGAGAGGTTGCACAGCGCGCTGGCCTCGGACTGCTTGTTCTTGTTCTCCCGGAAGGCGAGCAGCGCCTGGTTGAGATATGCCTCCGCCTCCTCGTGCTGGTGGCGGATGCTGGCGATGATGCCGCGGTCGTTGGGACCGTTGGACGAGGTGAACGGGTCGTCCGCCGCCAGCCCGGACAGCGTGGCCAGCTTGGCGTGTTCATCGGCCTCGGTGAGCCGCCCGAACTGCGTGCAGATCGGCGACAGCGACCAGTGGGCCCGACCTGCGGCGTGCTGGTCCTCAGCCTCCAGCGCGGCGGCCAGCAGGACGTGGTTGGCCTGCTCGTACTGCCGGTTGTTGGCGCCGGACTCGGCCATGTCGCGGGTGAGCAGCAGCAGGTCGACGGCGCGCCGCAGCCCGGCGGGGCCGGTGTTCTGCAGGGCGCACGCGATGATGCAGCGGGTCTCGCCGAACAGCCAGTTCAGCGCCTCGGCGCGGTCGGCGAAGTCGAGGCCCGGGTAGTGCGGCGTCTCCATCTGCGTGACGAGCATGTCGCCGGGCCGCTCCAGGGCGTACATCCGGGCGGCGGTCGCCAGATAGAAGTCGAGCAGCCGGGACAGCGCCGCGTCCCGCTCCTCCGGCGGTTGTTCGTCGCGCTCGGCGCAGGAACGCGCGTAGAGCCGGACCAGATCGTGGAAGCGGTACCGGCCCGGTGCCGCGGATTCCAGCAGGGAGGTGTCGACGAGGGATTCGAGCAGGTCCTCGGCGGTCTCGGTGTCCATGCCGAGCAGGGCGGCGGCCGCGGCGAGCGACAGGTCGGGGCCGTCGGCGAGGCCCAGCAGCCGGAACGCGCGGGCCTGCTGCGGCTCCAGCTGGCCGTAGCCCAGCTCGAAGGTGGCCTTGACCGCGAGGTCCCCGGCGCGCAGCTCGTCCAGGCGGCGGCGCTCGTCGGCGAGCTTGCGGGCGAGGAAGGAGACCGTCCAGGTGCGGCGGGCCGCCAGCCGGGAGGCGGCGATACGGATGGCGAGCGGCAGGAAACCGCAGGCGCCGACGACGTCCATGGACGCCTCGCGTTCGGCGTTGACCCGCTCCTCGCCGACGATCCGGGAAAAGAGGGTGAACGCCTCCTCCGGGCTCATCACGTCCAGGTCGATGAGCTGCGCCCCGGCCAGGTCGATCATGCGGGTGCGGCTGGTGATCAGCGCGGCGCAGCCCTCGGTGCCGGGCAGCAGCGGGCGGACCTGCGCGGCGTCGCGGGCGTTGTCGAGCAGCGCGAGGATGCGGCGCCCGGCGAGCGTGGAGCGGTAGAGCGCGGCGCGTTCGTCGAGACCGTCCGGGATGGACGTCTCCGGGGTGCCCAGGGCGCGCAGGAAGGCACCGAGGACGGCCTCCGGCTCGACGGGGGCGCTCCCGGCGCCCTGGAGGTCGACGTAGAGCTGTCCGTCGGGGAAACGGTGGTGGGCGGCGTGCGCGACGTGCACGGCGAGGGTGGTCTTGCCGACGCCGCCGATCCCGGCCACCGCGGAGACCGCCATGATGTGGCCCTCGGCGGTGGCGAGCTGTTCGCTCAGCTCCGCGACGAAGGCGATGCGGCCGGTGAAGTCCTGGACGGTGGCGGGGAGTTGCTGCGGGCGCAGCAGGACCGGCTCGCCCGTGCCGTGACCGGAGCCGGGCGTCGCGGGCGCGTCCAGGTCCGGGTCGGCGCGCAGGATGCGCTGCTGGAGTTCGGAGAGCGAGGCGCGCGGATCGACGCCCAGCTCCTCGGCGAGGAGGCGGCGGGTGTCGGCGTAGACGGCGAGGGCCTCGGCCTGCCGGCCGCTGCGGTACAGCGCGAGCATCAGCAGCTCCCGCAGGCGTTCGCGGAGCGGGTGCGCGGCGGTCAGGGAGGTCAGTTCGGAGACCACCTCGGTGTGGTGGCCCAGCTCCAGTTCCAGTTCGAGCCGGGACTCCAGCAGCGAGCGGCGCCATTCGTCGAGGCGGGTGCGCTGGTTCTCGGCGTACGGTCCGGCCAGTCCGGCGAGCGGTTCGCCGTCCCACAGGGCCAGCGCGGCGTCGAGGAGTTCCCGGGCGCGGCAGCGGTCGCCCGCGGCCTTGGCCTTCTCCGCTTCGGCGGCGTACTGCTCGGCGCGGTCGTGGTCGAGGTCGAGCGGTTGCCCGTCGGCCGTGCGGATCGCGTAGCCGCCCGACTCGCTGACGAGCAGGTCGGCGTCGTCCCCCAGGGTCTTGCGGATGCGGGAGGCGTAGGTGCGCAGGGCGGCGAGTGCGGCGTGCGGCGGTTCCCCGCCCCAGAGGGCGTCGACGAGTTCGGCTGCGGTGGCGGTGTGTCCGCCGCGCAGCAGCAGCGCGGCGAGCAGCGCCCGTTGTTGCGGTGATCCCACTCCCAGCTTGTGCTCACCGCGCCACGCCCGCACGGGACCGAGCACGGTGAAGCGCAGTCGCTCCCGCCTCTGTCCCGGACCGTCGTCCATGGTGACCCCCTGCCCCTGCCGTCTCTGTACTGTGATGGTGTCGTTCCGCTGTGTGCGCAACGGTCAGTCTGCCTTGTCCCGGCGGTTCGCGTCAGTAGGGGGCCGGACCGTCCACAAACCCTCCTCGGCCACCGGCGTGCGCACCGGACGGGGCGCCGCCGGAGCGGAGCGCCGCACTCCGCCGGGCGCGCCCCTCGCGCGTGGGCGCGCCCGCCGAGCCGCCGTGAGCTGCCCCTCCACCCTCTCTCCGCTTCCGCCCCGCCTCGCCCGATCTGTGCATGCCCATGCCACTTCTTCACCGGTTGTTCGCACGCCGTACGTCACGCCCCGAGGTGCGGGACCGTCACCCTTACGGGATCCGTTCGCGCGACTGCACAACGTAACCCGACGGGCGCCTCGCGCGCACCCGTTGTCGGCGGGGGTTCGCCCCTCCGCACTTACTGACGATCCGTCAGATCGGCGTTACCGTACCCCTCATGGAGACCCACGAGACCCTTCCCCAGATCATCTCGGTGGACGACCACACGGTGGAGCCGCCCGAGGTGTGGCAGGACCGACTCCCCGCGAAGTACCGCGACACCGGGCCGCGGATCGTGCGCGCACCCCTGAAGGAAATGACCTTCGTCGGCGGGAAGTTCGCCCCCAAGATGGGCGCCCCCGGCGACGACGGCCCGCCGGCCGACTGGTGGGTCTACGAGGACCTGCACCGCCCGCTGACACGCCTCGACACCGCCGTCGGCTACTCCCGCGACGAGATACGCCTCGAAGGCATCACCTACGAGCAGATGCGCCCCGGGTCGTTCAGCGTCCCCGAGCGGCTGGCCGACATGGACGTCAACCACGTCCAGTCCGCCCTCTGCTTCCCCACCTTCCCGCGCTTCTGCGGCCAGACGTTCACCGAGGCCAAGGACCGCGAACTGGGTCTGCTGGGGGTGCGCGCGTACAACGACTGGATGGTGGAGGAGTGGTGCGGCCCGCAGTCGCGCGGGCGGCTGATCCCGCTTACCCTCGTGCCCCTCTGGGACCCCGGACTCGCCGCCGCCGAGGTCCGGCGCAACGCCGCCCGCGGCGTCCGCGCCGTCTGCTTCAGCGAGATCCCCCCGCACCTCGGGCTGCCCAGCATCCACACCGACCACTGGGACCCGTTCCTGCGCGCCTGCGACGAGACCGGCACGGTCATCGCCATGCACATCGGCTCCTCCTCGAAGATGCCGTCCACCTCCGCCGACGCCCCGCCCGCCGTCGGCTCCACCATCACCTTCGCCAACTGCTGCTTCTCGATGGTCGACTGGCTGATGAGCGGCACGTTCGACCGCTTCCCGAACCTGCGGATCATGTACGCCGAGGGCCAGATCGGCTGGATCCCGTACATCCTCGAACGCGCCGACATCGTCTGGGAGGAGAACCGCGCCTGGGGCGGCGTGGCCGACAAGGTCCTCCGCCCGCCCTCCGAACTCTTCACCGACCACGTCTACGGCTGCTTCTTCGACGACGCCTTCGGGCTCCGTAACCTCGACGCGATCGGCGTCGGCAACGTCCTCTACGAGACGGACTACCCGCACTCGGACTCGACCTGGCCCCGCTCCCGCCAGGTGGCCGAGGAGCAGATGGGGCATCTGCCGCACGATGTCGTGGAGCGGCTGGTGCGGGGGAATGCGATCGAACTGCTGGGGCTGACGGGGGAGGGGCTTTGGGGGGTGTCGGCGCCTCGGGGGTGACCAGCGGCTGCCGCCTACGGGGCGCGGTCCTCAGCCTGGCGTGAACTCGTACTGCAGCTCGTAGAGGTGGCCCGCCTTGATCATGACGGTCACCTCGACGGGGCGCTCGTCGGTGCTGTAGAGGGTGCGGAGCGTCCGCAGGACGGGAAGACCTCCCGGGAGCTTGAGCGCGTCGTGCTGTTCCTGCGTGGGGATCTTGGTGGCGCCCGCGAGGCGGGTGCCGCGGGCGAGGGCGGCCGGGTAGTAGGAGTTGGTCGGCTCGCAGGGGACGTCGTCGATGTCCGTCGGCCTCTTGCCCGGTGACGCCGGAGCGCACACCATTGCCGCACCGTAGCAATATGACGACTCGTCAGATTTGAGGTGCGGGATGGTGCGGGTGCTGCCCAGTGGGCGGTTGGCGTACGGGATGCAATTGCCGGTGCAGGCGCAGAGCGGGGTGTTCGCGGAGGGGTGGGAGGCGGCGGCGGGGCCGGAGGATCTGGTGGCGGTGGCGCGGGCCGCGGACCGGTGCGGGTTCGCGTATGTCGCCTGCTGTGAGCACGTCGCGATTCCGCGGCGGCTGGCAGGGGCGATGGGGACGGTCTGGTACGACCCGGTGGCCACGCTCGCGCATCTGGCGGCGGTCACCGAGCGGGTGCGGCTGCTGAGTCATGTCGCGGTGGTCGGGCTGCGGCATCCGCTGCTGTCGGCGAAGCAGTTCGCGACGCTCGACCGGCTGTCGGGCGGGCGCCTGATCATCGGGGTGGGCGCCGGGCACGTCCAGGAGGAGTTCGAGGCGCTCGGGGTGGACTTCGCGCGGCGCGGGGCGGTGCTGGACGAGACGGTGGACGCGCTGAAGGCGGCGCTGGGACCCGAGGAGTTCGCCGCGTTCGCGGGGGAGCGGTTCGCGTTCTCGGAGCTGGGGCAGGCGCCGCGCCCGGTGCAGACGCCGCGGCCGCCGGTGTGGGTGGGCGGCTCCTCGCCCGCGGCGGTGCGGCGGGCCGCGGAACGGGGGGACGGGTGGCTGCCGCAGGGTGATCGGAGACCGCAACTGCGGGAAAAAATCGCGGTGTTGAGAGGGCTGCGGGAGGCCGCCGGGGTGGTGGAGCCCGCGGAGATCGGGGCCATCACCGAGCCGTTGTACGTCGGCGAGCCCAGGTGGGACGTCGGGCGCCGGGCGCTGAGCGGGACGCCCGAGCGGATCGCCGCGTCGCTGCGGGAGTACCGGGAGATGGGCGTCGACCAGATCCAGGTGCGGTTCCGGTGCCGGGGGCGGGAGGAGCTGACGGATCAGATGGCGGCGTTCGGGGCGGAGGTGGGGCCGTTGTTGGAGGAGTGAGGCGGGGAGCGTCCCGGGGCGCGGGCTCTCCGGGGCTGCGGTCGAGCACCGAACCAGGTACGAAATCCACGTGAGGGGCTGGGCATGGGCAAGCTGGACGGTCGGGTCGTCGTCATCACCGGTGCGGCGCGCGGGCAGGGCGAGCAGGAGGCGCGGCTGTTCGTCGCCGAGGGGGCGCGGGTGGTGATCGGGGACGTGCTGGACGAGCAGGGGTCGGCGCTCGCGGCCGAGCTGGGGGAGGCCGCCGCGCGGTACGTGCACCTGGACGTGGCGCGGGAGGACGACTGGGCGGCGGCCGTGGCGGCGGCGAAGGATGCCTTCGGGAAGATCGACGGGCTGGTCGCCAACGCCGGGATCCTGCGGTTCAACGCGCTGACCGCCACCCCGCTGGAAGAGTTCCTGAAAGTGATGCAGGTGAACCAGGTCGGCTGCTTCCTCGGGATCCGTACCGTCGCGCCCGAGATCGCCGCGGCGGGCGGCGGCACCATCGTCAACACCGCCTCGTACACAGGGGTGACCGGCATGGCGTACGTCGGTGCCTACGCGGCGAGCAAGCATGCCGTGCTGGGGCTCACCCGGGTTGCCGCGCTGGAGCTGGCGGCCCAGGGGATCCGGGTGAACGCGGTGTGCCCGGGGGCGGTGGACACCCCGATGACGAACCCGGCGGCCCTCGACCCGGAGGCCGACCCGGAGGCTTCGGCGCGATCGGTGGACGCGCTGTACCGCAAGCTGGTGCCGATGGGGCGGATCGGCCGCCCGGAGGAGATCGCCCGGCTGGCACTCTTCCTGACCTGCGACGACTCGTCGTACATCACCGGGCAGCCGTTCGTTGTGGACGGGGGCTGGCTGGCAGGCGTCGGCCTCGGGTGAGCGTGCTCCGGGGCCGCGCCCGAAGCCGCATCTGACGCTTCATCAGCTATTGACGCTTCGCGGTGCCGGTGGAACAGTCTGCGCAGGCTCGTCAATCTGACGGTTCGTCAGAAAAGTGGGAGCCGGCATCACCCACCCGCATCACCCACCCGCACGGCCCGTCACCCAGCGGCGTCCTCGCGAAGCGGCGTCGGAAGAGACGTAAGGACGGTGAACCCCCGTGGAATTCGGGATCTTCGTACAGGGCTACGTCCCCGCCGCGCGCGCCGCGGCCGACCCCGAGGCCGAGCACCACGCACTGATCGAGGAGACGGAGTACGTCATCCAGGCGGACCGCTCCGGCTTCAAATACGCCTGGGCCTCCGAGCACCACTTCCTGGAGGAGTACTCCCACCTCTCCGCCAACGACGTGTTCCTCGGCTACCTCGCCCACGCCACCGAACGCATCCATCTGGGTTCCGGCATATTCAACCCCCTCGCGCCGGTCAACCACCCGGTGAAGGTCGCCGAGAAGGTCGCCATGCTCGACCACCTCTCCGGCGGACGCTTCGAATTCGGCTCCGGGCGCGGCGCGGGCAGCCACGAGATCCTCGGGTTCATGCCGGGCGTCACCGACATGAACCACACCAAGGAGCTGTGGGAGGAGACCATCGCGGAGTTCCCCAAGATGTGGCTCCAGGACGAGTACGAGGGCTTCCGCGGCACACACTGGCAACTCCCGCCCCGCAAGGTCCTCCCCAAGCCGTACGGACCCTCCCACCCCGCCATGTGGTACGCCGCCGGGTCCCCCTCCTCGTACGCGATGGCCGGGCGCAAGGGCCTCGGCGTCCTCGGGTTCAGCGTGCAGAAGGTCGCCGACATGGAGTGGGTGGTCGACTCGTACAAGAGCGCCGTCAAGGACGCCGAACCCGTAGGGGACTTCGTCAACGACAACGTCATGGTCACCTCGACCGCCATCTGCGCCGAGACGCATGAAAAGGCCGTGGAGATCGCCGTCGGCGGCGGGCTCAACTACCTCCAGTCGCTGCTCTTCCGCTACCACGACACCTTCCCGCGGCCCGACGGCATCCCCGCCTGGCCCGAACTGCTCCCCGACTACACCGAGGAGCTGATCGAGCTGCTGATCGCCGAGGAGCTGATGATCTGCGGCGACCCGGACGAGGTCCTCGCGCAGTGCCGCCGCTGGGAGGCGGCCGGAGCCGACCAGCTCTCCTTCGGCCTGCCCATCGGCATCAGCCGGGACGACACCCTCACCTCCATCCGGCTCATCGGCGAGCACGTCATCCCGAAGATCGACACGGACCCGGTGCACCGGACGACGCGCTTCCGGGAAGCGGGCGGCGCCTGACGCCACCGGCCGCGGCGCCCGGCCGGGCGGGCCCGGCTCGCGGCCCGCGGCTCGCGGCCCGCGGCCCGCCGCACCGCCCTGCACTGCCGCGCACCGCACCGCCGTGCACCGCCCTGCACCGCACCGCCGCGCCCCGCGAGACCCCGCCCCGTATGACGAGAAAGGGAACCCGCCATGCTCGACCACCTCATCCAGGGCGCCACCGTCGTGGACGGCACGGGCGCGCCCCGCCACCTCGCCGACGTCGGCATCAAGGACGGCCGCATCGCCACCGTCGCCCCACCGGGCACCGTCACCGAACCGGCCACCACCACCGAGGACGCCACCGGACTCGTCCTCACCCCCGGCTTCGTCGACCCGCACACCCACTACGACGCCCAGCTCTTCTGGGACCCCTACGCCACCCCGTCCCTCAACCACGGCGTCACCACCGTCGCCGGCGGCAACTGCGGCTTCACCCTCGCGCCGCTCCACCCCGACCGGCCCGGCGACGCCGACTACACCCGCCGCATGATGAGCAAGGTCGAGGGCATGTCCCTGGTCGCCCTCGAAGAAGGCGCCCCCTGGGACTGGCACGGCTTCGGCGACTACCTCGACGCCCTCGAAGGCCGTATCGCCGTCAACGCCGGATTCATGGTCGGCCACTGCGCCCTGCGCCGCCACGTCATGGGCCCCGACGCCATCGGCGGCCGTCCCACCCCCGACCAGCTCGACGCCATGGTCGCCCTCCTTCACGACGCCATGGACGCCGGGGCCTGGGGACTGTCCACCACCCAGTCGGCCACCCACTCCGACGGCGACGGCGCCCCCGTCGCCTCCCGCCACGCCGACCGCGACGAACTCCTCGCCCTCTCCCGAGCCGTCGGCGCACACGAAGGGACCCAGATAGAAGCCATCGTCTCCGGCTGCCTCGACCGCTTCGACGACGACGAGATCGACCTCCTCGTCGCCATGACCGGCGCCGCCGGACGCCCCCTCAACTGGAACGTCCTCACCATCGACGCCGCCGTCCCCGACCGCGTCCCCCGCCAGCTCGTCCCCAGCGCCCGCGCCCGCGCCGCCGGCGGCCGCATCGTCGCCCTCACCATGCCGATCCTCACGCCCATGAACATGTCCCTCGGCACGTTCTGCGCCCTCAACCTCATCCCCGGCTGGGGCGACATCCTCGGCCTGCCCCGCCCCGAACGCCTCGCGAAACTCCGCGACCCGGACGTCCGCGCAACCCTGCTCCGCCACGCCCACAGCGAGGAGGCCGGGGTCTTCCGCCGCCTCGCCGACTTCGACCGCTACGTCATCGGCGACACCTACTCCGCCGCCAACGAAGGGCTCAGCGGCCGCGTCGTCCGCGACATCGCCGCCGAACGCGGCCAGGAACCCTTCGACTGCCTCGTCGAGATCTGCGCCCACGACGACCTGCGCACCGTCCTGTGGCCGATGCCCACCGACAACGACCCCGCCAGCTGGGCCCTGCGCCGCGAGACCTGGCGGCACGAGGACGTCCTCCTCGGCGGCTCCGACGCCGGAGCCCACCTCGACCGGATGTGCGGCGCCCCCTACACCACCCGCTTCCTCGGCGACTGCCTGCGCGGCCGGAAACTCGTCGGCCTGGAGGAGGCCGTCCGGATGCTCACCGACGACCCGGCCCGCCTCTTCGGCCTCCGCGACCGCGGCCGCATCGCCGCAGGCCACCACGGAGACCTCGTCCTCCTCGACCCCGAGACCATCGACGCCGGGCCCGCCACCCTCGTCCACGACCTGCCCGGCGACAGCCCCCGCCTCGACTCCCGGGCCCAGGGCATCGTCAGCGTCCGCGTCAACGGCGTCGAGACGATCCGCGACGACACCGTCACCGGCGCCGTCCCCGGCACCGTCCTGCGCTCCGGCCGCCACACCGCGACGGTGAGCACCCGGTGAGCGCCCGCAAGGGCCCTACGGGACGGAGCGCCGATCCGGACCGTACGGAACGGCTCCTCATCGGCGGCGAATGGACCGTGCCCGACGGCGGACACCACGACGTCCTCGACCCGGCCACCGGGGAGACCGTCGGACGGGCACCCGAGGCGAGCACCGCGCAGGTCCGCGCCGCCACCGAGGCCGCCCGCGCGGCCTTCGGCCCGTGGTCGCGCACCACCCCCGAACTCCGCGCCCGCGTCCTCGACCACACCGCCCGGCTGCTCCGCGACCGCCTCGCCCCGTACGCCGAACTCGCCCAGCGGGAGAGCGGCGCCACCACCGCCACCGCCCGCGCCATGCAGGTCGGCGTGGCCGCGGCACGGTTCGCGCGGTACGCCCGCGGCGCGCTGGAACCCGTCGAGACGCCGCTGCCGCCGCAGGTCAACCCGGCCGGACCGATGGGGAAAGCCGCGGTCATCGGCGCGTACGCGGCCCGCCGCCCGGTCGGCGTCGTCGCCTGCATCACCTCGTACAACAACCCCTGGGCCAACCCCGCGGGCAAGATCGCCCCGGCGCTGGCCATGGGCAACACCGTCGTCGTCAAACCCGCCCCGCAGGACCCGCTCTCCGTCTACCGCATGGCCGAGGCGCTCCAGGAGGCGCTGGACGAGGCGGGGGCGCCGCCCGGCGTGGTCAACGTCGTCTCCGGCGCCTCCGCGGAGATCGGCGCGGCGGCGGTGGCGGCGCCGGAGACCGACATGGTCAGCTTCACCGGCTCCACCGCCGTCGGCCGCGCCATCGCCGAGGAGTGCGGCCGGGGCATGAAACGCCAGCTCATGGAGTTGGGCGGGAAGGGCGCCGCGCTGGTCTTCGCCGACCTCGACGACGCCGGACTGGACGCCGCGGTCGCCGGTATCGGCACCACCTTCTCCTTCTACAGCGGCCAGATCTGCACCGCCCCGACCCGCGTCCTCGTCCAACGGCCCCTCCACGACCGGCTGGTCGAACGCCTCACCCACTACGCGCGTCGCCTGCCCCTCGGCGACCCGCGGGCCCGCTCCACCGTGGTCGGCCCGGTCATCTCCGCCGCCCACCGCGACCGCGTCGAGTCCTACCTCGATCTGGGCCGCGCGGAGGGCGCCCGGCTGGTCACCGGCGGGCGGCGCCCGGACGGCCCGGACACGGCGCGCGGTTTCTACGTCGCGCCCGCGCTGTTCGCCGACTGCACGTCCGGGATGCGGATCGTGCGGGAGGAGATCTTCGGCCCGGTCGTGGTGGTGCTGCCGTTCGACGACGAGGAGGAGGCCGTCGCGCTCGCCAACGACAGCGACTACGGGCTGCTGGACTACGTCTGGTCCGGCGATGTGGCACGGGCGTTCCGGGTGGCGGCACGGCTGCGCGCCGGAGGGGTCGGCGTCAACACCGTGGGCCGCAACATGGAGGCACCCTTCGGCGGCTTCAAACAGAGCGGCGTCGGCCGGGACGTGGGCTCGTACGCGCTGCACGCCTACAGCGAGGTGCAGTCGGTGGTGTGGACGGGGTGAGGCCCGCGCTTCCTCCCGGCGTCCGGGAGGCGTCCGGAAGTCGCACGGGAAATTTTCGAAAGGGGCAAAACGGGCATGGCTGCGGTAATCGCACGGCGGGCCGCGCGGCCCGCGAGTCGCGAAGTTGAAGGTTGAGACGGTTTTGATCATTCCATTACGTGACTGAAGCGGGGAATGTGGTTTCGTAATGAAGGCGCTACCGGGCCGCCGATAAGCGGAGTTTGACCCTCTGGATACGGAAACAGCAGCACTTAACGTCCTGTTCATGGTTCAGGTAGACCCCCGGCCCCAGACCGGAGACACGGTAACGAGCGCCGGCGCCACCGGCGGAGAAGCCCGCGGCGACACCCGTGGCAAGGGACTGAGCGGCAACTCCGTCGGCCTGCTCGGCAGCGCGGTCATCGGCGTCTCCACCGTCGCCCCCGTCTACTGCCTCACCTCCACCCTCGGCCCCACCGCCGGTGAGGTCGGCCTGCAGATGCCGGCCATCTTTCTGGCAGGGTTCCTGCCGATGCTGCTCGTCGCCTTCGCCTACCGCGAGCTGAACAAGGCGGTCCCCGACTGCGGCACCTCCTTCACCTGGACCGTCAAGGCGTTCGGTCCGCGCATCGGCTGGATGTGCGGCTGGGGCCTGGTGATCGCGACGATCATCGTGCTCTCCAACCTCGCCGGCGTCGCCACCTCGTTCTTCTACCTGCTGCTCGGCGAACTCACCGGCAGCCAGGCCGTCGCCGACCTCGACGGCAACAAAGCCGCCCACATCCTCACCTGCCTCGCCTTCATCGCCGTCGCCACCGCCATCAGCTACCGCGGCATGACCGCCACCAAAGGCGTGCAATACGCCCTCGTCGGCCTCCAACTCGCCGTGCTCGCCGTCTTCGTCGTGATGGCCGTCGTCAAGGCGCGCTCCGGCGAATTCGCAGGATCCCTGCACTTTTCCTGGACCTGGCTCGACCCCTTCGCCGTCCAGTCCTTCTCCGCCTTCACCGCCGGACTCTCCCTCTCGATCTTCATGTTCTGGGGCTGGGACGCCTGCCTGACCGTCAACGAGGAGACCGCCGGCAGCGCCAAAACCCCCGGCCGCGCCGCCCTCCTCGCGATGCTCGTCCTCATCGGCTCCTACCTGCTGACCGCCATCGCCGCCCAGATGTACTCCGGCGTCGGCGACAAGGGCCCCGGCCTCGGCAACCCGCACACCGCCGACAACGTCTTCGCCGCCCTCGCCGACCCCGTCATGGGCACCGCCCTCGGCGTGCTGCTGTTCGTCGCCGTCCTCGCCTCGGCCGCCGCCAGCCTCCAGACCACGTTCATCCCCGTGGCCCGCACCGTCCTCGCGATGAGCGCCTACGAGGCGCTGCCGCCGTCCTTCGCCCGCATCCACCCGCGCTTCCGGTCACCGGGCCGCGCCACCGTCGCCGCGGGCGTCGCCACCGGCCTCTTCTACGCCGTGATGAGCCTCCTCAGCGAGAACGTCCTCATCGACACGATCTACGCCCTCGGCCTCATGATCTGCTTCTACTACGCGATCACGGCCTTCGCCTGCGCCTGGTACTTCCGCCACGACCTGCGCACCTCCGCCCGCGACCTGTTCTTCAAGGGCGTCTTCCCCACCCTCGGCGGCACCCTGCTGACGGCGGTCTTCACCAAGACCCTTGTCGACATGTGGAACCCGGCTTACGGGTCGGGCAGCTCCGTGTTCGGTGTGGGCTCGGTGTTCGTCATCGGGGTGGGGCTGTTGGTGCTGGGGCTTGTGCTGATGCTGGTGATGCAGCGGCGGAGCCCGGCGTTCTTCCGGGGGGAAGTGCTTACTCGGGGGACGCCGGTGTTGGTGGTGGAGGAGTAGGGGGGCGGGGCCCCTCCCCTCCCCTCCCCCTCCCGCCCCACCTCCACCCCGCCCCACCACCCACCCACGGCAGCATCGGAGACGTGGTCCGGAGTGCCCGTCGCCGGGCCGTGGACCGCGTCGCCGCCACGTCGTGTGTCGCCGCGTGAAAACTGTTCTACGCGGGTGTGACACGGCAGGAAAGGGCTGTGGATAACCCGCGGACGGTGAGGCAACATGCGCTGACCGACACGGCTCACACGGAGGTGCGCGCGGATGCGGATCGCGACCACGATCTTCCTTACCGACGAGACGATCCGGCCCGACCGCCTGGCCAGAGAGCTGGAGCAGCGCGGCTTCCACGGCCTCTACCTTCCCGAGCACACCCACATCCCGGCGAGCCGGGAGACCCCCGCGCCCATGGGGGAGCCGCTGCCCGACGAGTACGGCCGCTGCCTCGACCCGTTCGTCGCGCTCGGCCAGGCGGCCACCGTCACCGAGGGGCTGCGGCTGGGCACCGGCATCACGCTCGTCGCACAGCACGACCCCATCGACCTGGCGAAGCGGATCGCCACCCTCGACTTCCTCTCCGGCGGCCGGTTCACCCTCGGCGTCGGCTTCGGCTGGAACGTCGAGGAGGCCGCCGACCACGGAGTGCGCTGGTCCACCCGGCGGGACCTGGTGCGCGACCGGATGGCGCTGATGCGGGCCCTGTGGGCACCCGAACCCACCGCGTACGAGGGACCGTTCGGCTCCGTGTGCGCCTCGTACGCCCACCCCAAACCGGCCGGTGGCGCGCCCCGCGTCCTGCTCGGCGGCGCCGCGGGGCCCCGGCTGTTCTCGGACCTCACCGCCTACGCCGACGGCTGGCTGCCCATCGGCGGCCACGGTCTCGGGGAGGCACTGCCCGCGCTGCGTACGGCGTGGACGGCCGCCGGGCGCACCGGTGAACCGGCCGTGGTGCCGTTCGCGGTCCGCCCCACACCCGGCAAACTGGCCCACCACCGGGACCTCGGCATCGACGAGGTGGTGCTGCAACTGCCGCCCGCCGGTGAGCCGGAGGTGCTGCGGACCCTCGACGACTACGCGCAGTACCTCTGAGGCGCCGGTACGCCACCACTGAGCCCTCGGGGCGCGGGGCGCGCACCACAGAGGACGCGCCGTGGTCCCCGCCTTCGCCCGGCGCCCGGACCTGCCGCGACGGGCCCGCGGCCCGCTCGTGGTGCCGCCCGTCCTAGGACCACTGCCCGATCCGCCCGCCCCGGGGAGCCCCGACCGTGGACCGATCCGCCGCCGCCCGGCCGGGCGTACCGTCGAAGGCACGGGGTGTTTCCGTGCGGGGCGGGCACGACGGCCGTCCCGTACGGGAGGTGGCCCCGCCCGGTAGTCCGCGGCTCCTAGGAGATGACCATGCCGCAGCTCGACCACACGATCGTCCACAGCACCGACCGCTTCGCCTCCGCCCGTTTCCTCGCGGAGATGCTCGGCACCCCCGAGCCCCGCGCCTACGGACCGTTCGCCGCCGTCAGCCTCGACAACGGCGTCGTCCTCGACTTCGCGGAACACGTCGCACCCGACGGCGACTTCGTGCCGACGCACTACGCGTTTCTGGTGACGGAGGACGAGTTCGACGAGATCTTCCGCCGGATAAAGGACAGGAACCTTCCCTATTGGGCCGATCCCCGCCATAAGAACGCACAGAGCATCAATCACCACGACGGCGGCCGCGGCGTGTACATCGACGACCCCGACGGGCACGCCCTGGAGTTCATAACGCGTAAGTACTCGGAGGCTCTGCTCGCAGGTTTGCAGTGATCGCGTTCCGCTGTCGGTGCGCGCTCGTATGCTCAGAGGATGACTTCCAGCGCGCAGGTACCTGACCAGGGATCACACCGAGCGGACGCGCCGTCGGCGAGCGGTGGCACGGAGCCTTCCGCGCCGCCCGCCGCGAACGCCGTACGGCGCGCGTTGCGCCGGGCCCGGGACGGCGTCGCGTTGGACGCCGGCGAGGCGGCGGTGCTCCTCCAGCTCCGCGGCGACGATCTGAAGGACCTCTGCGCGAGCGCCGCCCGGGTGCGGGACGCCGGTCTGGACGCCGCCGGACGCCCCGGCGTCATCACGTACTCCCGTGGCGTGTTCATCCCGCTCACCCGCCTGTGCCGCGACAAGTGCCACTACTGCACGTTCGTCACCGTCCCCGGCAAGCTGCGCCGCGACGGCCACGGCATGTTCATGTCGCCGGAAGAGGTGCTCGACGTCGCCCGGCGCGGCGCTGAGATGGGCTGCAAGGAGGCCCTGTTCACCCTCGGGGACAAGCCCGAGGACCGCTGGCCCGAGGCCCGTGAGTGGCTGGAGGCGCACGGCTATGACGACACCATCTCCTACCTGCGCGCCATGGCCATCCGGGTCCTGGAGGAGACCGGGCTGCTGCCCCACCTCAACCCCGGCGTGATGTCGTGGACGGACTTCCAGCGCCTCAAGCCGGTCGCGCCCTCCCTGGGCATGATGCTGGAGACGACGGCCGAGCGACTGTGGAGTGAGCCGGGCGGACCGCACCACGGCTCGCCCGACAAGGATCCGGCCGTCCGGCTGCGTGTCCTGGAGGACGCCGGCCGCTCCAACGTTCCCTTCACCACCGGCCTGCTGGTCGGCATCGGTGAGACCTACGAGGAGCGTGCCGAATCACTCTTCGCGCTGCGCCGCATCCAGCGCTCCTACCACGGCATTCAGGAACTCATCATGCAGAACTTCCGCGCCAAGCCGGACACGGCCATGCGCGGGATGCCGGATGCCGAACTGGAGGAGCTGGCCGCGACGATCGCGGTGGCCCGGCTCGTCATGGGTCCCTCGACCCGTATCCAGGCGCCGCCCAACCTTGTCGACGGCGAGTACGAGATGCTCATCGGCGCGGGCATCGACGACTGGGGCGGTGTTTCACCGCTCACCCTCGATCACGTGAACCCCGAGCGTCCCTGGCCCCAGATCGACGAGCTCACCGAGCGCACCGCTACCGCCGGCTTCGCCCTGCGCGAACGGCTGCCCATCTACCCCGAGTTCCTCCGTCGGGGCGAGCCCTGGCTCGACCCGCGGCTGCTGCCGCACGTCCGCGCCCTGGCCGACGACACGGGCCTCGCCGACGAGGACGCTCCCGTCGTGGGCCGCCCCTGGCAGGAGCCCGACGAGGGCTTCTCGCTGGCCCCCTCCGGCCGCACCGACCTGCACCGCACCATCGACACCGAGGGTCGCACCGGCGACCGCCGCGACGACTTCGACAACGTCTACGGCGACTGGGAGGCGCTGCGCGAGGCCGCCGCCCCCGGGATGGTGCCCTCCCGGCTCGACGCCGACGTCCGCGAGGCGCTGTCGCAGGCGGCCGACGACCCGACGCAGCTCACCGACCCCCAGGCCCTGGCGCTGCTGCACGCCGACGGCCCGGCCCTCGACGCCCTGTGCAAGATCGCCGACGAGCTGCGCCGCGACACGGTCGGCGACGACGTCACGTACATCGTCACCAGGAACATCAACTTCACCAACGTCTGCTACACCGGCTGCCGGTTCTGCGCCTTCGCGCAGCGCCGCACCGACGCCGACGCCTACACGCTCTCCCTGGAGCAGGTCGCCGACCGCGCCCAGCAGGCGTGGGACGTCGGCGCGGTGGAGGTGTGCATGCAGGGCGGCATCCACCCCGACCTGCCCGGCACGGCGTACTTCGACATCGCGCGCGCCGTCAAGGAACGCGTCCCGGGGATGCACGTCCACGCCTTCTCCCCCATGGAGGTCGTCAACGGCGCGACGCGGACGGGCCTGTCCATCCGGGACTGGCTGGCCGAGGCGAAGGCCGCCGGGCTCGACACCATCCCCGGCACTGCTGCGGAGATCCTCGACGACGAGGTCCGCTGGGTCCTCACCAAGGGCAAGCTGCCCACCGCCACCTGGGTCGAGGTCATCAAGACCGCCCATGAGCTGGGCATCCGCTCGTCGTCGACGATGATGTACGGCCATGTCGACCAGCCGCGGCACTGGCTGGGCCATCTGCGGCTGCTGGCCGAGATCCAGCAGTCTGCCGCCGCCAAGGGCGTCGAGGGCTTCACGGAGTTCGTCACCCTGCCGTTCATCCACACCAACGCCCCGGTCTACCTCGCGGGCATCTCCCGCCCCGGCCCCACCACCCGCGACAACCGCGCGGTGACGGCCATGGCGCGGCTGCTGCTCCACCCGCACATCACCAACATCCAGACCAGCTGGGTAAAGCTCGGCACGGAGGGCGCCGCCGAGATGCTCCGCTCCGGCGCCAACGACCTGGGCGGCACCCTCATGGAGGAGACCATCTCCCGGATGGCGGGCTCCAGTTACGGCTCCTACCGCTCCATCCAGGGCCTGCTCGCCATCGCCGACGCCGCGGGCCGCCCGGCCCGGGCCCGCAACACGACGTACGGCCCGGTGCCCGAGGAACGTCAGCGCGCCGCGCACGCCTCGGACGGCCACCTGCCGGAGCTGCTGCCGGTCCTCGACTGAGGCGTACGACGGTACGAGGGGCGCCCGGCGGCATGCGGGCGCCCCGCCCCGGCGGATCCCCGGGTGCCCAGGCCCGGCGGCGCACCCCTTGGGTGGCACGTCCCTAAGGCGGCGCACCCCCGTCGTACTCCGCCTCGTGCTGGAGGATGCACTGCTGCCACTGCGACAGTGCCTCCGCGCGATCGCCGCCGGAGTCCTGCGCGGCGGTGATCAGCGCGTCCGCGGCCATGGCCGCCAGCCGGACCGCGACATGGCAGACATCGCGGTGCGGGAGCGGCCGGAGGAGTTCCACCGCGCCGTCGCTGTCGCCGGAGAGAGCGGTGGCGACGACGGCCATCGTGGTGCGGTCCCACTCGTACTCGGACATGCGGGGAGCATGCCCACCCCGGACCGCCGCCATCTTCGAACTCCCGCCTGAAAGCGGCCCCACGGCCCGGCGGGCGCCCGGAAAACCGCCGCCACCCGGGCCGCGCGCCCCGCCCCACCAGGCCGTCCGTCCCCGGGTGCCCGCCTCGTACGGAGGTCTCGGGCGGACGCGCACCGATCGGGAGCGGACCGACCAAAAGCCGCCTGATGGGCGTCTTGTCGCATTCCGTTCCTGTCCCGAACCGATCAATCCTGGTCGATTACAGTGCTGCGCCAGAGGGTCCGTACGGGGCCGGACGGGCGTTGTGGGGTTCGGGAGGGCACAGTGAACGCAGCGGCAGGCGGCACCGGTACCACCGCCATCTGGGGCCGTGCCGAACAGCAGGACTTCCGCAGCCGGGTCCGCGGTTGCCTGCTCGGCGGTGCGATCGGCGACGCGCTCGGCGCGGGCATCGAGTTCGACTCCCTGGACGCCATCCGCGAGGCCCACGGCCAGGAAGGCGTCACCGACTTCGTCCCCGCCTTCGGGCGGCGCGGCGCGGTCACCGACGACACCCAGATGACGCTGTTCACCGTCGACGGCCTGATCCGCGCCCAGGTCCGCCGCGACACCGGCGCCTGGCACCCGCCCACCGACGTGCACCGCGCCTACCTCCGCTGGGCCGCCACCCAGCGCGACTGGGGCCCGGACGAGCGTAAGGAGGACGACGGCTGGCTGGCCCGCGAGGAGTGGCTGTACTCCCGCCGCGCACCGGGCCGCGCCTGCCTCACCGGCCTCGGCGACGACACCATGGGCACCCTGGACAAGCCGAAGAACCCCGACTCCAAGGGGTGCGGTGCCGTGATGCGCTCCGCGCCGTTCGGACTGCTCGTCGGCTGGGAGCCGCAGCTCGTCTTCCAGCTCGCCGTCGAATGCGCCGCCCAGACCCACGGCCACCCCACCGGCTACCTCGCGGCCGGAGCCTTCGCCGTCATCAGCCACGCCCTGGCACGCGGCGACGACCTCGACAGCGCCGTGCAGAACGCCCTCGCCCACCTCGCCACCCGCCCCGACCACGAGGAGACCACCGAAGCCCTCAAGCGGGCGCTCGGCGCCGTACGGCAGGGCATGCCGACGGCCGCCCGGGTCGCATCGCTCGGCGAGGGCTGGACGGCCGAGGAGGCGCTCTCCATCGGCGTCTACTGCGCGCTCGTCGCCGAGGACGTCCGGCACGGCCTGTTGCTCGCCGTCAACCACGACGGCGACAGCGACTCCACCGGCGCCGTCTGCGGCAACCTCCTCGGCACCCTGCACGGCGAGACGGCGCTGCCCCCCGTCTGGCTGGTCGAGCTGGAGGGCCGTGACACCATCCTCCAGCTCGCCGACGACTTCGCCCTGGAGATGACCCAGGGCCCGGCCCTGCACGGCCCCGCCGGCTCCGCCCCGGGCTGGCTGGCCCGCTACCCGAGGGCCTGACGGGTCCGGGGGAGAGACCGCCCCGGGCCAACGGGCCCCGGCCAAGGGCCCGCCCCCGGCGCGCGCCCGCCCCTCTCGCGCCCCCTCACGCCCTCCCCGCGCGCCCCGCCGCCCCGTCCGCCCGCTGCCCGGGGAGCCGCCGGGCGGGCCCGAATCCGTCCTCGCCGTCCCCGTCCCCGTTGATCCGGTCCAGGACCGCGTCCCGCTCCGGGGTGTCCTCCGGCCTGACCAGGCCGATCAGCAGGAACAGCACCAGCGAGGTGGCCACCGGCGCCACGATCTGGATCTGCAGCTGCACCCCGTCGATCCCGTAGTTCGTCAGCCAGAACGCGAACAGGCCCGCCGCCCACGACACCAGCGCCGCCGTCGGCCCGGACCTGCGGCACTGCCGCACCATGCCGAGCAGGAACGGGATCGAGATCGGCCCGACCAGCCCGGCCACCCACTTGATGACCACGGTGATGATGTCCTTGAACGCCGGCGAGTTGACCTGCGTCGCGATGGCCATCGACAGCGCCAGGAACGCCACCGTCGACAGCCGCGCAGCCAGCAGCCCCGCCCGGTGCGACCAGCCACGCACCCGTTCCCCCACCTTCGGCAGCGCCGGGGCGATGTCCCGGGTGAACACCGCCGAGATCGCGTTCGCGTCCGACGAGCACATCGCCATCGTGTGGGAGAAGAACCCGACCACGACAAGACCCAACAGCCCGTGCGGCAACAGCCGTTCGGTCAGCAGCGCATACGCGTCCGACGCGTCCGGCTTCTGCGCCCGTACCAGCAGCGGCGCCATCCACATCGGGAAGAACAACACCGCGGGCCACACCAGCCACAACGCCGCCGACAGCCGCGCCGACCGCACCGCCTCCCGCGCGCTGCGCGTCGCCATGTAGCGCTGCGCCTGGTTCCACATCCCGCCGCTGTACTCGAAGGTCTTGATGAAGAGATACGCCAGCAGGAACGTCAGCGTGTACGGCCCGGCGGTCGGCGCGGTGTGCCCCGCCGGCAGCCGGTCCCACGCCGTCCACAGCGCCCCGAAACCCCCGAGCTGCGCCAGGACCGCCACCAGCATCGCCACCCCGGCCAGTAACTGGATGACGAACTGCCCCAGCTCGGTCAGCGCGTCCGCCCACAGTCCGCCGACGGTGCAGTAGATCCCGGTGACGACACCGGTGATGAGGATGCCCTGGTTGAGCGACATGCCCGTGAACACCGACAACAGCGTCGCGATCGCCGCCCACTTGGCGCCCACGTCCACGATCTTCAACAGCACCCCCGACCAGGCCAGCGCCTGCTGCGTCGGCAGGTTGTAGCGGCTCTTGAGGTACTCCAGCGGCGAGGCCACGTGCAGCCGCGACCGCAGCCGGTTCAGCCGCGGCGCGAACAGTCGCGCCCCGATGGCGATACCCACCGCGATCGGGAACGACCAGGTGACGTACGAGGTGATGCCGTACTGGTACGAGATGCCCGCATAGCCGGTGAACATCACCGCGCTGTAGCCGGACATGTGGTGCGAGATGCCGGACAGCCACCATGGCATCCGGCCGCCCGCGGTGAAGAAGTCTCCGACGTCGTCGACCCGCCGGTGTGACCACACACCGATCGCGACCATCACGCCGAAATAGCCGATGAGCACAGCCCAGTCGAGACTGTTCATGCCCCCTCCAGGGGTCCGCCTGGTGAACGTGGACCACTTCGCCGTGACGTTCCGTAGGGCGGTTCCCCGTGCGGGAGCGGGGACTTGGGGGATTGAACCGTTCGCCGGACGGGCCGGTCAAGGCCCTGCGGATCACAGATATGAACGACGGTCACCAAGCCGAACGATTTTGCCTGCTCTTGACCGGCCGGGGCGTTGTCCCCCGTCCGCCGCCGCCCCCACGATGTGCGGACACTTCGCCGGGCTCCGCAGGCCCGACCAGCACGGCCACCCACCGTCCCGCTCCGGCGGCACGGCGACCGGCCGCACGGGAGCGGGATCCCGCGCGGCGCCCCACCGACCCGCCGGAAGGAACGCCCCACGGACGAAGCCGCACGGACGAAGCCGCGCCCCGGAACGCCCCGCGCCGTTCAGCCCGTGGGACGGGCGTCCCGCAGCGCCGCACCCAACCGGACCAGCCCCTCGCCGATCTCCTCCGGCGGATGCGTCACGAACGAGAGCCGCATCGCCGTCGCGTCCGGTGTCCCCGCGAAAAACGGCGCCCCCGGGACGTACGCCACGTCATGCCGCACCACCCCGGGCAGCAGCGCCGCCGCGTCGTACCCCTCGGGCAGCGTCGCCCAGACGAACATGCCGCCCGCCGGACGGTTCCACCGCGACCCCACGGGCAGCGCGTCGCCCAGCCCGCCGAGCAGCGTGTCCCGCCGCGCCCGGTACGCCTCCCGCACCCGCACCAGATGCGCGTCCAGGTCCGCCACCGCCAGATAGCGCGCGGCGGCCGCCTGATCGACGGTCGAGGAATGCAGGTCCGCGGCCTGCTTCGCGATCACACAGGCCCGCCGCAGCCCGGCCGGGGCCCGCAGCCACCCCAGCCGCAGCCCCGGCGCCATCACCTTCGAGAACGACCCCAGCAGCGCCGTACGGTCCTCCGCCCCCGGGAACGACGCGATCCACGGCACCGGCTCCCCCTCGAACCGCAGCTCCCCGTACGGATCGTCCTCCGCGATCCACAGCCCCCGCCGGGCCGCGACCGCAGCCACCGCTGCCCGCCGCTCGGCCGACAGCGTCCGGCCCGTCGGGTTCTGGAACGTCGGCACCAGATAGAGCAGCTTGGGCCCGACCCGCGCGGCGATCTCGTCCAACGCCTCCGGGACCAGCCCCTCGTCGTCCGTGGGCACCGGCACCACCCGTGCCCCCGCCAGCGAGAAGATCTGCAACGCCGCGAGATAGCACGGGTCCTCGACGAGCACCACGTCACCGGGCTCCAGCAGCGCCGTCGTCAGCAGCGTCAGCCCCTGCTGCGACCCGGTGGTCACGATCAGATCGTCCGCGGCGGTCGTCAGCCCCCGGGCGGAGACCCGGCCCGCGACCGCGGCGCGCAGCTCCGGATCGCCGTCGGTCGGCGAGTACTGCAGCGCCCGCCGCGGCTGCTCGGTCAGCACGTGCCGGAACGCGTCGGCTATCCCCACGGCGTCGAACAGCTCCGGCGCGGGCAGCCCACCGGCGAACGAGATGACCTCGGGCCGCGCGGTCAGCGCCAGAATGTCGCGCACCGGAGAACTCCCCGTCCGCGCCGCCCGGGAGGCGAGCCCCGGGGCGGGAACCGTGGACGGGCTCTGGGCCGGATCCGTCATGGCGACTCCAATCGCTCGCGCGCGGGCCACCCCCGCGTCAGCTCGGTCGCCGGAGC
The DNA here is from genome assembly GCF_042739975.1 of Streptomyces sp. NPDC059080. Lineage (NCBI taxonomy): Bacteria > Bacillati > Actinomycetota > Actinomycetes > Kitasatosporales > Streptomycetaceae > Streptomyces > Streptomyces sp. NPDC059080. Next base: position 62,239 of record NZ_JBHYGX010000025.1, read on the forward strand.
TTAAGCCGCCCGCCCGTCCCGGCACAGGGGGCCGCACCCGGGTCCGGACAGGGGAGAGCCCCCTCGGCCTGGACAGGGGATCCGGTCGAGAGGGCTCGGTGCCGCGCGATGGAGGCGCGGCGGAACGACGGGCCGGTCAGGCCAGGTCGAAGGCGCCGTCGGCGACATCCGAGACGAAGGTGCTCCAGGCGGAGTTGTCGAAGGTGAGGCGCGGGCCTTCGGGGTCCTTCGAGTCGCGCACCGCAATCGCCTCGGCGGCCGGTACGGCGATTTCGACGCAGGCGCCGTTACCGCCGGAGTACGAGGACTTCGTCCAGGAGAACGCGGAATTGGGCTGCATGACCTTGTTCACTGTTCGCTCCGACTACTGTGAGTTGCCGCGGATTCGGTAGTGCTGACGCTACGCGCCAACTTCCCTTGCGGCAGGAGCAGTTCACCCTTCCGAATGGCGAATTCCTTGATCCCTTTTCAAGCCGCCGGGCGCCGGTGTACCTTGCGGATCCCTCTGCCGGAGGGGCTGATTCCGCACCCCTTCCGACCGGCGCCTCCTGCCCCTCCCCGCCCGCGCGGCGCCTCCCGGCCCCACCCGTCAATTCCGTGGAAAGGGCTTCAACTCACCGCATCGGCATGTCGCTTCGCAATCGCCGCGATGAAGTCCCGGCTCTGTTCGGCATTCAACGCCTGTGCCCGCAGATGTTCATACATGATCGTGTACTTGTTGACGTCGTTCGTCTTCTCCAGATACAGATCACTCGTGACGCCCTCGATATAGACCACGCTCGAATCGGAGGTGGCGTTGAATTCGAGAATGGAGAACGTGCCGGACATTCCGGCATGCGCTCCCGTGTCGTACGGCAGCACCTGCACCGTCACATGCGGCAGGGCGCTCATCTCGACGAGATGCTCCAGCTGCTCACGCATGACGGCGGGACTGCCCACCACCCGCCGCAGCGCGCTCTCGTCCAGCACCACCCACAGCCGCAGCGGACTGTCGGGATCATCGACCCGCTCCTGACGCCGCAGCCGCACCTGGATCCGCTTCTCCAGCTGATCGGCGGCGAGCTCCGGCAGCACGCCCGGAATCACCGCCCGGGCGTACCGCGGCGTCTGCAGCAGCCCCGGCACCAGCAGCGACTCATAGACCCGCAGTGAGGCGGCCTCGGTCTCCAGCCCGATGTAGACGCTGTACGGGATGTCGCCGAACGCGTGCCACCAGCCCTGCTGCCGGGAGTCCTTGGCCATCTGCATCAGCGAATCCACTATCCGGCGGTCGTCCACCTCGTAGACACCGCACAGATCGCGGACGTCGCGCTGACTGATGCTGCGGCGGCCGTTCTCCAGCCTGCTGATCTTCGACTGCGAGACCAGCAGCCGCTCGGCCACCTCCTCCGCCGTCATGCCCTTGAGCTCACGGAGCCTGCGCAGCTCCTGGCCCAACCGGCGTCGTCTGACGGTGGGGTTGACATGGGACGCCACGGGACGTGCACCTCCGGGTCCGTACTGCTTGTTCCGTGCCAGCAGGGTGCCACCCCGGGTGGACGCCGCGCAGTCAAACGCACACAGAAGGCGAGCACGCCACGGCGCGGGACGGCGGACCGGCCGTCGTCCGGAGCGGCCGACCCGCCGTCCCGCGCCAACTACGGCTCCCGAACGGGCTCGTGGGGACGGTTCTGCAGCCGGTCGGCGCCCCAGCGGCGTACGGGACGCCGGGACGGGGCGCCGACCGGAGCATCACGGGAGCGCGCGGACGGCGCACGCACCGCCCCGCACGCCCCCTGTGATCAACGTGCGCCGGCCCGGGCCATGCTGCCGTGCCCGTGCCGTGAGGGGACCGGCACTCCGGACGCGTTCGCCGCGCCCCGGCCGGCCGGCTGCCGCGCCGGGCCGTGGCCCGAACCCGCCGCCGGTGTCCGCCGTGGCTGCGCCGCGGCGCCGTTCTGGACGTCCATGACCGCGTGCGCGACCAGTCCGCCCATGGGGTCGTGCCGGATCAGATCCCGGAGGCGGGAGCGTGATGAACGCCCTTCGTTCCCCGGGTAGAGGTGCTTGCCGAGTCCGACCGCATGGGCCAGCGCGGCGAGCGCCGCGGTCCGCGGGTCCGGCGGTACGCCGGTGCGGATCGCGGTGTCGAGCCGGGCCCTGATTTCCCGGCTGATGGCCGTCTCCGTCGCCTGGTAGCGCGTCGTCGGCAGCACCCCGCACATCTGCCCCTCCACGGCATGAACCATGCCGCAGCGTTCGAGATGCGAGAGGTACGTCTGGCGCAGCCCCAGCCGGGGCCCGCCGATCCAGTGGACCGCGCGCACCGGACTGCCGCGTCGCCGCAGCAGTTCGAGCGCGGAGTCCAGAGTCGGATCTCCGGTCGGCCGTGGCATCACCACGGCGATACGATCCCCGTCCGGGGCTATCCGTCCTGCCAGAGCCAGCTCCACTAGCTGGGCCCCGGCCAGGCCGAGGTCGAGCGACTGCGGCTGCGCTGTGGTGCCCGTTGCCGGGTCCAAAGCCAGCAGCAGAAGCTCCTCCGGAATTGTTCTGCGGCTCCTGCCCATCCATGCCTCCCCGCGTGGATGCATGACAGGGTGACCCCTCTCACATTCATCTGTCGAGAGTGCGTGGGGGGTTCGGCAGGGAACCTGCAGGTATGTCGTTCTCGTCTAGTGCGTCGACGGCGACCTCCATGGGGTGCGGCGGGACGAGGTGGCGCGGGGCGGCGGATGCGTGCCGCGCGAACACAGGACACTTGAGAACACTGGGTCAGACAGTGCGACATACGAAGGAGACATCGGTGGCGGGCGAGTCCCCCGACAAGTCGGGCAAGAAGCAGGCGTCGGGGAAGGCGCGGGGCGCGAACGACCCGCGCCTCGCCGTCCTCCGGGGGGAGCCGGCGGAGGCGGATAAGGACGCGGAGGCCACGGAGGCCGAGAACGCCGAACGCGGGGCTTCTGAGGCCGCCGAGGCGTCCGGGGACGCTGCGGCGCAGAAGAAGCCGGAGACGGCGACGGACGGGGCTTCTGGGGCTTCCGAGGCCGATGGGTCCTCCGAGGCAGCCAAGTCCACCGAGTCCGCCGAGACGGATGAGGCTGCCGATGGCGGCGACGGGCCGGGCGAAGACCGGCTGCGGACCGCCGTTGCCGCCTGGGTCGCGGGTAAGGACGATGGTGCGGAGAGCGCCGATGCCTCCGACGGCGCTGATCCCGCCGATGGCGATGACGGCTCCGCCGGTGCGGACGCGGACACCGACGCCGGTGGCGAGGGTGCGGACAGCACCGAGTCCGCCGATGAAGGGAAGGCCGAGGCTGCGGGGCGTAAGGAGTCCGACGCCGAGGACACGAGCGGCAAGGGTGACGCCGCGGCCTCCAAGAGCGACGACGTGTCCGTAGCGGACGGCGCCGACGCGTCGGACGAGGACGACGACGAGGACGACGACGAGGACCGGCCGACGGCCGTTTTCACGACCAAGGGCAAGAAGTCCGGTGCGGACGAGGAGCCCGTCGACGACGCCACCCGCGCCTTCACCATCGCAAAGCTCAAGGGCAAGGAGAAGCCGGAGGAGAAGGCGAAGCCCGAGGGCAAGGAGAAGCCCGAGGCGGAGCCGAAGGGCGCGACCGGAGCCGACGGTAAGAGCAAGGAGTCCGAGAAGGGCGAGGCCAAGGACGCAAAGGCCCCCAAGGCCGAGGCCAAGGCTGCGGACAAGGGCGAGGGCGAGGGCGAGGGCAAGTCTGCGGACAAGGCCGAGGCCAAGTCTGCGGACAAGGCCGAGGCCAAGGACGCAGCCAAGGCCAAGGGCGCCGAGCGGGAAGCCGAGCGCACCAGTCAGTTCGTCGCGCTGAAGTCGGACGACACCGGTGCCGCCGGGCGGTCCATCGGTAAGACGGCCGCCAAGCCGGGCGAGAAGGACGGCAGCGCGACGGCGGGTGCCGGTGCGGCCGCCGCGGCGAGCCGCTCGGCGTCCGGTGAGCCCGGAACGGAGAAGTCCGCAGCGGAGAAGTCCGGCGCGGAGAAGTCCGCAGCCGACAAGTCCGCCAAGCCCGGTAAGCCGCCCGCCGGTGCCACCGCCGGGCCGCAGCCGGAGGCGCTGCCCGCGAGTGAGCGGACCCGGCAGGAGCCGCTGCCGCCCCTCGACCTGCTCGCGCAGCTCACCAACACCCCGCCGCCGCCCGAGACCACGCTCCGTACCGTCGTCCGGCGGTTCAAGATCTGGACGCCGCTGGCCATCCTGCTGGCGATCATCTTCGTGGTCGTCCAGTCGCTGCGCACGCTGCCGGAGCCGACGCTGGCCGTCGGCGAGTCGACCGCGTTCACCTTCAAGGGCGGCAAACTCTCCATGCCGTGGCCCGGTCAGGGGCAGTCCGCGGCGGAGGTCGTCGGCGTCGGCAGCCTCGGCACGTCGGGGCCGCAGAAGCCGGTGCCGACGGCGAGCGTCGCCAAGGTCATGACGGCCTACGTCATCCTGCGCGACCACCCGCTGAAGAAGGGCGAGAAGGGCGCCACCCTCACCATCGACGCCAAGGCGGCGGCCGACTCGAAGAACAAGGACGAGTCGCGGGTGCCGCTGCAGGAGGGGCAGAAGTTCAACCAGACGCAGATGCTCCAGATGCTGATGATCCCCTCCGGCAACAACGCCGCCCGTCAGCTGGCCCGTTGGGACGCCGGGAGCGAGGAGGCGTTCGTGAAGAAGATGAACGACGCCGCCGCCAAGCTCGGCATGACGAACACGACGTACACCGACCCCAGCGGCCTGGCGAAGACGACGGTCAGTACCGCCGTCGATCAGCTCAAGCTCGCCCGTGAGGTGATGAAGAACGGTGCGTTCCGCGCCGTCGTCGCCACCGAGAACGTCCAGATCGACGGGCTGCCCGAGCGGCTGTTCAACAACAACAGCCTGCTCACGACGATGCCGTACGTCGTACGCGGCATCAAGACCGGCTCCAGCACGCCCGCGGGCGGCGCCTTCATGTGGGCCGCGTACCGCACCGTCGGCGGCAAGGACCAGCTGCTGCTCGGCGTCACGATGGACCAGCGCACCAGCAGCTCCGACCCCAACGCGCACCTCAAGCTGGCGCTCGACAACAGCGCGAAGGTGATCACGGCGGCCAGGGAGGCGCTGGTCGCCGACACCGTCGTCAAGAAGGGGCAGGTCGTCGGCTACGTCGATGACGGTCTCGGCGGTGAGACGCCCGTCGTCGCCACCAAGGACCTCACCGCGGTGGGCTGGCCCGGTCTGAAGGCCGCCTTCTCGATCGGCAGCGGCGGCAAGACCGTCCCGCACACCGCCAAGGCCGGGACCGAGGTCGGCGTGCTGACCGTCGGCAGCGGCGACAGCACCCAGCAGGTGCCCGTCGCCCTCGCCGAGGACCTGACCGCGCCCACCTTCGGCGCCAAGCTGACCCGCCTCGCCTGAGCCCGGCCCCGTACGGGGTGAGCACGCCCGCCCTCGTCCCGTACGGGGAGCCGGCCCTCATCCCGTACGGGGCCGTCTCCGTCCCGGAACAGGTCTCTTACGGGGCATCACCTCGTCCCGTACGGGACGCGCCCCGGGCTCGCCCCGGAGGCCGTACGCCCGGACCCGTACGGGAACCGCGGCCGACCCCGTAGGGGCAGCCCGCCGGGAGAGCGAAGCCGACCTGCCGTCCGAGGGGAGCGGCGGCCCGGCCCCTAAGGGGTAGGGTCCGGGCTCTCCCCAGGGGCGAGCAGGAAACCGCCCCTCCCCGGGTGAGCACCCTCCTGATGTGCACGGGCCACCGCACGCCCCCGCCGGACCGCTCGCCCAGAACGCGACCGGAGCCCGCCATCGACGCCACCCGGACCGAACCGGCCCCCGAAACCCCGGCGGAGACCCCCGCGCCCCTCGCGCCGCGGGCCCGGCGGCTGCGGGACACGGTGGTGCCGGTACCCGCCGCGCTGATGTGCGCGCTCGGCGCCTGGGGGCTGCGCCGAGACGGCGCCATGTGGCGCGACGAGATCGTCACGTACGACATGGCGCACCGCGCACCCGCCGCGCTCTGGGCCACCCTCCGCCACGTCGACGTGGTGCACGGCCTCTACTACGCGCTGATGCACCTCTGGTTCACCGCCTACGAAGCGGTCCTCGGGCCCGGCGGGCTCCTCGGCCCGGCGTTCGGCGGTGCCGTCGGCCGGACCCTCTGCGAGGACGTCGTCGCCCTGCGCCTGCCGTCCCTCGCCGCCATGACCGTGGCCGCTGCCGGTGTCGCGCTCCTCGGGAACCTCCTCGTCGGACGCCGCACCGGCCGCTGGGCCGGTATCGCGTTCGCGCTGCTCCCGCCCGTGCAGCAGTACGCCCAGGAAGGCCGCTCGTACGCGCTGGTCTGCGCCCTGGTCGTCTGGGCCTGCTCTCTGCTCGTACGGATCGCGGTCCACACCAGGCAGGCGCCCGGCCGCTCGCGCCGCGCCCTGTGGGCCGGTTACGCGGCCCTGATGCTGACGGCGTGTCTGCTGCACGAGTTCGCCGCCCTGGTGCTGCCGGTGCACGGCGCCGCGCTCATCCTCGGCCGACTGCCGCGCCGCACCCTGCGTACCTGGGCCCTCACCGTCACCGGCGTCCTCACCGGACTCGCCCCGCTCGCCCTCTACAGCACCCGCCAGTCCGGCCAGCTCAGCTGGCTGATCTGGCCCGACCCGCTGCAACTGCTCACCTTCGCGGTCCTCGCCGCCACCGGCATCGCCTGCTCCCGCGCCCGCATCCGCTCCCGCGGTCCCCTCGGCCTGCGCGCCCTCGGCCTCCCCCTGCTCCTGCTCCCCACCTTCCTCCTCTTCCTGCTCTCCTCCGCCGAACCGGCCTACGTCGACCGCTACGTCCTCTTCTCCCTGGCAGGCTTCGCGCTGCTGGCCGGTGCCGCGCTGGCCCGGCTGCTGCGCCCGGCGGGGGAGGACGGCCAGACCGGCACCCGGCTACGGCGGCGCGCCCTCGCGCTGGCCCTGGCCGTCGCGGCGCTGCTGCCCGTGGACATCCGGCTGCGGACGCCCGTCAGCCGGGTCGACGACGGTACGGCCGTCGCCCACGCCGTACGCGCACTCGCCGGGCCCGGCGACGGCCTGCTCTTCACCCCGGCCCGCCGCCGCGTCTGGGTCGCCGCCCGCCCCGACGCCTACCGTGACCTGCACGATCTGGCCCTGCGCCGCGACCCGGTCGCCTCGCACACCCTCTACGGCACCGAACCCTCCGGCGACACCATCCGCTACCGCATGCTCACCACCCCCACCGGCCGCCTCGTGGTCGTGGGTGACGGCCCCGACCAGCCGGACGACCCCAACGACCAGGAAATCGCCAAACGCACAACGCTCCGCGAGGCGTTCGTCCTGTGCCGGAGCCGGGCGGTCCATGGCGGGCGGGTGGCGCTTTATGCGCGGGCCGAGGCGGGGTGCGGCACGAGGAGGGGGCGGTAGGCGCTTCGGGACGGTCGGCCCGTCGGCCCGTCAGTCCGTCGGCCCGTCAGTCCGTCGGCCCGTCAGTCCGTCGGGCCCGTCAGTCCGTCGGGCCCGTCACGCCTCGCGGTGGTTCGCGGTGGCGGCGCCCAGCGCGGAGCCCTGGCGGCGCCGACGCATCGCCAGGCCCACCATGCCGAACGCCGCCAGCGCGCCCACTCCGGCGACGAGGAGCGCCGTCGGCAGATGGCCCACCTTCTCCGCCAGCCCGGCCAGACCGTTGTCCGGCAGCATGATCGCCGTACGGTCGCCGGCCACCGGCCCGGTCGTATCGGCGGCGACAGCCGCACCGGCGGGCAGCAGCAGCGCGACGAGCGCACCGGACGCGACGGCAACGGTGCGGATCACAGAGCGACGCTGGTCGGACATCGGGCACTCCTCGTCAGGGCGGATCGGGCGGACCCGGTCGGGGCGGATCGGACGGACCCGGTCGGGGCGGGGCGGTTCAACCGGCCCGCGCGCTCTCGCCATCACTGCCGAGACCGACCCGGACGCGGAACTCGACCGCGCACGCGACCGCCTCCGGGACTGGCCCCGGACCGATTCTGCGGCCCTACGCTACGGAGCTTGTTTCACGGGAAACCGTACGTCGTGTAACAGTCACCGCGATCTCTGCGTACGGTCCCGTCACGGAATGGCCCACCTGAACCGTCCGCCGCCCGCCACCTTGGGTAACTTGGCGAGATATGTATGGATTCGTGCGTACGGTCATGCCGGAGCCTAGGGGCCCGCGCTCCCGCCTGGCGGTGCCCGTCGGCCAGGGAGGGCGGTGACCGGATGCGTCCACGGGCCCTGGCGCCGCTCGTCGCGCTGCTGCCGCTCGCCCTCGTGGCGGGGTGCGCGGGGTTCGAGGGGCTGCAGAGCGACGGGCGGGCCCGGGAGGTGAAGGCGCCGTTCGCGCTGTGGACCGACCACTCGCCCGCCCCGCCGAGCAGGAGCGACAACCCCGTCGCGCTCAAACCCGTACCGCACATCCCGCACCTCCCGAGCGGCAGCATGGCCGACGCCGACCCGCGCGCGGTCCTCGACGCCGACCTGGCCGCCGACGGGCAGAAACCGCCGGAGCCGGGCTCCGTGCGCCGCCCGGTGTTCCACGACCTCACCGGCGACGGAAAACCCGAATTGATCATGGCCGTGGACCTCGACGACCGCACCAGCGACCTGCGCGTCTACAGCGTCCGGCGCCAGATCGTCACCCGCGTACTGGCCCTGCGCGGCGTACTGGCCGGCGTCGAACTGGCCGCAAGCCACCTCGTCGTACGCGAACCCACCAAGGACCCGCGCTACGTCAGCGTCACCGACTACCTGTGGGACAAGGACCGGATGACCCTCTGGGACCTCACCCTCGACGACGCCCGCAAACCCCGACCCGCCCGCAGCGGCACACCCGTCCCGGTTCCGCCGGTTCCGCCTGTGCCGCCTGCCGGGGCCCTGGCTGCCGGGACTTCGACCGCCGGGGCTTCGCCTGATGCTGTGCTGTCCGTCGCCGCTCCGACTGCCGCCGCGCACGCCCCGAACGGAGAGCGGCGATGAGCCCGCGTGGGGGTCGGCGATGAGGCGGCCCGGGCGGCGGCGTGCGCCTTCTGGGGGGCCTCCCCCCTCCCCCTCCCCCTCCCCCTCCGCCCCTCCCCACTCCTCACCCCTCCGCCGTGCCACCGCACGCGGCGTGCCTGGCCGACTCACCGCACTGGCCCGTCGTGCCGTGCGCCGGGCGGCGGTCTCCCTTCGCTGGAAGATCGCGTTGACGGTGACCGCCGTGTGCTGCGCGGTCGCCGCGGTCCTCGGCGTACTGGTGCACAACGCGGTGGCCCGTCAGACCGTCGGCCAGGTGCGCAAGGAGACGCGCGCGGATCTCGATATCGCCCTGGATCTCTTCGAGTACGGCACCTCCCGCGAGGGCATCAACTCCGTCCTGGATCCACCGCAACTACCCGCCCCGCTAAGAGAGTTGGTGCGTAGTGGCCAGCAGGGCAGCATGGTCGGTACCTATCGAGGGCGTCCCGTCATGTGGGCGGCGGCGCCCGCGGGTGATCAGGTCATGGCCGTGTGGTCGCCGTACGGGAACACCAGCCGGTCCCTGGAGAAGTTCGATACGGCCATCCTCGGGTCGGCGGTGCTGGCCGCGACGGCGGTGGCGCTCGCCGGGTTGTTCCTCGCGCACCGGATCAGCCGACGGCTGACCAGGACCGCGGCGGTCGCCCGCCGGATCACTGCGGGCGATCTGGACGCCCGGGTCGGCGCGGCACCGGGCGGTGGGCCCGGCGGGGGAGGCACGTCCGGTGGCGACGAGGTGGCGGCGGTCGCCGCGGCGCTGGATTCCGTGGCCGGTTCGCTGCAGAGCCGACTCCAGGCCGAGCAGCGCTTCACCGCCGATGTCGCGCACGAGCTGCGTACGCCGCTGACGGGCATCCTGGCCTCGGCCGCTCTGCTCCCGGAGGGCCGCCCCAAGGAGATGATCAACGACCGGCTGCAGGCGCTGCACCGGCTCACCGAGGATCTGCTGGAGATCTCCCGCCTCGACTCCGGCGCCGAACACGCCGACCTCGACTCCTACGATCTGGGCACGCTCGTCGAACGCTGTGTGCACGCCACCGGACTCGACACGGAGGTCCGGACCGTGTCCTCCGGCGTCGTCGAGACGGACCGGCGGCGCCTGGACCGCATCCTTACCAACCTCGTCCTCAACGCGCACCGCCACGGCCGCACGCCCGTCGTGGTCACCGTCGACGCGGCCCCGGGCGGCGTGACGGGTGCCGCGCCGACGATCGAGGTACGCGATCACGGCCCGGGCTACCCCGACGATCTGCTGCGCCACGGCCCCCGGCGCTTCCGCACCGATGCGCCGGGCCGGGGCCGCGGTCACGGCCTGGGCCTGACCATCGCCGTCGGCCAGGCCGCGGTCCTCGGCATCGACATCCGCTTCTGCGACGCGCCCGACGGCGGCGCCCGCGCGATCCTGCACCTTCCCCCGCCTTCCCCTGTACACGATCACCCCTCCTGACCTGCGGTTTCCCTGCTGTGCCAAGGCCGCCCGCGCGCCGGGCCGCCCCGAGGCTCAGGCGTCACCCCGCCCCCTGGCCGTCACCAGTCGATGTCCTCCGGTGGCTCCGGCGCGTCCCAGTCCTCCGGCGGCGGCTCGGGCAGGTCCGCGGCGCTCGCCGGTCCGCCGGAGTGGCTAGGGCCGCCCGCGCGCCGGGCCGCGGGTGCGGCCTGTGACGGCGCGGCACCGCCGGGCTGACCGGCAGTCGCCGCACCGTCTGCCCCGTCACCGCCCGCGAGCACCTCCAGGATCTGCGCGCCGTACTTCGCCAGCTTGTTCTCGCCCACGCCGTTGATCGTGCCCAGCTCGGCCGTACCGGCCGGGTGGGCGACGGCGATCTCCCGCAGCGTCGCGTCGTGGAAGATCACATATGCCGGGACGCCCTGTTCCTTCGCGGTGCTGCCGCGCCAGGCACGCAGCGCCTCGAAGACCGGAAGTGCCGCCTCCGGCAGATCGACCGGAGCCCGCTTCCCCTTCGGCGACTTCGCCTTGGCCGCCCGCGCCGCCTTCTCCGGCTCCCGCCGCATCGGCACCTCGCGGTCGCCGCGCAGCACCTCGCCGCTCGTCCCGGTCAGCACCAGCGTGCCGTAATCCCCCTCGACGGCCAGCAGCCCCTGCGCCAGCAACTGCCGTACCACGCCCCGCCATTCGACGTCGCGTAGATCGGCGCCGATGCCGAAGACGCTCAGCGCATCGTGGTCGAACTGGATGACCTTCGCGGTCTTACGGCCCAGCAGGATGTCGATGATCTGGCCCGCGCCGAACTTCTGCCCCCGCTCACGCTTCAGCCGCACGATCGTCGACAGCAGCTTCTGCGCCGGTACGGTGCCGTCCCAGGTCTGCGGCGGCGCCAGGCAGGTGTCGCAGTTGCCGCACGCCGCGCTCTCCTGGCCGAAGTAGGCCAGCAGCCGCACCCGGCGGCACTGCACCGTCTCGCACAGCGCGAGCATCGCGTCCAGATGCGCCGACAACCGCCGCCGGTGCGCGTCGTCACCCTCCGAACCGTCGATCATCTTCCGCTGCTGCACCACGTCCTGCAGCCCGTACGCCAGCCACGCCGTTGACGCCTGGCCGTCGCGACCGGCACGGCCCGTCTCCTGGTAGTAGCCCTCCACGGACTTCGGCAGGTCCAGATGGGCCACGAACCGTACGTCCGGCTTGTCGATGCCCATGCCGAACGCGATGGTGGCGACGACGACCAGGCCGTCCTCCCGCAGGAACCGCGACTGGTGCGCTGCGCGCATCCGGGCGTCCAGCCCCGCGTGGTACGGCACCGCGGCGACGCCGTTCTCCACCAGGAACGCCGCGGTCTTCTCCACCGAGGCCCGGGAGAGGCAGTAGACGATTCCGGCGTCCCCGGCGTGCTCGGTCCGCAGCAGCTCCAGCAGCTGGCGCTTCGGCTCGTTCTTCGGCGCGATGCGGTACTGGATGTTGGGCCGGTCGAAGCTCGCCACGAAATGCCGGGCGCCACCCATCGACAACCGCGAGGTGATCTCGGTGTGCGTCGCATCGGTGGCCGTCGCGGTCAGTGCGATCCGCGGGACCTCCGGCCACCGCTCGTGCAGCATCGACAGCGCCAGGTAGTCGGGCCGGAAGTCGTGGCCCCACTGGGCTACGCAGTGTGCTTCGTCGATCGCGAAGAGGGAGATCTTGCCGCGGTCCAGCAGGCTCAGCGTCTGCTCGACGCGCAGCCGCTCGGGCGCGAGATACAGCAGATCCAGCTCCCCGGCCAGGAACTCCGCCTCCACCAGCCGCCGCTCCTCGACGTCCTGCGTGGAATTGAGGAACCCGGCCCGTACGCCCAGCGCCCGCAACGCGTCGACCTGGTCCTGCATCAACGCGATCAGCGGTGAGATCACGATGCCGACACCCGGCCGCACCAGCGACGGAATCTGGTAGCACAGCGATTTGCCGCCACCCGTCGGCATCAGCACGACGGCGTCCCCGCCGCCGATCACATGCTCGATGACCTCCTGCTGACTCCCGCGGAACGCGTCGTAACCGAACACCCGGCGCAGCACCTGCACCGCTTCGCTCGTCTCCGACCCGCCCGCCATATCGCTGCCTGCGCTTCCTGCCACGTCCGCCTCACCCATGCCTGAAAGCGTACGAGTAATCCGCCCGAGCCCGTCGAGCCTGTGGACAACTCCACTCCGAGCACCGCGACGGACCCGCAGATCCGCCGGAGAGGCAGGCGGGGCCGACGGCGTCAGCGGGCGGCGAGCGCCGCGAGCGCGGGCAGGATCACGCGCAGCCCGTTGTCGGCGGCGTGGACGCACACGCCGGGCCACACCGTCCCGGTGGCCAGGTCACCCGTGCGCCACCGCCCGATGGCTGACGGACCCGGAGATCCCCACGATGGCGAAGAGGGCTGCGTCCGCACCAGGGCCGGGCACGCCGGCTGTGAGCCGGCCGGCGTGGGCAGTCAGCTCCGGAGCATCCGTCTCTCGCCCTGGAGGCCGCAGTGGGACACGCTGTCGGTGATGTGTTGGGCCTGGCTGCCGGTGTCGCGGTCAGCCCACTCCCGATCGTCGCGATCATCCTGGTCCTGGCCACCCCGCGAGGGCGCCTCAACGGACCGCTGTTCGTCCTCGGCTGGGTCCTCGGGCTGGCAGCGCTCGGCGCGATCATGCTGGCCGTCGGGGGCACAGGCGGAGCCTCCACCCACAAGCACCCGGCCACCTGGGTCGGAGCCCTCAAACTCGCCCTGGGCGCACTCCTTGCCCTCTTCGGCGCCCGTCAATGGCGGCGCCGCCCCCACGACACCTCCCAGGCGCAGCTCCCGAAGTGGATGGCGGCGATCGACCGATTCACCCCCGTCAAGATCCTCGGCCTGGGCCTGCTGCTCTCGGCGGCCAACCTCAAGAACGCGCCCCTGACCATCGCCGCGGGCGTCTCGATCAGCTCTGCCGGGCTCCCCGTACCCCAGCAGATCGGAACGTTCGCGATCTTCGTGGTCATCGCCTCCCTCGGAGTGCTCGCACCACTCGTCGTCTACCTGAGCATGGGCGAACGCGCCGAAAGCATCCTCGGCGACTGGCGAGACCGGGCCGCGCGGCACAGCGCCGCCGTCATGGCCGTCCTGCTCTTCGTGCTCGGCCTCAAGCTCCTCGGCGACGGCATCAGCATCCTCGCCGCCTGAGAAGCCGCCTGAGAAAGCGTGCCGGCCGTCGCGTCACCCCTGCTCGACGTACAGATGGATCGGGCCGCGAAGAACGGGACTGCGTCGATACGGCGGCGGGTCGGCGACCAGACCGGGCCGGTCGAGGCGGCGTACCAGCTCGGTCAGCGCGATCTCGGCTTCCCGCCGGGCCAGCGGGCCGCCGAAGCACAGGTGGATGCCGCTGCCGAACCCGAGGTGCTGGTTGTCACGCCGATCGGGGTCGAAGCGGTCGGGATCGTGGAAGCGGTTCGGATCGCGGCTGCCCGAGGCCAGCATCAGCATGATCTGCGAGCCCTTGGGGATCACGGTGTCGGCGACGGTGATGTCGCTGTACGCCGCCCGCCAGGGAATGATGTGCACGGGCGGCTCGTACCGCAGCAGTTCCTCGACCAGCGGTACGACGAGGTCCGGTTCGTCGCGCAGGCGCCGCAGCACCTGCGGGTGGCGCAGCAGCGTCAGCATGCCGTTGGTGATGAGGTTGACGGTGGTCTCATGGCCGGCGATCAGCAGCAGGTTGGCGGTGGAGATGATCTCTTCGTCGGTCATCCGTCCGTCGGGCCCGTCGTCGTTCGCCAGCCGGGACAACAGGTCGCCACCCTGCCCACCGTGGCGTTGCTCCAGCAGCCCGCCGAGGTACTGCCGCAGGTCCTTGCGGGCCTGCACGCCCTTGTCCAGCTTTTCCTGCGGATCCGTCTTGGGGTCGTAGTCGATCGCGTTGATGAGGTCGTTCACCCAGCTGCGGAACCGTGGTTCGTCCTCGCGTGGCACGCCGAGCAGATGGCAGATCACGGCGACGGGGAACGGGTAGGCGAAGTCGTCGACGATGTCGATCTGCTTCTTGCCCGCGCAGTCGTCGATCAGGCCGCTGACGGTGTCGGTCAGGGCGGGTTCCATGCCGGTCACCAGACCCGGGGTGTGCGGGGGGCCGAAATGGCGCATCGCCATACGCCGCAGGCGGTCGTGCTCGGGCGGGTCGAGGTTGATGAACGCCGGTGTGGTCTGATCCCCGGCCCCGGCCATCGGATGCGAGAGATTGCGAACGTCCGAGCTCAGGTGCGGGTTGTGCAGGAGGTCCGTGATCTCGCGGTAGGTGCTGACGACGTAGGTGTCGTCCTCCTGACGGGCCACCGGCGTCCTGCGCAGCTCGGCGTACAGCGGGTACGGGTCGGCCCGGGAGGAGTAGTCGAGGATCCGGCGCAGCATGCCGGGCGTCTCGGTCGTGGTCATCTCACTTTCCCTCCTACCGGTGCTGGTGTGCGGCCGTGACGCGTCGCTCGCTCGGGTCATGGCCGGTGACGACCACAGTGGCGCCCTGGGCGAGCAGGACGGGGCCGGGGAAGTCGACGGGCGTCGGCTTCATGTCGGCGGGCTGGTCGGGCGTGGGGCAGGGAGGCGGGAAGGGCGCGGCCGTCTCGATGAGTGTCCGGTAATGGTCCAGCCACTTCGCGTTGTTGAAACTCACTGCCGCGGTGACGCGGCCCCGATAGCCGTATGCGGCGACGAAGCGGTGGTCGGGCACCGAACCCTGGGTGACGACCACCTCGTCGGCGAAGGTCGGCACGCCGACGGACTTGATGTTGACCCCGAACTGGATCGACCAGAACACCGGAATGGACAGGTGGGGCCAGCGGTCGGCCTGGCCGCTGACCATGTTGTGTGCCGCGACCTCGGCCTGCTCCACGGCGTTGGCCCAGTGCTCCAGAGAGATGAGCCGGTACTCGTAGATCGGGTTCGGACAGCGTGCCACGTCTCCGGCGACGAAGATGTCGTCGGTGACCAGGCCGTTGAGGTCGAGGGCGCGGCAGCCCGTGTCGCAGGCGATTCCCCAGACCCCCGCCGCCAGTCCTGAGCCCTGCAACCACTCGGTGTTGCGTATGCCTCCGAGTGCCACCACCGCCACGTCGGCGTCGATCGTGGTGCCGTCGTCGAAGTGAGCACGGCGAAACCGTCCCTGCGCGTCGCCCTCCAGCTGGGTCACCTTGACGCCGCAGCGCAGGTCCACACCGCGTGCGCGCTGCATGTCCGCCGCAACCTCACCGATCATGGCGCCGAGTGCCCCGACCAGCGGGGCCGGCGCGAGTTCGGCCACCGTCACCGGGATGTCCCGTTCGCGGCAGATGGAGGCGATCTCGGAGCCGGTGAATCCCGCACCGATGACCAGTACGCGTGAGGGCCCGGCGGCGAGGGCCCGTTGCAGGCCCTCGGTGTGTTCGCGCGTCCGCACGACGAAGACCCCGTCCAGGGCCGCCTCGCTCTCGACGAACCAAGGCCGGGCCCGAACCCCGGTGGAGATCAGCACCCGGTCGAAGGGGACCGCGCGTCCGTCGGCGAGACGCACCTGGTTGGTCGCCAGGTCCAGCCCGGCGGCGGGCACACCCAGCAGCCACTTCGCATCGATCTCACGGCGCCGCGGCAGCTTGGTGTTTTCGGCCGGCACCCACCCGGTCAGTACCTGCTTGGACAGGGGAGGCCGGTCGTAAGGTTCGCCCAGCTCGTCGCCGATCATGGTCAACGAACCGGTGAAACCCTCGTCGCGCAGCCTCTCCGCGGCGCGCAGTCCCGCCAGCGACGCCCCGACAACCACGATGCGGCCATCCCGTTTGAATGCTTGCAGATTCTCGGCGCTGGTCATGACGACGACCCTTCCGCCGGTGCGTCCCGTCCCTCCAGCTGGTCGACCAGAATCGCCTGGACCGGGCAGGCCGCTGCGGCGCGCAGCACCTGCTCGCGCCGGGCGTTGCTGGCACTGGGGTCGTACATCAGCGCTTCCTCGCCGTGCATCCGGAACGCGTCCGGAGCCAGGAAGGCGCACTGCGCATATCCTTCGCATCGGGAAAGATCAACGACGACTCTCATCCCGGCCTCCACAGGGGTTGCAGGCTGCGGGCCCGGCAGCCGGAGTCACTCCGGCGCGCACGGCGCGAGGCGGCGAAAGAGAAGGGATGGGGCCGTTGCCCACCTCCGCGGAGTGCGAAGGGGCGCACCGCGCTCGTCGGGCCGCCGCAGAAAGAATGGATTATCGCGGGTAAGGCGACCGGCGGGTGATACCGCTCAGAGATCCTGGCCTTCCTGAAAAGCCTATCCCGCGTACACCCTTCCCCGCATGCGGGGAAGGGCCTCCCCGCCCTGCCGACCGGCGCCGGAGCCACATGTCCTCATGGCCCGGTCGCGTTCGGCCGATCGGCCCATTCCGCCCGCGCCCGGAGTGTGGACCGGGCTCCCGGATGATTCGGTGTCGGCAGCGGCCGAACAGACCCGTATGAGGTCGCCGGGCAGCGAGTTGAGGAGGAGAACCGGCGTGAGTGTGACTCAGAGAGCCCCTCAGGGCGTCATTCCCATGCATCTGCTGAAAGGCCAGAAGGCACTCGTCACCGGCGCGAACTCGGGCATCGGCAAGTCGACGGCCATCGGCCTGGGGCGCGCCGGAGCCGACGTGGTCGTGAACTACGTCGCCGGCCGCGAGGAGGCCGAGCAGGTGGTCGAGGAGATCTCCGGGTTCGGGGTGCGCGCGATGGCGTACGAGGCAGACGTGTCCCAGGAGGACCAGGTCGTCGCGATGACCGAACGGATGGTGCAGGAGTTCGGGACCATCGACATCCTGGTGGCCAACGCCGGGTTGCAGCGCGACGCTCCGTTCACCGAGATGACGACGGCCCAGTGGCAGAAGGTGCTGGACGTCAACCTCACCGGCCAGTTCCTGTGCGCGCGGGAGGCGGCGAAGGAGTTCTTGAGAAGGGGGGTCGTCCCCGAGGTGTCGCGCGCGGCCGGGAAGATCATTTGCATGAGCTCGGTGCACCAGCTCATCCCGTGGGCCGGCCACGTCAACTACGCGGCCTCCAAGGGCGGCGTGCAGATGATGATGGCGACGCTCGCCCAGGAGCTCGCCTCCCACAGGATCAGGGTCAACGCCATTGCTCCGGGAGCCATCCGGACGCCCATCAACCGCAGCGCCTGGGACACTCCCGATGCCGCGAAGGACCTGTTGCAGCTGATTCCTTACGGGCGCGTCGGTGATCCTGAGGACATCGCCCACGCGGTGGTCGGGCTCGCCTCGGACCTCATGGACTACGTGGTGGGCACGACCCTCTACGTGGACGGCGGCATGACCCTCTTCCCCGGTTTCGCCACCGGAGGCTGAGCCGCTGCCCGGCCCCGGGCGGCAGGCGCGACCCCGGCTCTCAGTCGCGCTGCTGGTCGAGGGCGTCGTCCAGGGTGGTGGCGGCCATGATCAGCGACAGATGCGTGAAAGCCTGCGGGAAGTTGCCCAGCTGCTCGCCACTGGGGCCGATCTCCTCGGCGAACAGGCCGACGTGGTTGGCGTAGGTCTGCATCTTCTCGAAGGCATAGCGTGCCGGACGAATCCGTCCGGCACGGGCAAGAGCGTCGACATAGAGGAAGGTGCAGAGGCTGAAGGTGCCTTCGGCGCCCCGCAGACCGTCCGGGGAGGCCGCGGGGTCGTAGCGGTAGACGAGGCTGTCCGACACCAGCGTGCGTTCCATCGCGTCCAGGGTCGACAGCCAGCTCACCGTCCTGGCAGCCAGGAATCCGACGCGCGGGATGAGCAGCAGTGAAGCGTCGAGGACATCGCTTCCGTAGTGCTGGACGAGGGCCTGCTCCTTCTCGTTCCAGCCCCGCTCCATCACCTGTTCGAGGATCGCGTCGCGCGCCGAGGTCCACCGAGGAGCGTCGGCGGGACGGCTGTACTCTCTCGCCAGACGCAGCCCCCGGTCGAAGGCCACCCACGCCATCACCCGGCTGAAGGTGAAGTCCTGGCGCCCGCCACGGGTCTCCCAGATGCCCTCGTCGGGGCGATCCCAGGAATCGGCGAGCCAGTCCAGCGTGCGCGCGACGTTCTTCCAGCCGTGGTAGCTGCCTCCCATGGTGACCTGATGCCCCTCCGACAAGGCGTAGAGAGCCTCCCCGTAGATGTCCAGCTGCAGCTGATCGGACGCGGCGTTGCCCAGCCGCACCGGAGACGAACCCCGATAGCCCTCGAAGTGCGAGAGCACCTCCTCCGGCACGTCGGGGTCCCCGTCGACGCGGTACATGATCTGCAGCGGCTCGCCGTTGATGCCCTCCCGGGCCTGGAGGCGGTCACCCATCCAGCGCGTGAACTGCGCCGCTTCTTCGGCGAACCCCAGGTCGAGCAGGGCACGCACGGACAGGGAGCCGTCGCGGACCCAGGTGTAGCGGTAGTCCCAGTTGCGTTCACCCCCGACCTGCTCGGGCAGGCCCATGGTGGCTGCTGCGACGGGCGCACCCGTGGGCGCATAGGTGAGCAGCTTGAGCGTGATGGCCGAGCGGTGCACCACACCCGGCCACCGGCCGCGGTACCGCGAGGAGCGCACCCAGTGCTGCCAGAATTCCACCACGTCCCAGAACCGCTCCATCGCCCGGTCCGGGGTGACCGGCGGCGGTGGGTCACCGTCGGGTCCGCCGACGGTGAACACCGCCGCGGCCACCTCACCTGCCCTCAAGGTCACCCCGCCCCGTATGTCCGTGCCGTCCTGCTGCAGCGGGAAGGTGCTCTGCAGCCAGGCGGTGGCGTTCGCCGCCCGGAACGTGGCGGTACCGTCCTGCAGGTCGAGATGGTGGGTGGCCCGGCCGTAGTCGAAGCGTGGACGGCACTCCAGAGTGAAGTGCACCGTTCCGCGCACCGCCCGCACACCGCGTATCAGCACATGCCTGTCAGCGGGGGTGCCGGTGCGATCCGGTGGCATGCAGTCGAAGACCTCGCCGACCCCGTCCGGCGACATGAACCGCGTCGCCAGGACCGCGGTGTCGGGGTAGTAGAGCTGCTTGCAGGTGGTGTTCCGGCTTTCCGGCGCGAACAGGAAGTAGCCGCCGCGGTCGTGGTCGAGCAGGGCGGCGAAGACGCTGGGCGAGTCGAACCGGGGAGCCGTGAACCAGTCGACGACCCCCTGGGACGACACCAGAGCGGCGGTCTGCAGGTCGCCGACGAGGCCGTGGTCGGCAATGGGCGGGTAACGGTCCATGATCATCTCGCTTCCCTGATGCCCCTGATTCCACTGTCCGCCCTGAGCGGTGAGGCTGCCACGGGATGCGGCACGGGATGCGGCACGGGATGCAGCACGGGATGCGGCACGGGGGCGAAGAGGGTGCGGGAGCTGTCCTCGGGAGCATCTCCGGCTGCGACGGGCCCGGTGTGGTGGTGGCCGGTCCGCCACTGGTTCATCACCTCAGCCGCGGCCGGAATGCAAGGTGGCGCAGGCGGAGTGAGGGTGGTGGTGAGGGCCGTGAGACCTCGCGTCGGGGCGGTCGGCGGCCTGCCGGCGGCCCGTTGGCGGCCCTCGAACCGATCCGTGGCAGGAGAGATTCCCCATGACTGCGACATCAGGCACACCCCGGTCCGCCCATCCTGAGCGCCCGGGCAGGAAGGACGGCGTCTGCAGCGAGTTCACCGTCTTCACCGAGATCAAGCCGGGTCATGCGGATGCGCTGCGCGAGGACCTGGCCAGGATCGCCGGAACGTCGGCCGACGAGGGGAACCGCGAGGCGATGCGGCAGATCGGCACCCTGCACGACGCACGCCACGTGATATTCGACAACGACACGCGGTTCATGTTCGCCAGCGTCTTCGACGGCTCCTGGGACACGTACATCGACGACTTCGGCAAGACCGCCGTCGGGAAGAACTTCGACAGGGTCTTCTCGCACAGTCAGGGGTTTCCCGGTGTCAGCGATCCTGGGGTGAAGGACTGGTTCGTAGCCCACCAAGCACCCGCAGGGGTCTTCGTCAGTTCCTATCCCGATCTGACCGTTCAGCAGATCTGGAAGGACCAGGAAGTGGACGAGGCGTTCCAAGAGGTGCTGGACACCCCTGAGTTCCGGTCGGCGCTGGACGACCCGGCCAACGCGGAGCTGGTGGCCACGCCTGCCTTCCAGAAGCTGCTGGAGGTGGCCGCGAGCTAGGCGAGCCCCAACAGACGCGACCAGCACACAGGGCCGACCCGACGCCGACGGACCGCGTCGGCGGGCGCGGGCCGCCCACTGCGGGGCTGCCCAGCCCGATACCGATGTGGAGCACACACCCTCATGAACACGACGGCAAGCAGCAGCGCGGGCACCGTACGCGTCGAGATCGACGACATCCAAAGCGGGGCACTGCGCCCACGGCCCGTGCCCTACCAGGGAAAGTACGTCTTCCTGCGCGTCGATGACCGCCACGCAGGACGCGCCCTGCTGCGGCGGCTGCTCCCGCTGACCGCGGCTGGTCTGCCCGAGGCGGACCCGCGCCGGGATGCCTGGGTGGCTGTGGCGTTCACCTATCAGGGGCTGAAGGCCCTGGGAGTGCCTCAGGAATCGCTGGACAGCTTTCCGCGGGCGTTTCGCGAGGGCATGGCCGCTAGGGCGGAGCTGATCGGTGACGTCGGAGAGAGTGCGCCGGCCCACTGGGAGAAACCGTTCGGAACCGGGGAGGTTCATATCGCGTTGAGCGCCCTGTCCTCCGATGCGGCGCAGCTGGACCAGGAGTGGGAGCGGGCCCGAGTCGCCTACCAGGACACGCCGGGTGTCCAGGTGATCTGGGAGCAGGCGGTCCACCAGCTCCCGACCGGGCGCACCACCTTCGGATTCCGCGACGGCATCAGCCATCCCCACATCGAGGGCGTCGGGCTGCCCGGCTCCAATCCGCAGGAAGCTCCCCTCAAGGCCGGCGAGTTCATCCTCGGCTACCCCGACGAGACCGGGAGCCTGCCGCCCATGCCCAGCCCTGAGGTGCTGGGCCGCAACGGTACCTACGCGGCCGTTCGTAAGATCCACACCAACGTGGCGGCCTGGCGCCGATATCTGCGCGCGAACTCCTCCGGTGCCGAGGAGGAGGCACTCCTGGCGGCGAAGATGGTCGGTCGCTGGCCCAGCGGAGCACCGCTGGCGCTGTCGCCGGAGCACGACGACCCCGAGCTGGCGGCCGATCCGCACCGCGTCAACAACTTCCTGTACCAGGAGAACGACGACCGAGGCTTCCGGTGCCCCGCCGGTGCGCACATCCGGCGCACCAACCCCCGCGATTCCACCATCATCGGCGACGCCCGGATGCACCGCCTCATCCGCCGTGGCACCACCTACGGACCGCCGCTTCCGGAGGGCGTACTGGAGGACGACGGCGCGGACCGGGGTCTGATGGGTGTCTTCATCGGAGCCCATCTGGAGCGGCAGTTCGAATTCATCAAAGCCGAGTGGGTCAACGACGGTAACTTCATCGGCCACCCCGGCGAAAAGGACCCGGTAGCCGGACATCACGGCGGAACCGGCACGGCCACCATCCCGGAGAAACCGATCCGGCGCCGCCTGCGGAACCTGCCCAGTTTCGTGGTCACCCGGGGCGGTGAGTACTGCTTCGTGCCGGGACTGGCCGCCCTGCGCTGGCTCGCCGAACTGGAGGACTGAACGCAATTCACACCCCCGCGAGACCCCGCCCGCTCTCCCATGAGAGGCCGAAGCCATGGCAGCACAGTTCGTCCGCTACACACCGGACGTCGAAGAAAAGGAGCCGCACTTCGACCAGCACCTCCAGACGGTGATCGAGAAGACCGAGAGGTACCTCACCGAGTCGGTCAAGGCAGGCGGAACAGGAAGGGCGCTGCGGGACGCCCACGCCAAGGGGTACGGACTGATCCGAGGGCAGGTGGAGATCCTGGACGGGATTCCCCCGGAGTACGCCCAAGGCATCTACGTCACTCCGGGAACCCACGACGCGCTCATCCGTTTCTCCAACGGCTCGCCTCACACCGGAGCCGACGCGCGACTGGGCAGCGCCACCGGGTTGGCTCTGAAAATATTCGACATCCCTGGCCCGACCCTCCTGGAAGACGAACCGGACACAGGAACATTCGACTACGCCAACATCAACGGACCGGTCTTCTTCTGCAACACGGTCGAGCACTACCTGTTCATCCAGGAACTGTTCCTGAACGCGCCGTCCTACTTCTCCCAGGGCCGACCTGGAGCACGTCGCTTCTTCACCGAATTCGTGACCGGGCAAGGAACGCTGGACCAGGGAAACTGGGCATGGGATGAATTCCTTGCCTTCCTGCGACTGTCCAAGATCCCCCCGGTCAACGTATTGCTGTCGAGCTACTGGACGATGGGCGCGGTCAGACACGGGGACTACATCGCCAAGGTGCGCATCACCCCCGACCCGTCCGCCGCCGCCGCGGTGGTCCGACGCGACATCGACCCGACCTCCGCGCCGGAGGTCTTCCGGCCGGCACTGGAAGCCGAGCTGCAGGAGCGGCCCTACGCCTTCGACATCCAGGTCCAGCTCTGCGCCGAC
Organism: Streptomyces sp. NPDC059080; assembly: GCF_042739975.1. NCBI lineage: Bacteria > Bacillati > Actinomycetota > Actinomycetes > Kitasatosporales > Streptomycetaceae > Streptomyces > Streptomyces sp. NPDC059080. The sequence continues at coordinate 85,180 of NZ_JBHYGX010000025.1, forward strand.
CTGGAACGCATGCCGGTGGAGGACACGACCGTGGAGTGGCCCGAGAAGCTCTCGCCGTCCGTCACCGTGGCCAAGCTGCGGCTGCCGCAGCAGGACATCTCCGGCCCGGAAAACCTGGAGAAGATGGACGCGCTGTCCTTCACGCCCTGGCGGGTCACCGCGGAGCACGCCCCCCTGGGCAACATCATGCAGGCCCGTAAGGAGGTCTACCGGCACTCCTCGGTCCTGCGCCACAAGCTCAACCAGCAGCCGCGCACAGAACCACGCAGCGCCGACGAGGTACTTGGCCCGACCCTGCCCGGCTGAAGGACCAGCTGACCGTAGTAGCCCTGGCAGCCAAGCTTCAGCTCAGCCTCCATGAGGCTCACCAGGCGGCCGACCGGCTTGTCATAGCCCCGCTCGACCAGTTCGCCCTTGGCGGGCATCACGGTACAGCTCCCCTTGGCGCACACCCCACGTGTGTGCCACATCCGTACCGGATGCCGGATGCCGGATGCCGGATGCCGGATGCCGGAAGCCGGAAGCCCTGCCGTCCCAACGGGCGGCAGGGCTTCTGACCTGCTACTTCTCTGTGCCCCCGGCAGGATTCGAACCTGCGACACCCGCTTTAGGAGTGGGACGGAGTCCATGATCGGGGGTGCTCGTGCGTGCCGGATGGTGCTGCCCTCGCAGGTCAGCACCATCCGGCATGTTGCTTGATCCCGCCCGTGACGGCTGGTGCTCTACCGTCCGCTCACGCATCGCGCACGCATTCCGGCCCTCTGATCGGCCGTCTTCCGGCAGCGCAGGCCCGCGTCGTAGGGGTGTCCGCCTAATACGGGTTGTGTCGCCAGCTACTGGCTTTGGTTGTGCACTGCCCGGAGGATGACGAGTGCAGCCAGCAGCACGAGCGCGACATGGTGGTGCTTCGGCGGCCCCTCCCGCAGATCGTGCAGCTCGACGTTGCGGAGGTTCAGCCCTTCCTTCGGGTCGGCTAGGAGGAGCCGGAATGTTGTCTGCCACCCGACCTCGAATCCGGCTTCCGGCATCTTGTCGATCAGGGTTCCCATCTGGTCGACCACGCCGGCTTTGTCCCCCTTGGCAGGCTGGACGATCGGCACCCCCGCAGTCCTGAGATGCCGGCGGAGCAAACCCTCGACGAGTGGCAGGGAGATCTTCGCAGCGGTCGGTTCCTGGTACCAGTACGATCGGAACGCAGTGGCAAGCTCGGCCATCTTCGCTGGCGGTGCCACCTCACCGCTGCAGGCGAAGATCCGTGTGAGGTCGGCGTCGCTCGGGTTGAAGCGGCGCCAGATGCAGTCGAGCTGGTGCGCGATGAGTAGGCCGACGAGTTCCATCCGGACGATGCGCAGGTCAGCGCCGGGTTCTTCCTCCACCGCCTTGAGGTGGGTCAGCACGGGACCGGCCAGGTTGAGCCTGTTCATCGGCAGTCTCACCAATCCAGCCGCCAGCTTCTGCTGGGTATCGGTGGCCGACTCGTCATCCCCGACTGGAGCGTCCCAGGCCGCCACCCTCCAGAGCGCGTCCCGAAGGTCTGCCGCCTGGGCAATGTGTGCTTCGCACGCGTCGAATGGTTGGAGAGGGAATTCCACCTGTGTGGTGAGGGTCTCCAGCTTGAGGTCCTCGGCCGTTAGCTTCTGCAGGTCGCTGCGGACATCATCAAAGACGTCGGTGAGACCACTATCCCGGGCATGGATGGCTGCGTCGTTGAGCAGGTACAGCCTGGTCACCCCGCTCTCGGCATCGGCTGCTCGGATGATGGCCTCGGCGACTGCACGGTCAGCCTGCTCTTTCCCCGTGCTGTCGGCTTCCAGCGCGCGCAGGTCCTTGAGGAAGATCACCTGGGTGTGGACGTCGTCCTGGAACACAGTGATCGCCTTCTCCACCACCGGGCGGGCCACTTGCTTCCACGCCTTCCGCTCCAGCAGGGGGTCAATCAGTAGACCCACGAGGCCAGCCGCCGGATCCGGCCCGCTCAGCGACTCATCTGCCATGGCCAGCATGTCCTGGACCAGGATGTTCTGAAGGTCCTTCTGTCCGGCCGACACGGCCAGTGTGAAGCCACGGACCAGGCACTCACCTGCCCGCCACAGACCGGGCACCACCGCGTGTGCAGCGGCGAACCAGGGGGCGGCTTCCTGATAGGCCATGACGGAGGCCCGCACGTGCTGGTAGCGCTGGCCGTGGCCGGCCGAGGCCAGCAAATCGTGTAGGCGTGCACGAACACCAGGGTGCTCGGCCGTCTCAGCGTAGATGGCCCAGACCTCCAGCGTCTCGGCCGGAACCTGCGTGATATCGCTCGGCCACGGCTCTGGCGCCGCCCCTACGTATACGCCGACGAATGCCCCATCCCGCATCTGGTAGAGGGCAGCGGCCCGGATTGCCTCAAGCTCACACGCGTCGGTTGCCGCATCCTTCGCGATCGCTACACCGAGCCGATCGGCCAGCTGATCGAACGACACGAACCCTTCTGTCGCCTTGTCCAGCGCGCCCAGAACATGATCAGGCATCGGCCAACTCCCCTCGACCCGAACATCAAGGTGTGCAACGAGCTGGCCTGGCTTGACGTTCCGCGGAGCGCTTCACCGGAACTGCTGCGCTGGAGACCTCGGCGACCAATGCGTCGTTGTCCGCTGTCATCCGCCCCAGTCGTTTGACTGAGGTTCCCCCGTTGCGCGAGAGGTGCTGATCAGCTGGTCAGTGAGGGTTGACGGGGTTTCAGGTTCGTCGGTTCGGCCGTCGCCTGCTCGGCG
>NZ_JBHYGX010000026.1:0-77697 GCF_042739975.1 Streptomyces sp. NPDC059080
GCGAGTATTTCCTTGGGGCAGCCATGGTCGTAGGTCCTCTCATGAGTCCCATCTGACCCTCTGTCAGCTCCCTCCGCATCTCGGGGGAACCTCAGACAGGGAGATCGTGACGTGCGCGCATGTCGTCGATGCCGCACTGGGGCGGGACAAGACGACAGACGAGCGGCCTGCGGACACTGCTCGTGTGCCGATCGAGTTCCCGTTACTGGGTGATGCAGAGGGAGCGCCCCTACGCCACTGCCGGGTCGTGGCGTGGGATCCACCGCCCGGACCTGGCCAGGCTGGGCGCGACGCTGCCGGACTGGTGCTCGTTGGGGGCGATGTTCTTCCTGCCGGCGCGGGAGCACGCCTCGCCGGTACGCACCGTGGTTCTTCAGCCGAGGGAACAGCCTCGGTATTCGGTTACCCAGGCAATCCCCCACGCACGAGAAACGGCGCCTGGAGCTCTTGCCGCCTGCGCGGTCCCGTGGGCGGAGGCGTGATCCAGCTGGATGCTGACAGCGAGTCGGCCTTGCGCACCCAGCCGTGGTTCAGCGGGGCGCCTGTCGTCGTCAACGGCAAGTGGGGGGATGCCGTCGTCGGCATGCTGGCCATCGCAAGTCGGGACGGCACCGTCGGCGACGCATACGCCGTGCCGCTGGCCCAGATGGCAGCGGCATGGCCGCAGGTGCTGGGCCGCAAGGTGTTGCCGCCCTGCCCTTACCGGGGCCGATGAGCGCCAGACGCCTGCCCGTCAGCACCGACACCTTCGCCGCGACCTTGTCGGTGGCGATCACCAAGCTCACCGCCGAGCGGCTCGCCGCCCTCGCGGCACTGGGCATGAAGTGGGCAGGACCGATTCTGGGCTCATCCGGCGGTCTGGGGGCTTCGGAGGACGGTCCCTGCCCAGCCCGCTGTCGGAGGCCCAGGTGCCCGAGCTGGGCGATCCAGACGGCAGCAGGGCGGAGGCCGAGCAAAGGCGCAGGAACTGGGTGGCACGGAGCAACAAGCGGGTGCAGCGCGTGCACGAGCTCATGCGTAAGCGCACCAAGGCCGAACTGCTGTGCATGGCCTACGGGGGTGGTCGGGTGCCCTTGAACTCCCCCGAGAAAGAGTGGTGTAAGGACGAGATCGCCTCCACCATCGTGGACATCGACTCCGGGCTGAGCAGGTCGAGGACCCTGGGCCGTCGGCCGAAGGCAGCACTCCCGCTCGGGATAACGTCTGGCCACCCTCCCGGCTACGCGAGCCCCGGGTCCAGCGGCCCGGGGCTCGCGTTGTCGGCGCAGTCGTGCGGTGTGTCAGGTGCTGATGGTGGCAGCGGGGTCGACGTGGTAGTTGCGGGCATAGCCGTTCTCGGTGCCGACGAGGATGTCGACGACCTCGAAGTAGCGGTCCCAGAACGGAGTTTCGCGCAGTGCGTCGATGAGGAGCTGGTAGGCGTGGTGATCGTCCGCTTCCCAGACCCAGACGTCGGTGACGCGCGCGGAGTAGAACTCGGTGTCGTAGAAGCGTGACCGGACGCCGGTGGTCCTGGCCTCGATCGTGGGGACGACCTGGGTGGTGAAGGCGTCGATCCGCTCCGGGACGGTCAGCGCGAGCCACTCGGGCGTGGTCTTGACGAGCATGAACGCGGTGACCGGCGGTTCGGTTTCCTCAACGGGCATGATGGGTGTCTCCAAGCGGCGGGTGGTCTGACGCCATAGGCACCATGTGCGATGGCGAAGGGGCTGGTGGCTTTCAGCGGAGGACGGCGGGCTTGAGGGTCTGGGCGCACCAGTGCTCGAAGGTGGCGGGACCGGCGGTGTCCGGGGTGCGGGTGACGCCGGCGTCGAGGCCCTCGTCCTTGGCTCGCTTCATGTCGGCGACGGCGACGAGGGGCGCCTTGCGGTCGGCGTCGACGGCGTCGGTGAAGACGCCCTTGACGCGGATCGAGGCGGCCTCCTCCAGGAGGTTCTCGAAGAAGGACGGGTTGGCCAGAGCCCGGTAGGCGACGCCGGTGCCGGCCAGAAGGTCGTCCATGGCCAAAGAGACGGTGACGAGTCCGGCGCGGCCGGCGAGCGGGGTGCCGCGGCCGAGAGCGGAAACCCCGACGACGTGGCCGACCCTGTGGGCGGTGAGCGCTCTCGCGGCGGGGCGGGTGAAGCCGGCGTAGGCGTCCTCCGGGGTCAGGCAGGCATCCGGGGGGACGAGCCAGAAGACGGCGTCCGCGCCCTGGAAGGCCCTGTCGACCACCTCGGCGTCGCCGTGCGAGCCGGTGATCGCCTCGACGCGTTCGCGTGCCGAGTCCGGCAGCCGTGCGGGGTCGCGCACGATCACGCGCAGTTCCTCACCGGCGCCGGGGCGGACTCCAGGAACCGGGTGCGCAGGTGGCGGCCGATGTTCCCGGTGGGGGCAGTGATGACGATCATGAAAACCTCAAGGTTTCGTGTTCCGTTCCGTAGGCCACCATCCTGGGGAGCGCCCCGGTGATGCCACAATGGGTACTTCAGCAAGGGGACATTGCCTGGAATGGAATTACGCTGGTGAACAGCCCACATTCGGCCCTTGACGCCAACCTCGCCGTCGCGCTGGACGCCCTGCTGGCCGAGCAGAGCGTCACCCGTGCCGCCGCCCGCCTGCGCACCTCCCCCGCCGCCATGAGCCGCACCCTCGGCCGCCTGCGACGTACCCTCCAGGACCCGCTCCTCGTGCGGGCCGGACAGACCATGGTCCCCACCCCTCGCGCCCTGGCTCTGCGCGACGAAGCCGCCGCAGTGGTGCGCCGCCTCGGATCGCTGCTCAGCCCCGGCGAAGGCGCCGACCCCGCCACCCTGGGCAGTACCTTCACCCTCCAGGCCGCCGACCTGGTCGGTGCGGCGCTGGCTTCCGGACTGCTGCCCCTGGCCCGGCAGGAGGCGCCGGGTGTCTCGTTCCGGCTCCGGGGCGAGGAGTTGGAGGCCGGCCCGGCCCTCCGCGACGGCCGGATCGATCTGGAGGTCGGATCCATCGACCACGTGGACCCGGAGACCCGGGTCGAAGAACTGGTCACGCTCCGGATGGTGGCGGCCGTCCGCCCGGGCCACCCCCTCGCGGGGAAAGCCCTGGACCCGGCGCAGCTTGCTGCCGCCGAACACGTCGTGGTCAGCCGACAAGGCCGGTTCACCGGCCCTCTCGACACCGCCCTGGCCGAACGGGACCTCCATCGGCGCGTCACCGCAGTCCTCCCCAGCCACCTGGCGGCAATGACCCTCGCAGCCCGCAGCGACGTCGTCTGCCTCGTCCCCGCCGCACTTCCCGGCAATCCCGAATCGCCTCTCACCCACACCGCCACCGCCCTCGGCCTGTGCCTCCTCGACATTCCCCTGCCGCTGCCGCCCCTGACCATCGGCATGGCCTGGCACCCCCGCCACGCAGCCGACGGAGCCCACCACTGGCTCCGCAACGCTGTTCGCCGCGCACTCCGTGCGCCCGGAGCCACCTGACGTGATCCCAGAGGTGCGGCATGGGCTGACAGCGGCCGGTTGGGGATCCGCCTGTCTGTGGTCCACTCGCGTTCCGGCTACCGGATTCGTGGTCGCTGACTCGTTCCACATCTTGCTTCGATCCCAGCCCCAAATACCGGCCGGACAGCCGACCTTGTGGAGCTGACGGCCCGGATGCTTGGCTTCCCCGGCGACTGAAAGATCAGACCCGTTCGGCGACCTCGGCCCGGTGGTCAGCCGCCCTCGGTCAGGAAGTCCTCTCTGATCATTGGCCACAGGAAAGTCGTCAGCTCGGCTTCGGAGGCATCGGATCCTGGAGCCGGTCCGCCGGCGATCGGCGTAAGGAAGGTCGTCACCGAGCCGGCCTCGCGCATGACGGTGTGCGGGGGAATGCCGGAGAAGCCGACCCTCAAGGCCGGCCAGAATACCTTTCATTGGTCATGCTTGGCCGACACTCCTGACGTATCGAAACCTGCTTCTGCGGCGTCGGCGGCGAGCCATATTCAGCATCGCCGCCCGATCCAGCGGCGGGTACCTTATCGCCGCGGGGTAATGAAAGCGCCATTCACGACGTACCCATCCAGCCCGTGGAGTTCGCCGTACGCAATCAGGTCGCTGGTGCGGTTGATGAACCCACGCCCCGAATAGTTGAGCGAGGTGTTGCAGAGGACGCTGAATCCGGTCAATTCACCGAAGGAGGTCAGCAGATCGGCCATTTCCGGGTTCGCCGTCGGGTCGACGGTCTGAGTGCGAGCCGTTCCGTCGACGTGCGTCACGGCCCGCAGTTCGCCGGACTCGACCTGACTGAAGTACAGCATGTAGGGGTCGGGGACCCCGCCACCGAACCAGCGGGCCGCGTCCTGCTCCAGACAGATCGGGGCGATGGGGCGGTAGCCCTCGCGCTGCTTGATCTTGTTGAGCCTGACCGTCGTCTCCTCGGTGAAGGGAGCGGCCAGGATCGACCGGTTCCCGAGCGCGCGGGGGCCGATCTCCCAGCGGCCCTGTGCCCAGCCGATGATGTTCCCGTCGCGGAGGTAGCGGGCGACCTCGTCGTTGCGCACCGGGCGGACTTCGTAGCGCTGCGGGTCGAATGTCATGTCCTCCACGAATTCACCCCCCGCGTAGACGTCCCAGTCCAGGTCGGCCGACCCGGTGTAGAAGTGCTGGGCGTCGATGGCGGTCCCGATCGCGGAGCCGCTGTCGTTGGGGCACGGCGGGACGAAGACCGCGGGGAAGAGCCCGCACTCGCGCCAGCGGCGGTTCCACTCGCAATTGAGTCCGCAGCCCCCCGAGATGAGCAGCGGGAGGCCCTCCGTCAAATGCTCCCTGGCGTACGCGTAGAACCGGTCGAAGATGGCGTTCGACAGGCGGGCGGCGAGGCTCTTGTACGCGTTCGATTCCACGCCGATGTTGTAGTAAGGGGAATCGACCATCCGGTCTTTCAGGCTGCCGGTGATGACTTCCTTCTGGCCGAGAATGAAGTCGATGACTTCCTGTTCCGCCTGGGTCGCCGATCGATTCTCGGCAAATCCGGCCAGGGCCATCTGCTTGCCCGCGTCCTGGAAACGGACGAATTCTTCGTGCGCACTGTAATTGGGGTCCGCGAGCGCGAAACCGTAGGAGTACTTGTTGCCCGGGTAGTTGAGCACCTCCTTGAGATGTGTCACCTTCCCTCGCTCGTCGATGCGGTAGAACGAGCCGATGTTCCCCTCCCACACCAGGCTATAGAAGGGCTGGTCCCGATGGAATGCCGACATTCCATAGGACGTCATGATGTGGGAGCGCTCATGTGTGGAGGAGAAGACGCGCACGTCCTTCCCGAAGAACCGGCCGGCCTCGTCCGAGATCGCGGATTCGCCCACACCGAAGTACCCGGAACGCGAAGGTTGGTCGGTGGCTTGGGTCCCCTTGATCCAGCCGCTCACGGCGACGACGTCCGGCTGCTTGTCCAGCCGGTCCGCCGCTACGGCGAACACCTCGGCGGTCAGACCGCTGTAGCGGACGAACGAGTCCTTCTCCGCCTCCAGGGAGAAGAGCAGCTTGCCGTCTTCGACGGCCGCTATCGCCCCGTCATGGCCTTCCTTGAGGGAAAGAATCAGCATGATGGTCCCTTTCTCTGTGGATTTCTGACCTGACAGTTGGGCGCCGGGATCAAACGGAGCCGGGATCGGCTGCCGCCCGGCGGCGCGGAGAGACGGGGGCGGCGACTCAGTCCATCGCAGCGATCGTGTCCATGACGTCCTCGGCGTGGCGGAAGGCGCGCCCCGAATCGCGGTACCGCCGCCAGGCGGGGCCTCCTGGCCAGCCGGTAGACAATTCCCTTCGGGGGCTGCCGGATGGCCGCGGTGTCGGACACACTCAAGCCCGTCACCACGCCCTCGGGAGGCTCCGCCGCAACTCGGCGAAGCGGTGTGCAAGTTCGGCGAAGACTGCTCCTGCCCCGGCGCTCTCGGGAGTGGTCCACACGGCCACGGCGTTGCCGCAGCCGGCTACCCAGACCTTCCCGGCCCCCTTGTCGCTGCGGGTGAGGAAGAGCTCCTGTGGTGACCCGGCGGGTGTGGCCGTCCCGGGGCGACGGTGCAGCGCGTGGCCGGACAGTCGGCGCACACCTCACCGAAAGCGTGTACGGACCGGGCGATGTCATCGCGGGTGGCGGGACGCACATCGGGCTCATGCTGGGGCATCGAGGTCTTCTGCATCGTGATCGAAGGCGGCGCCAGGCGGGGCCGAGAGGACTTTCAGGGCGAGCTGATGCAACCGCGGGTTGGCGGACAGGGCGCCGGTGCCGCTTTGGGGCGAGGCGCCCAGGAGATCGGTACAGACACCGCCGGCTTCCTCCACGAGGATCTGTACGGCGGTGATGTCCCAGGGGTTCACAACCGGTTCGGCCGCGATGTCGAGGGTTCCTTCGGCAACCATGCAGTGCTGGAGGAAGTCTCCGAAGGCACGGTCCTCCCAGCACGCTTCGGCCAGGCGCAGATATGCCTCACAGGAGTGGAAGATGTCCCAGGTACGCGTGCTGGTGGTGGACAGATAGGCCGTGTCGAGGCGGGGGTTGCCGGAGACCCGCAGGGGCAGGGGGGCGCTGTCGACCGACCCGCGCCGCAGCCAGGCGCCCCGTTCGGCCGCCGCCCACCATCGGCTGCGCAGGGCGGGGGCACTGATCACACCGACGGTGGGCCGGCCATCCTCCAGCAAAGCGATCAGTGTGGCCCAGACCGGCACCCCACGCAGGAAGTTCTTGGTGCCGTCGATGGGGTCGACCATCCAGGTGCGCCCCGCCGTGACGGAGCCGCCGGTCTCCTCCCCGGCGAAGGCGTCGTCCGGGCGGGCCGACCTCAGTGCCTCGTGTACGGCCGTTTCGACGGCGGTGTCCGCGTCGGTCACGGGCGTACGGTCCAGCTTCTCCTGGATCCGCAGGTCGCGGGCTTGGAAGCGACGGCTGGTGATGCTGTCGGCGATATCGCCGAGGTGCAGGGCCAGTTCGAGATCTGCCTGTCGTGACATGGAGCGCCTCACTGCACACATCGTAGGTTTCGGGGGCTCAGCCCTTGGCGGTCCGGGCGGAGCGCCAAGGGCTGCCGGATCACTTCGCGTGCAGTTCGAGCATGTGGTACTCCATGACCCGTACTTCCTCGATCCTGCGCACGCGCTGCAGCAGTTCGACCCGCATGCCGGCTTCCTCGGCGATGGCGTCGAGCCGTTCGCGGTCCCCGAGGTCGGCCGTGCCCAGCAACAGCCTGCCGTCGTCGGCCAGATGCTCATGGGCACCGGCGATGTACCGGGCCTGGCCCTGGTAGCCCGGGTCGAAGACGGCGGAGTGCAGATCGGTGGAGAGTGAGAAGCCGTCCTCCACATAGGTCCAGGGGACGTTCCAGAAGATGGCGTCGAAGCGCTCCGTGGGCTCAAGCGCCGTATACATGTCGCTGTGGAGGACGCGCACCCGGTCGCTCACACCGTGCCGCTCGGCGTTGGCAGCCGTGTTGGCCACGGCCTTTTCGTTGATGTCCAGCGCGGTGACGGAGGCGCAGCCGTTGAGCGCGGCGGTCACGGAGATGACGCCCGTGCCGCAGCCGACCTCCAGGAACGAGCCGCCCGCGGGATAGGGCACGAGCGAGGCCAGCACCTCGGTGGCGGCGCTCAGAGTGCTGGGGAAGACGCCTCGGTGCAGGCTCCATTCCCGCCCCAGCAGGGTGAAGGAGTCCGGCAGGTCGTCACCCACGAGGGCGTGCTGCAGGACCTGGGCCACGGCCTCGGGGGACTCCTCGGCAGTCATGGTCTCTCCCTCTTCGGTGGTGTCGGTCATCGGGACGGGTCTGCCGCGTACCGCACAAGCGCTTCGCGGTGACGGCCGATCTTGCGGAAGGCTTCGGCGTACTGGTCGATGAGCGTCGTGTCCTCGGGCCAGCTGGTGAAGGTGGGCAGGGACAGCGCGTGCTGCTCGACGTGTTCGGCGTGTGAGCCGGTCTCCGGTGCGATGCCCTTCTTCGGCGTTCCGGGGAAGAGGGGGTTCTCCGGGCGGGCGTAGAGCGGCAGGGTCGACAGCCGGGGGCCGGAGGGGGCGCCCACTTCCATGCCTTCGGCGCGCAGTGCCTCGATGAGCACGGAGCGCGGGACGCCGTCCAGTGCCTCGGGCCGGTAGAGCGGTTTGTAGCCGTACCAGGCGCCCATGTCGACGTGGTCGGCAACGTGTACCGGCTCCAGATAGGTCACGTCACCGAGTTGCTCGCTGAAGTAGCGCAGACAGCGATGCCGGGCCTCCTTGCGTGCCGGGAACGCTGCGAGCGCGTGCCGGGCGACGATGGCGTTGAACGGCGACATGCGCAGCTTGAGCCCGAAGCCGGTGACCCAGTGCGCACGCAGGTCCTCGTCGAGGACGGCGTCCCGGGAGCGGTCCCGGTAGTGCCCGAGAAGAGTGGCGCGGTCGTGCACCCGGGGGTCGCTCGTGACGAGGATGCCGCCCTCTCCTGCGTAGACGGCCTTGTTGGCCTGGAGGGAGAAGACCGCGGCGTCACCGAAGGTGCCGACGGGCTTGCCCTTGTAGCGGCTGCCATGGGCGTGAGAACAGTCCTCCAGAACGCGCAGCCCGTGTCGCTCGGCGATCCGCAAGATCGCGTCCATATCGCAGGGGTGGCCCCACTGGTGGACGACCGTGATGACCTTGGTGTGCTCGGTGAGCGCGGCGTGAAGTGCTTCGGGGTCCAGGCCACGGGTGTCAGGGTCGATGTCGGCCAGGACCACGTCACCGCGGAGCGCGAAGACGGGACTCAGCGCCGCATGGTAGGTGAGTGCTGGTCCCACGACGTCCACGCCTTCGCGCACGCCGAGCGCGAAGTAGGCGGCGAGGAGGGCGCTGGTACCGGAGTTGAAGGTGACCGCGAAGCGGGCCCCGTCGTTCAGAAAGGCGAGGAAATCGGCCTCAAGCCGGCCGATGGGACCGCTGTTGCCCTTGATGGAGATGTCGGTGTTCCGCTGCTCGGCCAGTTCCGACAGCTCCGCCTCGTCGGCGGGGGGCGGCCAGACCTCGTGTGGCAGCGGCCGTTCGACGGCGGGTGCGCCTCCAAGGAGGGCGAGTTGTTCGGCGGTGGTCATGTGTCCTACCTGCTTTCGCGGGTGGGCTTGGGCCCGGCGCGCCGTGCCTGGTCGGTGCGCGTTCGGTTGAGGAGGCGGTGCGGAGTGCGCTGTGCGGTGATGCCGCTCGGCCCTCGTCCTCGGTGCTGGGACGGGCGAACACAGCGGTATCCACGGCGTCTTGCGGGACGACGGCCAGTCGCACGTTCGCCAAGGACTCGTGGCCCTTCAGGAACATGACGACCAGGACGATTCCGGTGTCCGAGCGTTGGGGGTAGGGGTCAGGCGCACCGGTCGGCGAGCTCGTTCTGCTCACGTAACCGATCCCGGTAGATCCCGTCGATCGTGCGTACGGCGGCGAGTTGACGCTGGAGGTGGTCCTGGCGGTAGCTTCGGTCGTCCAGATGCCTCAGATGGTGGGCGATCATGGAACGCACGGCGTCGGTCTTAGGGCCGTCCCAGGTGTAGCGCTCCAACGGCAGCCCTCCGATGGAGTGCAGGATGGCGGCCCCGGGGGCGACGTTCAACGCGCCCTCCGTACCGAGCACGCAGAGGTGTTCGATCTTCTCGTAGTTATGGCGTGAGATGCGTAGCGAGCCCGCCAGCCCCGTTGAGGGATAGCTGCACATGAGGCTGACGAGATCCTCCAGTCGACGATCCCGCATCTCCCGGTACTGGTGCACAAAGGCGGATCGCACCCGAGGGGATTCGGGGAACATTCCGCTGAGCACATCGATGAGGTGGTAGCCCATATCGAGGAGCACACCGCCCATCGCCTGCTCCCGGGAGGCGCGCCATCCCGTGGTCGGATGAGCCAGGTTGAAGTGGTAGTCGTAGGAGAACCAGTAAGGCTCCCCGATCCGCGCGAGGTTCTCCTGGGCAAACTGGAACACGGGGTTGAAGTTCCGTTGCAGCAGCGTGAAGACGCTGCGGTCAGCGCGTTGCGCCAGGTGTATCAATTGCCGGGCTTCCCGTTCGGTGACGGCGAACGGCTTTTCCTTGATGACGTGCCTGCCGTGCGCCAGGAGTTTCGTACAGACCGGGAAGTGCTCGCTATGCGGTACGGTGACCACTGCGGCATCGAAGTCGACTTTTTCGAGTGCCTCACCGAGAATTTCATAATGCGGGAATCCCCATTCTTCGGCGAGTGATGAGGCCGCCGGGGCGGGGTCGACGCCGCCGACGACTTCTGCGCTCTCCCCCACGACCGGCAGATACTCCTTTCCTTGATGTCCAGCAAATCCGACCACCAATACTCGCGGTCGCGGACGCACGTTCTTCAACGTTTCACCGAGCATGCAGAATATCCCCCTCGCAGGATGACGCGGGCGGCCAGGGAAAAGCTCGTAGAGATCCCCATCGGACTCTTGGTAGCAGACGGTTCAGAGGGCTCTGCGGCTCTTCCCGGGAGCATCGGAGAGCCAGGCGTGTGCCGCGGTCACAACGTCCTTGATGAAGGTGCTTCCGCTGCGCTGTGCGTTCTCGTCAAGCAGCGAGACTTCCTCGGCCGCTATCCAGGCGAACTCAGTGTGCTTGTCCCGTTCGAGTTCGGGCGACGAGAGGTCTCCGTCCACCTCGACGACATAGTCCGACTCGATGTGCCGCAGTCCGTTCGCCGTCCACTCTTCGTGCGCCACCCGGGCAAGAACGCGGCGCAGCCGCCACCCGGTCTCCTCCGCTATCTCCCTGTGGAGCGCGTCCAGGAGGGACTCTCCTTCCTCCACGGCTCCGCCGACGACGTCCCAGCACTCGGGGAAGAGGCGTCGGCCGGACGAGCGGCGCTGGACGAAGATCCGGTCGCGCCGGTCGCGGATCAGCGCGCCCACCACCAGTCGGGGTGCGGTCTCCTCGCTCACGTCAGCCGTTCACCGCGCCCAGTAAACGGTGCGGCACAGCGGGTGGGCACCTGGCGGAAAGCGTGTCCGTGCAGTGTCGCCGCCTCGAACGCCACACAGTCGGAGCGACCGTCGGGCCAAGCGGGTGGCGAAGTGCGAACCTTGGGCGGCGAGCATTGCATGGTTGACGAATCCGTGACAGCAGTGACCGGGAAGGGGTGCTGGAGGAACCGAGCGAGGAATGAGATCCCAGCTGCACCTACAGCCACACGCCTTCTTTCTCGGAACCAGCTGACCATTCTTCCCTCATTTCACCTGCACATAAAACTCATGTGCGCCATACGCCGGGCAAAACACACAAAGGGTCGAACAATCCAAACGAAAACATCAAAACAGTCCGAATTATCACCGAATCGCGATTTTTATCGGACCTGCATTTCCGTCCCGAACACTACCCGACACCCCAGGAGGCGCATGGGTTTACGAAAGAACTCAGATGCCTCAACTTGCTCTTGACATAGCATTAACTCATGCGCTGAGGCGTTTGGCCCGGTGGGTGCCGGCATCCAGCCGGGCACAGGTGCTCGGATGGATGCCGTCACCAATCCACGGGCCGCCATCGTCCCGGTCCGCCTACTCCGCGGGCCAGGGGTCCCTTATCGCGCTTCCCTTGAACGATCATTCTTTCTGCCACCGTTGACCGTTTCATGGTCAACTATGTTGGCCGGATTTGCCACTCATCACGGCTCGACGACGCTGTCTGTCGACCACATCGACACGCAGAAGACGACACTCGCTGGGCTGGGCCGCCCGGACCGCGGCCTCGGCAACATCCCGAACCTTTTTATTTCTCGATAAGTTGACCACCTGGTGACCCACCAACACCGTACCGACCATCCAGGCACCTACGGGGACCGGCATATCGAACTCGATGTTTGCTCTAGTTTTGCTACTCTCCGGGCGGCTTCTCAGAACTGGTAGCACTCCGCCCGAGCCTCGACTTCACAGCCCGTTCCGCGAATTGCGTGAGGCAGCCGGGCTGCGCATCGCCTCCGGCCTGGGTGCCCTCAAGGAGGCGACGACCCTGAGCGACCAGCACGTACGGCTCCTTCGGAGCAGCTCGGACGCCACGAGGACAGGTGTCGGCCTCCGGCTCACGCCGCCGGGCGGGCCGGAACAGCAGGGTCCTGCCGGCCCGCGGCCGGTCGCCCCTGCTGCCGACAGGGTCCTGTGGTGCCACTCCCACTCCCACTCCCCCGGGCAAGTCCTTCGTTCACCGGCGGCGGGCGACCAGGAAGGCATAGCCGATCTGTGGGAGCGCACCGAACCGGGGAAGGGAGCGGGTGGAGTGGAAGAACTCGTAATGGGGGTCATCGACGGAGGGTGCAACATCGTCGAAGGCATCGGCGAACGCCTGGTAGGTGCGCCGGACGTGCTCTCCGATGTCGTGGAACTCCACCACCTCCAGACCGGCGCGGTCGAGGGACGTGCGGAGCTCCGCCGGTTCGGGCAGCGAGGGGGACTGGAACGCCCGGCACGTCTGGCGGACCAGATCCGCGGTATCCCCGGTCACCGGCGACCGAAGCAGCACATCGGTGATGACCAGCGGGCTACCCGGTCGCAGGGTCCGGGCGATCTCGGTGAGGGCAATGGTCCGGTCGCTGATGTGCATCATGGACTCGATCGCCCAGGCACCGTCGAAGGACGCGACATCGAAGGGCAGTGCGCAGGCGTCCGCGTACCGGAAGTCCACTCGGTCGGCGAGCGCGGTGGCGTCCGCCCGGGTTCGAGCAAGGTCGATGTCCTGGTTGCTGACCGAGATTCCTGACACACGGGCGCCGGTGGCCCGGGCGATGCGCAGGGCAGGCCGTCCGGTTCCGCAGCCGACGTCCAGCAGGCGCTGGCCGGGTGCGGCAGCCAGCCGCCCCGCCACGAGGTCGGTGAGTCGGTCGGTGGCTTGGTTGAGCGAGCGGTCGTCTGTGGCGCTGTCCCAGTAGCCGACGTGGATGTTGCCGTCGACGGCCGCGCCGTCCACGATCTCCGTTTGCACGATCTCGGTTTGCTCGTCATAGAGCCGGCCGACGCCCAGTGACGACGGGACGGTGTGGTGCACGGATGGGTCGTTGGTCATCGAGGTCTCCCGAGCGTGAGGGATGTGTCAGCTGGTGAAGTGGCCCATCTGCCGCATTGTGTCGAGTGAGCGGTCACGGGCTTCCAGGACGAACGCGACACCCTTGTCCGTGTGGACGGCCGAGAGCAGGAAGGCGTGGAGCTCCGGCAGATATCCACCGTGCGTCCGCATCCAGTTGGCCAGGGCCGTGGTCGCCCGCGTGTTGGCACCGTGAAGTGTGTCCCGGAAGTACTGGAGCCTCTTGTGGGTGAGGCGATTGGTCCTCAGTTGCAGGGGGGGTGAAGGAGGCGGCGAAGCGGCGGAGAACCTCGTTGACGTCCGCAGTGCGGTGGGGACACCGCCTTTACCACCTCCACCACTACGGGGGGTGCCGTCCTTCAGGGTCGCGCGGTGCATCTGGGCTAGGGAAGCGCTCGCCACGGGGTCGGGGCAAAGGAGCCGAAGACGTCCGTGAGGCGTCTGCCGCAGGCGCTCTCCGGTTGGCATCTGACGGTGCTGGGCATCGAACGACCATTGTTCTGGAGGACGCGTAGTTCGTCCAGGGCGCCCCAGGGGGAGCCAGTCGGAGCGGGTGGAGAGGGCTGCCCGAACTTGGGCGCCATGGGGCCGAGCCGGGTGCAGAGTCGGCGTAGTCGGCGTAGTCGGCGACCGAGCTGTCTGTCCCGGTCAGTGGGGTGCGACGGCGAGACTCCGGTCATCCCCGGTCGCCCTTCGCCGTCTCTTGGGTACGGTCGTGCGCAGCATCGCGGGCAGAATTCGAGCTGAGCTACCCCCAACCTTGCAGAGAATCTGCCTGCCTTGCCTCGACCGTGATCGGCTCAAGGCGTGCTCGGGATCGACCGGATTCTCTTCACCACCGACTGGCCGTACGCCAATAGGAAGGCCGCTCGCCAATTCCTGGACCAGATGCCCATCAATCTTGGCGATAAGGAGACGATCGCCCGCCTCACAGCCGGTAGGGACCGTTCGCGCTCGTGCCCGGCTGGCGGGCGCTCATCGTTCCTGTGCGCAGCACGAGTCGCAGAGGCAGCAGTCGTGGAGCAAGGGACCAGGCATGAGGATGAACGGCTGCTGACCGGCCGCCGAGGCCGCTACGTCGCCGGCATCGAGGTGCCGGGCTGTCCGGACCACGGCGGCTGTCCGCCCGTCCGTCAGAACTGTGCCGTGCCGGGCGCCGGCCTCCATCGAGTGCGTCGAGAGCGAGGGCGTGCCGAAGACCGGCTGCGGCCCGCGCCGGGGAGGTGAACCCGGCGCTGCCGGCTTTCCCGGCGGAGTGACCGAGTGACCGAAACGGCGGCGCGGCCGTCCCGAACCGAAGCCCGGTACTCCCCCGATCCTGCCGGATGCGGGGGGGGCGGGGCTTCACACCGTCCGGAGGCAGTCTGCCAACAGGTGCACTGTCGGACCTGAAGCGGTGCGCTGTGAGCCAAGTCCGGTACCGGCGGCGGATCTAACGTTCTGCCGTGTGTGCGAGCGGGCCGCCCGGTAACCGGCCCGCTCGACCGTCCTGGTCGCCGTTCCACCGCATGCGACCCGAACCCCGTCACAGGAGGCTGTCGAGGTGCCTGCAATACCGGTCGGCGGGCTGGTTCCCCGCGCCATCGAGAACGGCGCTGACGTCGTCGTCCGCAACGCGAAGATCTTCACCGGAGACGCCGCCCGCAGGCCGGCGCCCTCGCCATCCGCGGCGGCCTGATCACGGCCGTGGGGGACGACGCGGACGTCGCCCCGGTCGTCGGACCGTCCACCACCGTGGTCGACGCGCTCGGCCGGCGTATGGTGCCCGGTCTCAACGACTCGCATCTGCACGTGATCCGGGGCGGTCTCCACTACGTCCTGGAACTGCGCTGGGACGGCGTGACCTCGCTACGCCAAGCCCTGGCGATGCTGCGGGACCAGGCCGCCCGCACCCCCAAGGGGCAGTGGGTGCGCGTCGTCGGCGGCTGGTCGTCCGAGCAGTTCGCCGAGCGGCGACTCCCGACGCCCACCGAATTGAACGAGGCTGCGCCGGACACCCCGGTGTTCGTTCTCCATCTCTACCAGTCGGCGATCCTCAACCGCGCCGCGCTGAAGGCCGCCGGCTATACCAGGAGCACCCCCGACCCGAGTGGCGGCCAGATCGTCCGGGGCCGGAACGGTGAGCCCAACGGGATGCTGCTGGCCGCCCCGAGCGCCCTGATCCTCTATTCCACGCTCGCCAAGGCCCCGATGTTGGAGGGCGAGGACCGCACGACGTCCACCCGGCACTTCCTGCGTGAACTCAATCGCTTCGGGCTGACCTCCGCGATCGACGCCGCAGGCGGATTCCAGAGCTTTCCCGAGAACTACGGCACGGTGACCGAGCTCGCCCGGGACGGTCAACTCTCGCTGCGCATCGCCTACCGCCTGTTCCCGCAGACCCCGGGCCAGGAACTCGACGACCTCACCCGCTGGGTCGAAACGGTCCGCCCCGGGGACGGCGACGAGTGGCTGCGGCTGAACGGCGCCGGCGAGAACCTGACCTGGGCTGCCGCCGAATTCGAGAACTTCGCCGAGCCGGGACCCGAACTCACCGCCTACGAGGGCGAGTTCGAGAAGGCCGTCCGGCTGCTCATGGAACACGGCTGGGGCTTCCGGCTGCACGCGACCTACGACGAGACGATCCGCCGCGACCTGGCGGTGTTCGAGAAGCTCGCCGCCGAGGGGCTCTTCCCCGCCGGGAGCCGGTGGCTCTTCGACCACGCGGAGACCGTCTCACCGGACAGTCTCGACCGCATCGCGGCGCTCGGCGGCTCACTGTCCGTGCAGAACCGGCTGTCCTTCCAGGGTGAGATGTTCACCCGCCGGTACGGCCTCGGGGCCGCCGCGGAAGCCCCGCCGATCCGCGCGATGTGGGAGCGCGGGCTGACCGTGGCCACCGGCACCGACGCCACCCGGGTGTCCTCCTACAACCCCTGGGTCGCCCTGCACTGGCTGGTCTCCGGCCGTACGGTCGGCGGCCTGACGATGCGGCCGCCGCAGAACCGGGTGGAGCGGGAGACCGCGCTCGCGATGTACACCGCTGCGGGCGCGGCGCTGACCGGCGAGCAGGACGTCAAGGGCGTGCTGCGACCGGGCTGTTACGGCGACCTGGCCGTTCTGTCCGACGACTACTTCACCGTGCCCGAGCCTGACATCCCGCACATCGAGTCCCTGCTGACGGTCGTCGGCGGCCGGATCGTCCACGCGGCGGCCGAGTACGAGGGAATGGACGAGGAGCTGCCGGCGGTCAGCCCCGGATGGAGCCCGGTCGCCCACTTCGGCGGCTACCAGGCCCCCGGCCGGGCCCCGGGCGCGGGCGTCCGGCAGGCGGAGCTGCTCGGGCAGGCCGTCAGTGAGTCGGAGACGCATCGCCGTTGGCGCGCCGACCGCGGCCTGATGGTGGATCGCTCTTTGCCCTTCGATCCCTGTTTCCTCCTCTGAGGCGTATCCGAGGCACGCCGTGCCGCCTGCCCCTTACTTCTTCCACGGACCACCGTGCGAAGGGTCAACCGAGAAACCGAAGGGAACCCGTCATGGTCGACCTCACCCAGGTCAGCGCCGTTCCGAGCCCGGACCTGCTCACCCCGGACAACGCCGTGATGCTGTTCGTGGACCACCAGCCGCAGATGTTCTTCGGCACCGGCACCGGCAGCGGCGACCGGACCGCGATCATCAACGCCACCGTCGGCCTCGCCAAGGCCGCCAGGGCCTTCGACGTGCCGGCGATCCTGACCACTGTGGCCGCCGAGTCCTTCTCCGGACCGATCCTTCCGCAGCTCGGGGCGGTGTTCCCCGACGCCGAGCCCATCGACCGCACCTCGATGAACGCCTGGGAGGACGCGGCCCTCGTCGAGGCGGTCAGGGCCACCGGCCGCGGTAGGGTCGTCATCGCAGGGCTGTGGACCGAGGTGTGCCTGGTCCTGCCCGTGCTGTCCATGATCGACCAGGGCTATGACGTCCACGTCGTCACCGACGCCTCCGGCGGCGTCTCCCCGAAGGCCCACGAGCACGCCATCCAGCGGATGACGCAGGCCGGCGCCGTGCCCGTCACCTGGTTGCAGGTGCTGCTGGAGCTCCAGCGCGACTGGGCCCGTACGGAGACCTACGGCGCCGTCACGGAGATCGTCAAGGAACACGCCGACGCGTACGGCCTGGGAGTCGTCTACGCGCAGGCTGTCATCGGCGAACACGCCGCGGGCTGACCCGGCCCGCGCGCCGACTCCGCATCAGGGACAGGAACCAGGGACGGGAACAGGACGATGGACACCGGACTGCTGATCCTCCGGGTGGTGGTGGGCCTGCTCATCGCCGGGCACGGAGTGCAGAAGGTGAGCTACCGCCTCGGGGGCCACGGCCTCGTCGGCGGGACGGAGGAGTTCCGGCACGACGGGTTCCGCGGCGGGCCGCTCACCGCCCTCGCCGCAGGCACCGGGCAGATCGGTTCGGGCCTGCTCCTGGCCCTGGGCGCGCTCACCCCGCTGGCGGCCATGGTCGCCATGGGCGTGATGACGGTGGCGGCCACCGTCAAACTGCCGCACGGGCTCTGGGTGCAGGACGACGGCTACGAGTACCCGCTCGTGCTGGTCGTCGTGTCGGGAGCACTCGCCCTCACCGGGCCGGGCCGTTGGTCCGCCGACCACACGGTCGGCCTGACCGCCTGGCCGATGTGGCTGTCGCTCGTGGCCCTCGTGCTCGGCCCGTCGAGCGGGCTCCTCAGCCGGGCGGTCCTGCACCGTCCGCCGACGCCCCAGGAAGGAACAGCCGTTGCGTGCCCTGCTGACTGATGCCCTCCGGACGCTCGTCCCGCCGCGGACGGACCGGCACGGCCCGCTGCCGCCGCTGATGCTGCTGCTGACCGTGGCCACCGGGGTGGTGGACGCGGTGAGCTACCTCGGCCTCGGACACGTGTTCGTGGCGAACATGACCGGCAACGTGGTCTTCCTGGGTTTCGCCCTGGCGGGAGCCGCAGGTCTGTCGGTCACGGCTTCGCTCGTCTCGCTGGCGTCCTTCCTCACCGGTGCGCTCGCCGGCGGACGGCTGGGCAACAGGATGGCGGCCCACCGCGGGCGCCTGCTGGCCATGGCCACCTGCGTCCAGACGTTCCTGACGGCCGTGGCGGCCGCCACCGCTGCGGTCGCGGACGGGGATGCCCACTACGCCTTGATCGTCCTGCTGGGCCTGGGCATGGGCCTGCAGAACTCCGTGGCCCGTCGGCTCGGCGTGCCCGACCTGACCACCACCGTGCTCACCCTCACCCTGACCGGCCTCGCCGCCGACTCGGCACCGGCCGGGGCTGCTGCACCGCGCCAGGGGCGACGGATCCTCTCCGCGCTGGCGATGCTGCTCGGCGGCGTCGCGGGCGCGGCGCTGGTCCTGCACGGGCGGCTCCCCCTGGCCCTCGGGCTGGTCGCACTGCTGCTCCTGGTCACCTCGGTCACCGCCCACCGGGTCTCGGCCCCCGACGCCCACTGGGCCCCGCCGACGACCTGAGTACCTCCGCCGCCCCACCACCGACCAACTCCTCCGCCCAGCGACAGACACGCGCGCGACCGCCGGCACAGCGCAAGCCGGGGCGCGACGACGACCGGGAGGTCCCTCATGAAGCACCGCTTGGCCCGCCGGGTGGTCCCGTTGGCGGCGCTGATCGTCACGCTGACGGCGATCCCCACCGCCTCGGTGGCCCAGAGCACCCCGACGAGGCCGCCGGGCTCGCACCGGCAGTTCGCCGTCGGCCCGCAGTACGACTCCACCCACGTCTACGTGACGCCGGGCACGGAGCAGGCGTTCGTGGCCAGTTGGGTGGCCACCTTCGGCGGCACCACGATCGGGCCGACCGCGACCCAGGTGACACCCACGCCCAGCCGGACGCTGTCCGAGCTGGTGCTCTCCCCGGTGGGCACGCTGTCGGTGTTCGACTACACCACGCCCGTCCCGTACCCGTTCGGCACCGAGCGCACCGGCTGGCTGGTGACCGCGCGATGATGCAGTTCCCGGGCGGCTATGTCGCGGAGATCCACGCCGATCGGTGACCGGCACCGAGGCGGGTCGCGCTCCTCCCCGGCGGGCGGCCCGCCCCCTCGCTTGCCTGCCACTCACGCGGGGAGACCCCGTAGGCGGCCCGGAACGCGCGGCTGAAGTGACTGGCGCTCACGAAGCCCCAGCGGCCCGCTACCGCGGCCACGCTCGCCCGCCCCGCCGCCGGACGGGCGAGATCCCGCCGGCACGTGTCCAGCCGCCGGCGCTGGATCCAGCGGGCCACCGTCACGCCCTCGAAACGGAAGAGCTTGTGCAGATATCGCACCGAGACGTGGTGGGCGGCCGCGATGCGTTCCGGCGTCAGGTCCGGGTCGCCCAGGTGCCGCAGGATGTGGTCCTTCACCCGCGCCAGGGTCGCGAGGGCCATCTCGGGCGCCTCCGGGACCGGCCGGCCGCGGCGTTCGTGGGCGAGCACCGCGAGCAGGTCCAGGGCCGTGGTGGCGAGCCGGCCGGCCAGGCACGGCTCCAGCGAGTCGGCCGCCCGGGAGAGGTGTTCCACGTAGGCGGCCACCAGCCGGGCGGTGCCGCTGCCGGTCTCGAAGGCCGTCGCGGTGAGCACCCGCAGATCCTCCTCCGAGACGCCCACGGCCGACCGGGGCCAGTGGAAGGCCGTGAAGACGAAGGGCTCCGCCAGTTCCTTGGTGAACGGCTGTCCGGCGTCGGAGACCGCGAAGGTACCCGGCCGCAGCTCCACCTGGCGGCCTGCCTGGACCAGCCGCGCGGTGCCGCGGTGCTGGAGCGCCAGCGTGAGGTGGTCCTCCCCGCCGCGGGCGATCAGCCTCCCGCTGCGCTCGACCCGCTGCGGTCCGGCCCGGACCAGGGAGACCTGTGTGGTGCCCAGGCGGTGGCTGGTGAGGGACGCGGGCGAGGGCGCGGCTTCGAGCAGAGACACGTCCAGCGGGATGAAGGTACCGGAGACGGCCTGGTGCCAGTACTCGGCCCGATCGGCGGGCGGTACTTCGGCGGTGTCGAGACCGACGGACATCAGCGCTCCTCGCAGGATTCTCGGTCGGGGCTCACCGGGAGCCGGGGCTCGCCAGGAGCGGTGGTGCAGGGCGACGTGCACGGTGTCGGCCTGGGTCAGCGCGGCCCGGGCGGCGCCGGTGGGGCAGGACGTGCCGAGCAGAAGGCACCGCGCACGGCGCTCTGACCGGCCTCGGCGGTGCCCGAGGCGAACCTCCGGACCGGCCGGCCGTGGCAGGCCGCGTCGCCGAGCGGTCGGCCGGGACCGGGAAGGAAGACCGCCGCGGAGGGCTCGGCTTGCGGCCGCCGGCGGGCGGTTCGGCGACTCGTCAGCGGGGTCCCTCGGACCGCCGCGCGCGCCACGCGTGCGGCGGGACGCCGTACGCGGCGCGGAAGGCCCGGCTGAAGTGTGCCGGGTCGACGAAGCCCCACCGCTGGGCGACGGCCGACACGGTCGGCGCCGTACGGCCGCTGCGGCCCAGCTCGCGGGCGCACGCCTCCAGGCGGCGCTGCTGGATGAGCCGGCCCACCGTCACGTCCTCGCCCTCGAACAGCCGGTGCAGGTACCTCACCGAGATGTGGTGGGCACCCGCGATCCGCTCGGGCGTCAGCTCCGGGTCGCCCAGATGGTGGTCGATGTACTCCCGCACCCGTCGGACCAGGTGCTCGTTCGGGCCGGCCGGTCCGTCCGCCGCTCGTCCGACGGCCAGCTGGGCGACGAGCGCGCTCACGCCCAGGCCAGCAGCGTGCTCTTGCCCACGCCGGCTTCGCCGCGCAGCAGCACCGTGGACCCGCTCGCGCCGTCCTCCGCCTGGACCAGGGCAGCGGTGAGCACCTCCGTCTCCCGCTGCCGACCGACCAGGACCGGAGCCCGTCTGTCTTCCGCCACTCTTCGTTCCCCCTGAGTCGGCCGGCCCACTCCCCCGGGGCGCTCAAGGTTATCGCCCGTCTGGCTGTGTCGAGCAGTGGTGAAGTCACTTGTCGATGAGTTGGGGAGGCACCCCTCGAACTGCCCGCCCCGTCGCCGCGGACGCGCTCGGCTACCACGACAAGACCACCACCCGACTCCGCAACGAGACCGGCCGAAAGCCGCTCGAAGAACCACTTCGACATCTTGCGCGCATCGCGCGGCGCGATCTGGCAGGCGTCTTCCAGCGCGGGCAATGCCGGGTACGGCCAGTCGGTGCGGGGTGGCTCAGGTGAGGGGGCGGCACAGCAGGGCGTCGGGGCGGCCGCGCTGGAGCGACTTCCAGGTCATGGCGACACCGGCGACGTACTCGTTGTCGGCACACTGGCCCTTGTAGTCGTTCTCGGCCCAGTCACTGCCCTTGGCGCCGCCGGTGGCGGGGCGGTTGTCGCCCTGGTCGAACCACACGCTGCGGCCCTTGGTGGGCAGCGGGGTGGCGGAGGGTGCGCAGAGCAGGGAGACCATGGCGGGGCCGTTCATGCTGTAACCGACCGCGAAGCTGTTGACCGGGCACTGGAGCTTGTTGTAGCCGTTGGCCCAGTCGCCCTGCTGGACGTAGCGCTCGTCGTTGACCATCTCCCAGTCACCCGCTGCCTTGAGCGGCTCGGCGATGTCGGTGCACAGGCCGCGGCCGTAGCTGCGGCTGAGTCCGATCAGACGCTCGGTGTCGGGGCAGTTGCCCTTGGAGTTGCCCGGGCTCCAGTCCGCCTTGGCGAGCATGGTGCGGGAGAGGTTCCAGTCGCCGTGATCGATGTAGACGATGTTCCAGTGGTTGACCGGGGCGATGGGGCCGCTCTTGGCGGGGGCGTTGACCAGCTTGTTCCAGTCGGTGGCCCGCCAGTCACCGTCGTCCTCGACGCTGAGCCTGTTTCCGGATGCGTCGTACGAGATCAGCGCCCAGTTGTCGTTCGGCGTGCCCTTGTCGTCGCTCCAGCCCACCAGCGGCCACTGGGCGAAGTCGGTGTCGTTCTTCACCAGGATGTCGGTGAAGTTCTTGAACCAGGTCTTCTCCTTGGCGTCGGTGGAGCCGCGCCCGGCGGCGCCGAACTCGCTGACCCAGACCGGGGCGGTGAAGTGCTTCCCCTCGTCGGTGACGAACAGGCCCTCGTCGTTCACGACCTGGGCGAGCTTCTCGGGGGTGAAGTCCTGGTAGCGCGGGTCGTCGGTCGATCCCGGGCCACTGCCCGCACCGGTGTTGGCCGGGCCGGTGTAGCCGTAGAAGTGCACCGCGTAGACCAGCTTGTTCGAGTCGATCAGTGTGTGGGAGAGAGTGCGGACCGGCTTGAGGCCCGGACGCTGGTGGGGGAAGGGGGCAGCGGGGATGCCCTGCCAGTTGATGCCCTCCATGATGATCAGCATGTCGGGGTCGGCCTGGAGGATCTTGTTGCCGGCCTGCTCGAAGGCGGTGTACTCGTCGTGCCCGTCGCCCAAGCCCCAGTTGGCGTCGTCCCAGGTGTCACGGCGGACCTCGTTGCGCAGGTCGGCACCGACCACGCGCTTGTTGGCCTGGTAGCGCTTGGTCATGAACACCCAGTCGTCGATCCACTGTTGGGTCGACTGTCCGCTGTTCCAGCGCTCGTTGCCGTCCAGGCCGCAGCAGAAGCGGTAGCTGGTGGTGTGGTTGTTGAGGATCACCGCGAAGCCGTCGGCGGTCAGCGCCGCGATGACGGCGTCGAACACTTCCAGCGGCGTCTTCCCCTTGAGCTGGGAGTTGGCCGCGACCGCGGTGTCCGGCACCACGGACGTGTCGTGCACCAGTGCGTTGGCGAACGGCAGCCGGATGCTGTTGATGCCGAGGCTGTGGAAGTCGGCCATGATCTGGCCGATCGGGGTGCGGTCCAGGCCGAGCGGAATGTTGTTCGACTTCTGGTGCGCCTGGTGGTTCGCCACGTCGCCGACGTCGCCGCTGCCCACGTACGTCCCCTGGGCTCCCGCCCAGTTGCCGGACCTGAGCTTGAAGCGGTCGCCGTTGGCGTCGACGATGTACCGGCCCCGGGTGCTGAGCGGGCCGGTCCACGAGGTCGCGAGGTCGTCGCCCGTCAACGCGGCAGGAGCCGAGGCGGGAACGGAGTCCGGAGCGGCGACGGCTCCGGGAACGGCCGTGACCAGCAGCACGGCGGCGACGAGCAACGCCGGGATGCCACGGGTGACGGATCTGACGGTTCTCATGGAGCCTCCGGGTGCGGTGGGGTCGAGGAGCAGGTCGGTACGGGTCCCGGGCCACGGCCTCATCAGCCATCACACGAGCCCTTGGCCGCCATGGACGACGGCACCGCCGCCGAGAAGCACGGCGAGGTGTGGTCCATCACCCTTTCCTGGAGCGGCAGTTGGCGGATCACCGTACACGGCGACCCCGTCGGCCGCACCACCTGGATCGGCGGCTTGCCCCCGGCGAGACCCTGCACACTCCGGTCTTCGCCGGTCTGTGCAGCGCGAGCGGCTACGGCGGTACCGCCCGCGCCTGGCACACCCACGTTCACAACCGGGTGCTGCGCGAGGAGTCGCGGCGCCCCGCCGACCTGGAAGAGATCGCCCGCGCCATCAGTCGCGGCGACGCCGAGGCGGCCCGCGACACCGCCGGCCGCCTGCTCAACACCTCGGTCACGGCCGTGTGGGCCGCCACCATGACCACTCCCGGCAGAGGCCGGCGCCGTTGACGGCACCTTCTACCGGCGCAGGAGCGCCCCGGGGTCGCTGCGCAGCAGCCCCGGGGCGAGTGAGGAACGCCGGCCAGAGACCGGCCTTCCGGGGTTGACGGCCCCGACCGGGTCCAGGAATCTGCGACTGCCGGGGCAGTGGTCTCAGGCGCCGCGCCGCACTCGGGCCGCCTTGCGGGCCTCGGCGAGCTTGCGGGCCTCGTTCGCCTTGCGGGACTTGCCGCCGGTGCCGCGGGAGGCGTCCTTGCTGGTGCCCAGGCCGCGGAAGGGAGCGTTGGCGTTCTTGGGTCGGGATGCGGCGGGCCCGCCGTCGAGCGGGATGCCGGAGGGGGCCTTGGCCCCGGTGATCCGACTCAGCTCCGCCTCGCCCGAGCGCACCTTGGTGATCGTCGGCTCGATGCCGGCCTCGGCCATCAGCCGGTTCACCTCCCGGCGCTGGCCCGACAGCACCAGCGTGACGACGCTGCCGGACTCTCCGGCCCGGGCGGTGCGGCCCGCACGGTGCAGATAGTCCTTGGGGTCGGTGGGCGGGTCGACGTTCACCACGAGATCGAGGTCGTCGACGTGCAGGCCACGGGCCGCGACATTGGTCGCCACCAGGACGGTGACCTGGCCGTTCTTGAACTGTGCCAGGGTCCGTGTGCGCTGCGGCTGGGACTTGCCGCTGTGCAGGGCCGCGGCGTGCACCCCGCTGGCCCGCAGATGCCGGGTGAGCTGGTCGACGGCGTGCTTGGTGTCCAGGAACAGCAGTACGCGGCCGTCGCGGGCGGCGATCTCCGTGGTGACGGCGTACCGGTCGGGGCCGTGGACGACCAGCACATGGTGGTCCATCGTCGTGACCGCGCCCGCGGACGGGTCGACCGAGTGGACGACCGGGTCGTGGAGGTAGCGGTGGACCAGCTGGTCGACGTCGCGGTCCAGGGTGGCCGAGAACAGCATCCGCTGGCCGTCGTGGTGCACCTGGTCGAGCACCTCGGTGACTTGCGGCAGGAAGCCCATGTCACACATCTGATCGGCCTCGTCGAGGACGGTGATCCGCACCCGTCCCAGGCGGCAGGCCCCGCGCTCGATGAGGTCGTGCAGGCGGCCGGGCGTGGCGACAACGACCTCGGCCCCGTCGCGCAGCGCAGCGGCCTGCCGGCCGATCGACATGCCGCCCACGACCGTGGCCATCCTCAGGCGGAGCGCGCCGGCATACGGCGCCAGCGCCTCGGTTACCTGTTGGGCCAGCTCCCGGGTAGGCACCAGGATCAGGGCGAGGGGCTGCTTCGGCTCCGCGCGCCGCCCGGCCGTCCGCGCGAGCAGCGGCAGGCCGAAGGCGAGCGTCTTACCCGATCCCGTGCGCCCGCGCCCCAGGACATCGCGTCCGGCGAGGGCGTTGGGCAGCGTGGCTGCCTGGATCGGGAAAGGCTCGCGCACGCCGAGATCGGTGAGCGTGCGCAGCACCTCGGCCGGAAGTTCCATGTCGGCGAAGGCGACCGGGGACACCGTCGGGGTGAGGGTCACCGGCCGGGCGAGGTCGCCGTGCGAGATGCCGAGACGGTCCGGGTGATTCATGAAGAGCCTTCCGCATGGGGAACGTACCGAGGAAGGCCCGGCAGGAACAACGAGCAGCTGACGAACAGGGGGAACCGCACGGACGGAGTCGCCAGCCGTCACGACCGCCCAAACATCGGAGATTAACACAAAGTGACATTTCGACCCAGCGGTGTGGTGCTGGTCACTCGATCCGGGGCGGTGACGTAGCACGAGCTTCCGCCGCGGCAGACCCACGCATAGCCCCCACCCTTCCCCGGCAACACCCCTCGGTCCGGAAACAGGTCGGCCAACCGGACGAGAAGGGCATCGATCTCTTCCGGCGCGAGGGGGACGCGCTCGAACAGCAGCTCTTCCGCGTCCAGTCGGCCGTGGACACCGAGAGCGCGAAGAGATTCCGGGAGGCCGGCGAGGAAGCGCGGAGCGCGCCGCATCGCCGGCCCCAGGAGGAGTCAGGCGGACCTCTGCGGGTCAGCCGTGGTAGCGCGCCACCACCTTGGTGTAGTCGTACTGTGCCTGCTTGACCCCGCTGCACGAGTCCGCGTCAGAGCCGGGGGTGCAGGAGCGGTCGCGGTTGACCGACCAGAAGGTGAACCGGGCGAGGTGGTGCCGCTGGGCGTAGCCGAGCATCGTACGGAAGTTGCGGACGCTGATGGTCTGCCCCTTCATGTCCGTCTTGCCGTTCATCGTCGAGATGCCGATGCGGCGGTAGGCGGCGTCGGATTTCAGGCCGTACGCGGCGGCGACGACGTTCTTCAGGCCGTCGGCGGACTTCATGGTGGTGGTGCCCATGGTGTGGGGGGTGGCGAAGTTGAAGGCCATGATGTTCCACCCGGTCACCGGAAGGCGCGCCGCCCCGGCCCGCTTGATGAGGTCGCGGATGGCGAGGACGGGCCCGTCGGACCGGCCGCTGAAGGTGATGTAGACCTTCAGGGAGGGGTTGGCCGCCTTGACCTTCTTCAGCGCGTCGACGATGCGCTGGCGGACGACGGGTTTGTCGTCCTCCGTGTGCTCGACGTTGATGTCGATTGCCTTGAGCCGGTAGGCGCTGATCACCTTCTGGTAGGCGTGGGCCAGTGCGGTGGGCGTGGTGCAGGAGATGCCGAGCTTGTTGCCGCTCCACCCGCCGAAGGAGGCGACGACGTCGCCGCCTGCCGCGCGGATGTTCTTGATGGCCTTCTCCTCCGCCCC
Source organism: Streptomyces sp. NPDC059080 (assembly GCF_042739975.1). Lineage (NCBI taxonomy): Bacteria > Bacillati > Actinomycetota > Actinomycetes > Kitasatosporales > Streptomycetaceae > Streptomyces > Streptomyces sp. NPDC059080. Next base: position 26,331 of record NZ_JBHYGX010000026.1, read on the forward strand.
TCCCTGCAGGGGGCGGGAGCCGTCCCACTTCGGGTTGCACGTACCGCCGGAGGTGATGAACGACAGGGTGAACTGCTTGATGCCCGTGGCTTTCATGACACCGACGGGGTTCTGCGGGTGCCCCCAACCGAGGTACAGGTAGGGGGCGTTGATGCCGACGGGGAGTGTGGCGGCCTGAGCTGCCGGGGCGGCAACTGTGGACGAGGCACACAGCGCGCCCGCCGCGGTGCACGCGACCAGCGCTCGTCGCATCAGGAATCGACTCATGAACAGTCCTTTCCAAGGGACTTGGGGACGATCTGAAATGTACTCAGCGATGCGGGCGGGGCGCGGGGCGGGTCGAGGAATTCCGAGGGCCGACGGCGGGTCGGCCACTCAGGCTCTGGTGCACGGGCGGCCATCCAGCGATGGGTGAGGCGACACCAGGTGCTCACGCAGGACTGCCACCCGTTGAAGATCCACCGCTCCCGGTTCCGCACCACCCACCAGGCGTTGCGCGACAAAGGCGCCTGGACCGGCAGCGGACGGGCGACCAGATCGGATCCGCAGTGAGGGGGCTCGCCGGTATTGCTCCAGGAGGGAACGCTAGCTTCGCAAGGTGGCACGCAGGCGCAAGCCGGCAGTTGCGAGACCTTCGAAGGTGGTGACCTGGTAGCTGGGTTCCGGTCCGGGCGGCTCGCTCAAGTGGTAGCGGTGGGCGGTCTGCGCTGTCAGGAGCGTCAGCATCGCCATGGCCAGAGCGGCTCCTTCGCAGCCATGCGGCCCGGTCCCGAAGGAGAGGAAGACTCCGGGTTTCGCCGGCGAGCCCGAATCATCGAGCCAGCGCTCGGGCTGGAACTGATCCGGCTCGGAGTGTGCTCGTGCATCGCGGTGGGCGGTGTAGGGGCAGACGAGAACGGTGGACCCAGCGCCGATGGTGTAGTCGGCGAGCTGGGTCTCTCGCGTGGTGCGCCGGGTCAGCAGCCAGCTCGGGGGGTACAGGCGAAGCACCTCGCGTACCAGTGCCTGGGTGTATCGCAGGCTGTCGAGGTGGGTGCTGGTCGTCGCGGCCGGGTCCGCGGGCAGCAAGCCGGCTTCGGCCGCGACGCGACCCGCTGCCTGGGGGTGCCGGGCCAGGTGGAGCAGAATCCACCCGGCGGCCCGGGAAGGTGTTTCGAAGGTGGCGACGGTGATTCCGGGGAGAGTGTCGAGGACGGCCTCTTCTGGCAGTAGGCCGTAGCGGGAGGAGGGTCGGAGCATTTGTCCCAGCACGTCGTCACCGGGCCGGCCCGATGAACGGCGCCGGCGGACGATGGGCCGCAATGCATTGATGAAGGCGACTTGCTGCCGTGTGCGGAACCGCCGTGCCGGTGTGGGGACCCAGCGCGGCCATACCCAGCGCGAGGGGCGTACGAGCACCTCCCGGGCCAAGAAGAGCTGTGAGGCAAAGGGCAGCAGGGCGGGAGCGTCTTCGGAGAAGAGGTAGCGCACGCCGATCTCTGCCAGGGCACGCCGGACCAGGGGCAGAACCTCGACGTCTTGGCCCATGGGCCACTGGTCGGCGAATTGAGCGGCCCTGGGCGCAATCTCACCGATCCGGGCCGCAACCGCCTGCGGGCGTAGTCCGCGCATGCGAGCGGCGTGAGCGTGCGCACGCTCCTCAGGCGTCAGCGCACCGCTCGACCGCTTCAACGGCGGGAAGAGAGGCGAGGGCACCTTGGGGAAGTCCTGCCCGCGGCGCAGGACTGCTTCACACGGCTCGGACGTAGCGGCTACGTAGACACCCGGCTCCAGCTGCCAGACGTCCCCGCACTCGTCAGCGCCTCGGCGCGCCAGCGCCAAGCGGTCACGGCTCCAAGCCGTGAAGCTGCCTTCGGGAAGCCGCGGAGGCTCACGCATTCGGCCCATGAGATCGTCCCTGACTCTCGTGCCTGCCCAGGTCGATATCGTTGGTGGCGCGGTGGGGAGCCGGTGGGCGCCCGGTGGGTGCCCACCGGCAGTACGGTCACGTCCAATCGTGCTCCCCGTACGCACCGTAGTGGCGTGTGAAGCACAGCTTGCCGAGCAGCTTGGCCATCATGATGCACTCCTCTCCCCTGCCTGAGCCCTCCCAGCCGAAGGCCCACTAATCATATTGCCATATATGTCATGGATGTGATAGAGGTGGGCATTTTGAGACAGTATGACGGTCTTGTGGTTGCCTGATCGTGCGGGTTTGGGCGGTCCGGGCCGGTCGCGCAGCTTGGCCCTGCTGGGCCGTCCGGGTGAGTGACCGCACGCCCTACAAGAGCGACTTGTCCGATGAGCGGTGGACGCCGATCGAGCCGTTGATCTCGGCAGGGAAGGCCGACCGACGTCCCAGACGGGACATCAGGGCCGCTTCGGGGTGCGGGAGATCGCCAAAGCGGCCCTTTACCAGGGCAGAACCGGCTGCCAGGGAGACCACTTCCCGCACGACCTGCCACCGAAGGCTGCCGTCTCCTACTTTTTCAGGATCTCGATGGTCTGCTGCTTTCCCGGTTCTGCCGCTTCAGCCGGGCCAGCTCCTCGCGAACCGCAACAGCGCCAGCCGCCGCCAACGCCCGCCAGAAAACTCTCACTCGACCAGCCGCAGTGACACCCTCACCCAAGCACCGGAGCAATCCCAGTAGTTGAGCGACACCCTGTCGATAACCCGTGGACCTGCGCCTTCGGGCATGCCCGTCAGCCGCACCTTGGTGTGGCCGTCAAGGGACCGGCGGCACCGCCCCCGACACGTCGGCCAGGAGGCGCTCGACCTCCGCGCCCCAGCGCGAGGCGATCACCAGCTCGCGTGCCGGGTCCACCCACCTCGATCCAGCGAGGCGAGAGGACCTGCCGTCCGCCCCATACTCCGCCGCGCAGGCAGAGTTGACCGATGCACGTCTTTATTCGTGTTTCCTCCCTCATGTCCCACCTCTGACCAGCTGCTCCGAGGCATTTCCGGGCCGAGCCCGGGCTCACACGCCTTCTGTGGCCCTCAGGCGTCGCCGGGCTCAGCGATTGATCTTCGGGGAGCGCATCACTGAGTAGTCGCCTGCTCAGCGTGTTCCTCCCGGCGTCTTCGGGCCCTCCGGCCGGCACTGCGCACCGGCCATGGGGGTGGGGGCGCGTGGGTGTATCAGTCCGCCCGGTCTTTGCGCAGGAATCGGCGCAGCCGCCGCAGTGGCCACGTGTTGATCACATCTTCCGGGGTGAGCCACCCGCGTTGTGCCATGCCGATTCCGTAGCGGAGGTACGCGAGCTGCGGAATCGAGTGGGCATCGGTGCTGACGGCGAACTTCGCTCCGTGGCCCCTGGCCCGGAGGATGTCCTCGTCCCCCAGGTCGAGGCGGTCGGGCTGGGCGTTGATCTCCAGCGCGGTGCCTGTGCGGGCGCAGGCGGCGAACACCGCGTCGAGGTCGGCGTCGATGCCCTGGCGCTTGCCGATCAGACGGGTGGTCGGGTGGCCGATGACGTTGATGTGGGGGTTCTCGCAGGCACGTACGATCCGCCGGGTCATCGCCTCCCGGCTGAGGTGGAAGTGGGAGTGCACCGAGGCCACGCAGATGTCGAAGCCTTGGAGGAACTCGCCGGGCCAGTCCACTTCCCCGTCCGGGCCGATGTTGAGCTCGGTGCCGTGCAGCAGCCGCATCCGGCGGCGCCGACCGTTCAGTGACCGCACATGTGCGCGCTGGGCGAGGATCTTCTCGTCGGTCATGCGCTGCATGTACAGGTTCGGCGCATGGTCGGTGATCGCGTAGTACGCGTATCCGCGCTCGGCGGCCGCCGCCACCATCTCCTCCAGCGGGGCGAGGCCGTCGGTGAGGTCGGTGTGGGTGTGCAGGTCACCGCGGATGTCCTGTTCGGTCACCACGTCGGGCAGCTCGCCGCGCAGGCCGGCCTCGATCTCCCCCTGGTCCTCGCGCAGCGTGGGTGGGATCCAGGGCAGGCCGAGCCTGGCGTACACCTCGTCCTCGGACCGGGAGGCGACCCGCTTTCCGCCGTCGGTTTCGAACAGGCCGTACTCGGAGAGCTTCAGCCCCAGGTGGACGGCGATCGTGCGGGTGCGGATGTTGTGGGCCTTCGAGCCGGTGAAGTACTGCAGGCCGGCGCCCCACGAGTCCGGTTGCACCACGCGCAGGTCGACCTGGAGGCCCTTCGTGGTGCGGATCGAGGTCTTCTTCCGGCCGTGTGCGATGACCTCGGCGGTGGAGGGCAGTTCGGTGAGCGCGTCCATGAAGGATGCTGACCGTTCGGCGGCGACGAGGATGTCGATGTCGCCGATGGTTTCCTTCATGCGGCGCAGCGATCCGGCGTAGGCGCAGTTTTCACAGCCGGTGATCCGGGAGAGTTCCGTGACGATGTCCTCGGCGGGCTCCATGGCCGTGCTCAGCAGGACCCGCTCTCCCGCCTGCTGCATGAGGGCGATGCCGTGCAGGATGTTCTCCTCGGTCTTCTCCCCGAAGCCCTTCAGGTCGCGCAGTTTCTCCGCCTTGATGGCGTCGGCCAGCTCGCCGGCCGAGGAGATGTGCAGATCCTCGTAGAGTGCCATCGCCTTCCTGGGGCCGAGCGTGGGGATGGTGATGAGCTGCCGTACCCCTGCGGGTATCTGTGCCCGCGTCTCCTCCACCACCGTGACGTTGCCGGTGCGGAAATACTCGATGACCTTCTCGGCGATCGACCTGCCCACGCCCGGGATTTCCCGCAGGCCCGCGGCATCGAGGCGGGAGACATCGGCGGGGTGACCGCCGATCGCGCGGGCGGCCTTTTCGTAGGCCCGCGCTTTGAACGCGTCGCCTCCGGTGATGGCGATGAGGTCCGCGTACTCCTGAAGGAGTGCCTCGACCTCCTCATTGGTCCGGACCACGTAGCACAGTCTAGGAACCGACCTGTTCGACATGCCAGCCGAGGGCATGTGCCCGGCGGCACTGCGACCGGACGGAGGCGGTCGCACCTCGACGTGCCTTCCCTGCCTCTCCAGCGCGCGAAGCCGCGGGCCCGAGCGTGTACTGGAAGCGAGCGTTTACTGGAAGCCAGGAGGATCCGCGCGGCGACGTCTGAGGCGTGCGCCCGGTCTGCGGTGGCGTGCCAGGTGGCGGTTTGAGCAGGTGAGAGAGCGGTGCGGGCGACATTCGTTCTGGGACGGATCGCCGGGGTCCGGGTGGGCGTGCACTGGAGCGTCCTGCTCATCTTCGGGATCATCGCGCTCGGCCTGTCACAGGGCCGCCTTCCGGAGACGTATCCAGGGCGTGCCTGGGCGGTGTACTGGGCCGCCGGCCTGTGCACTGCCGTGGTCTTCTTCGCTTCCCTCCTCGCACATGAGCTGGCGCACGCCGTCGTGGCCCGGCGCAACGGGATCGAGGTGGACGACATCGTCCTGTGGCTGCTGGGCGGAGCGGCCCGGCTCAAGGGCGAGGCGTCCAGCCCCGGCGCGGAGCTGAGGATCGCCGGCGTCGGCCCGCTCGTCAGCCTCCTTCTGGGCGGGCTGTTCACCCTCGGGGCCTGGCTGCTCGGCCTGGCGTCCGTGTCCGGGATCGTGGTGGAGATGGTGGCGTGGCTGGCAGGCATCAATGTGCTGCTCGCCGCCTTCAACGCGCTGCCTGCCGCCCCTCTCGACGGGGGCAGGCTGCTGCGCGCGTTCCTGTGGTGGCGCACGGGAGACCGGCTGCGGGCGACGGCCGGCGCGACTGCGGCGGGGCGGGTCTTCGGGTGGCTGCTCGTGGTGCTCGGGCTGATCGCGTTCATGAGGACCGGCGCGTTCGGCGGTCTATGGCTGACACTGATCGGCTGGTTCCTCATCGCGGCTGCCACCGCCGAAGGACGGCAGGCCCAGCTGCGCGGCGTACTCGCCGGTATCCCGGTGCGGGACGCTATGACGCCCGAGCCTCTCACGGTTTCCGCCGGCACCACAGTCGCCGGCTTCCTCACCAGTTCGCGCTACCGCTACCGGCATTCGGCGTTCCCGGTGACCGACGACGGGGCCCCGCTCGGGCTGGCGACCCTCGACCGCGCCAGAAAGGTGCCGCAGGCCGAGGCCCATGCCGTGACGGTGAGCGCGGTGATGGTGCCGCTGTCGCAGACCACCGTCGTGGAGCCGGACGCGCCGCTCGCGGATCTGCTGCCGCGCATGGAACCGGGCGCCGAACACCGGGTCCTGGTCGTGGATCACGGCAGGCTCGTCGGAATCATCTCGCTCTCGGACGTCAGCCGCGCGGTGGCATGGCTGATGAACACCGCCCCCGGGCGGCACGGCGGTCTGTGACCGTGGCACCGTCGGACGGGCCGCGGCAGCCGTCCGCCCAGGTCCGGTCGCCGGAGGGTCGATGCGGGTATACCTCCATGCTGCGTGCCTGCCTCTCCCTGGCGAGAGGCGCAGACCCTCGCCGCGAAGCGCCCGTGGGCCCCGGACAGGTCCCGTTGAGCACGGCCTCACGCGTGCTCGCCTGCGCCACAAGCAGCAGCGAAGGGGCGAGGATGGAGGTACGGGGCGCACACGTCGCCCACGTGTTCCTCCGGGATGAGGAGGTCGGATCGTGTTCTTCATGGATCGTCGTGATGCCGGCCGGCAGCTGGCCGCCCGGCTGGCGCACTTCAAGGGGGCTGAGGTGGTGGTGCTCGGCCTGCCCCGCGGAGGGGTTCCGGTCGCCGCAGAGGTCGCCGATGCGCTGGGCGTGCCGCTGGATGTCTGCCTGGTGCGGAAGCTGGGCGTGCCCCTCCAGCCGGAGCTGGGGATGGGAGCGATCGGCGAGGGCGGCGTACGCGTGATCAACGATGACGTGGTCCGCGCGGCGCGCATCACTCCGGATGAGCTGGCTGAGGTCGAGGCCCGTGAGCGGGAGGTGCTGGAGAGCCGTGCCCAGCGGTTCCGGGGTGGGCGGGAACCGATCGGGCTGGAGGGCCGTACGGTGCTGGTGGTCGATGACGGGGTGGCCACGGGGTCCACGGCGCGCGCGGCCTGCCGGATTGCCCGCGCCCGCGGAGCTGCACGGGTCGTGCTCGCCGTCCCCGTGGCACCGCACGGCTGGACCGCACGGCTCGGCGAGGCCGACGAACTGATATGCCTGCACACCCCGCGGAACTTCTTTGCGGTCGGACAGTTCTACACCCTCTTCTCCCAGGTCGACGACGATGAGGTGGTCGCCTGTCTGGAAGAGGCGGCCGCACGCCCGGTGAGCACCCGCCGGACTGCGTCGCGTCACGCCGTGTCCGAGGATCGGGAGGTGGACGTGCGGGCTGGTGTGGTGGTGCTGCGTGGGCAGTTGACGGTGCCCGAGGGCGCGAGCGGGGTCGTGGTGTTCGCGCACGGCAGTGGCAGCAGTCGGCACAGCCCGCGCAACCGGTTCGTGGCCACCGGACTGAATCGGGCCGGGCTGGGCACCCTGCTGTTCGACCTGCTCACCGAGGAGGAAGAGAGCGACCGGGCCAACGTGTTCGACACCGGACTGCTGGCCCGGCGTCTGGTGGACGCCACCGGCTGGTTGCGCGGGCAGCCGGAGGCCGAAGGGCACGCTGTCGGGTACTTCGGCGCCAGCACCGGCGCGGCAGCCGCGTTGTGGGCGGCCGCCGAGCGGGGTGCGCGGATCGCCGCGGTCGTCTCGCGGGGCGGCAGGCCCGACCTGGCCGGTCCACGGCTGCCGGCGGTGACGGCGCCCACGCTGCTGGTCGTCGGGGGCCACGACCCACTGGTGCTCGACCTCAATCGCGAGGCACAAGCCCGGTTGCGCTGCGAGAACCGGCTCGCGGTCGTCCCCGGCGCCACCCACCTCTTCGAGGAATCCGGTGCCCTGGAGAAGGTCACCGATCTGGCCCGTGACTGGTTCACCGACCATATGGTCCCGGTTCCCCATGCGGCGGCCTGAGGCTGAACGCGTGTTCCGGTCGCAGGCGGGACGAGGCCGGAGGCGGCCAGGGTGCCTGTGGTGACTGCCGGTGGGGTGGTCGCGCGGGGGCCGGTAGGCGTAGTGGTAGCACTGCCCGGACTTGGGTGTCCCGCGGGGCCGCACGGGCGAGCCCCGCCTCCGATCGAGCTGCACGGACTGTCGGCGCGCCAGGCACCGGCCCGTGTCGCTGCCCCGGCGCACCCCCGGTGATCTCGGATGTCCGCCCGAGCGGATCAGGCGCGGTGGCGGCAGAGAGGGACCTACGTAGGCTTGATCGCGTAGGAGAACGGGCTTCCTGTTCCAGGGGCCTGCCGTGCGGTGCTTTCGCAGGGAGACTGCCATGGCCGTTTCCCTGGGGGTGCGCGCCGTTCGGAGACCGATGCCGCCGCCGTCAACGCCGTCGGCCCTCACCCCCGCGGGGCCCTACCGAAGGACCACGTCATGCCTGCTCCCGTCGTTCTCATCACCGGCGCGCTCACCGGGATCGGTCGCGCAACCGCCCTCACCTACGCCCGCGACGGCGCGGACGTGGTGGTCAGCGGTCGCCATCAGGACGAAGGCGATGCACTCGCCGAGGAACTCCGGAGCAACGGCGGCCGGCCCCTGTTCGTGAAGGCGGACGTGCGCCATGACGCCGAGGTCCGCAACCTGGTCGACCGCGCGGTGGAACACTTCGGACGCCTCGACGTCGCCTTCAACAACGCCGGCACCGAGGGCAGACTCACCCCGGTCACCGAGGTGACCGACGAGGCGTACGAGGGCACCTTCGACACCAACGTCAAGGGCACCCTCCTCAGCCTGAAGCACGAGTTCCGAGCCATGCAGGCACAGGACGGCGGCGGCAGCATCATCAACGTCAGCTCCGTCTACGGCCTGATGGGCTACCCCGACTACGCCCTGTACGTGGGCAGCAAACATGCCGTCGTCGGCATCACCAAGACCGCGGCCCTGGAGGGCGCCAAGCACGGCATTCGCGTCAACGCGGTGGCCCCCGGCTACACGCGGACCGCGATGTACGAGCGCGCCACCGGCAGCGACGCCGTACGCGATGCCGTCAACTCCGTACTGCCGATGGGCCGTCCGGGCGCCCCCGAGGAGATCGCGGCGGCCGTGCAGTACCTGGGCTCCGGCAAGGCCGGCTACCTCACCGGCCAGACGCTCACACTCGACGGTGGCCTGATGTCGGGCTGGCCCCTCTTCCCCACCTCATGACGGCCGTCAGGTCACGCGCAACCGGCCGTCCACGAACAGATCCACGGCGTTGATGCCGGTGTGACGGAGCGCGGTGTGACCCGAACCGACGGGAGAGATGCGATGCCCATCGATCTGACGGCGGCCTCGGTCACCGAGGCGGTGCAGAAGGCGTTCGAAGGCACGGCGGATGAGCGCGTCAAGGAGCTGTTCAGCCGCCTGGTGCAGCACCTGCACGACTTCACACGGGAGGTGCGGCTGACCGGTGACGAGTGGTTCACGGCGATGGATTTCCTTGAGCGGGTGGGCAAGACCTGTACTCCGACGCGGCAGGAGTTCGTCCTGCTGTCCGACATCCTGGGCCTGAGCGTTCTGCTGGACCTGATCCACCATCCGGGCAGCGGGTCGGCGACGGATTCGACGCTGCTGGGCCCCTTCTACGTCGAGGACCGGCCGACGGCAGAGAACGGATCGGACATCTCCGGTGAGGTCACGGGGACTCCGATGTTCTTCAACGGCCGGGTACTCGACTCGGACGGCGCCCCCGTGGCCGGTGCCAGGGTGGACACCTGGCACAGCGATGGGCAGGGCTCCTACGACGTGCAGATGCAGGACACACTGCACGGCCGGCTGGCCATGCGCGCCCTGCTGACCACCGACGACGAGGGGCGGTTCTGGTACCGGTCCGTAGCCCCACGGTCCTACCCGGTCCCGGACGACGGGCCGTGCGGGGAGATCCTGCGTGCCGCACACCGGTCACCGATGCGCCCGGAGCACCTGCACTTCCGGCTGCATGCCGAAGGCTTCGAGCCACTGATCACCATGCTGGTCCGCAGTGATGACCCCTACGTGGAGCGGGACGCGGTCTTCGGGGTCAGGCGGTCGCTGGTGGTGGACTTCGTCCAGCGCGATGCAGGGGAATCCGCTCCGGACGGCACCCGCATGGACAAGCCGTTCCAGACGGTGGAGCGGACCTTCGTGCTGGCTCGCAAGGAGCAGTGAAGGCGGCCGGCATCCCGCTGGCCCACGTCGAGCCGGTCGGCCCGCCACCCGTGACGATCACCACGCGGCGTTCGCGCCTTTGACGATCCCGTCGTGATGCGCGCGCGAGCTCGGGTCCGCCCTCTCCTGCGACCAGCCGACGACGCCTACGGCACCGACGTAGCCGGCCAGGCGGTGACGTGACGACGGTCCGGCCCGAGGTCAGTGTGGCGACGCCGTCACGTTCACCCCGCCGGAATCGTCGTGGTCCACCTGCCTGGGCAAGGGTTCGCCTCGCCACCCCCGTAATAATGCGCTTGCATCGCTTCCCGGTATGAGATGTGATGCGAGCGCATCGAAACGAACGGACAGTCAACTGCCATGGCGGGGCACGTCATGGCGCGGCGAGGGAAAGGGGGCAGGGGCGCACGCTCTCCACGAGGGCGGAGCGAGCGGCCCGGCGACGCGATGAACACGGAATCGATGAACACGGAACTGTGGAAGCTGAACGCGACCGGACTGGGCGCGGCCGTCGCCCGCGGCGAGGTCTCGGCGGCCGAGGTGGTGGAGAGCCATCTGGAGCGCATCGCGGCGGTGAACCCGGCCGTCAACGCCGTCACCCAGCTCATGGCGGACAGCGCCCGCGAAGCCGCGCGCACCACCGACCGGCGCCGCGCGGCAGGGGAGCGGCTCGGCCCGCTGGCCGGAGTGCCCTTCACCGTCAAGGAGAACATCCACGTGGCGGGGTGGGCGACCACGCACGGCGTGCGGAAGTTCCGCGATCAGGTGGCCGAGGCCGACTCCCCGCCGGTGCGCCGGCTCCGTGACGCGGGAGCGATCCCGATCGGCCACGCCAACATGCCCGACCTGGCGATCTCCTCGGACCCCGCGAGCCAGCTGTACGGCAGGACGTACAACCCCTGGGACCGGTCGAAGACCCCGGGCGGGAGCAGCAGCGGCGACGGGGTGGCGGTGGCGGTCGGCATGGCGGCGCTCGGTCTCGGCAACGACTCGGGCGGCTCGGTGCGCATGCCCGCGGCCTTCAACGGAGTGGCGGCGCTGAAGCCGAGCCACGGCCGCTTCGCCGCCGACCACCGCATCATGGGCCAGGAGCCGATGCTGGCCTCCCAACTCATCCCCGTCGACGGCCCGATCGCCCGCTCGGTCGCCGACCTGCGCGCGGCCTACGAGGCACTGGCGGGCGCAGACCCGGAGGACCCGCGGGCGGTCCCGGTACCCGCATACGGGCCCGGCCCCACCGGCCCTCTCCAGGTCGGCATCGTGGCCGACCCGGCCGGAGCCGGCATTCACCCCCAGATCCGTGCAGCCCTCGACGAGGCGGCCACCGCACTGGAGCAGGCGGGCTACGCCGTGGAGGAGGTGCAGATCCCCCGGCTGGCCGAGGCCCTGGAGTGCTACGGCAAGCTCATCATGACCGAGTTCGGGGTGACGTGGCCCCGCATCAGGCGACTGCTCAGCGAGAAGGGCGCCCAGCATCTCGACCTGTTCATGGAACGCACTCCGCACACCGAACTCGCCGAGTTCCTCCGGCAGACCGGCGTCCGGCTCTCCGTCCAACGTGACTGGGCCAAGCTCCTGGACACCCACCCGCTGCTCCTCGGAGCCACCTGCCCCCAGCCCGTCCCCGGGGCCGACCTGCTCCCCGACGACACCGACGCCGAGAGCCACGCCCGGATGATGCTGGCGGGAGCCCTGTGCACCGTGACCTCCCTTGTCGGCGTGCCTGCGGTGAGCGTGCCCACCGGGTTCGCGGACGGCATGCCGCAGGGCGTCCAGCTCATCGGCCAGATGTACCGCGAGGACCGGTGCCTGGGGGCCGCCGAGGTGATCGAGCGTCACTTCGGTGTGCTCGCGCCCATTGACCCGCGCCCGTACTGTCCGTCTACCGGCCCTTGCTCTCTGCTTCCGCCAGCTCCTTGAACTGCTGAAGGTCGCTCCGTACTCCGCGCTCGATCGCGGCCGCCTGCGCAAACCCCTGAGGCCCGCCGAAGGTCTCCTTGATCGTGTCGGGGTCGTACTCGAACCGGGCCTGGAGCCGGGTGTGCGCCCGGTCGATCGGCAGCAGCGAGAAGGTCCCTGCCAGGTCGGGACCGCTCGTCGTCCGCCACGTCATCATGTTCTCCCTCTCCCGGTCGACGATCTCGACCTCGAACTCCTGCGCGCGGCCTCCCGTGTCAACGTCCAGATGCGTGCGTCGCTCCCCCTCCGGCCGGGCATCCCGTACACCGTTCAGGAACCGCGGATAGGTCTCCGGGCGGTGAAGGCAGTCCCAGGCCGTTTCGAGGGGAGCACCGACGTCGATGTGCTCTTCGAGAGTGCTCATCAGGCACCTCACAGCTTCGTCTACGGCTCACCCCGTGCATCTCCAGAGTCCCCCACCCGGCCGCCGGAAGCGACCCGGGCGCGCAGCACAGTGCACGACAGGGGCGCGGCTCAGAAGCTGAACAGGCCGGGATTCTCACGGACGTATTCCGCCACCCCTGAAGGGGGTCGCCCGGTGACCTGCTCGTACCCTTCTGCCGTGCGGTCGTAGCGGTTCTCCGCGTGAAGGCGAGCCATGGTGGTGAGGTGCTGGAAGACGTGGTCGGACAGCCCCAGCGGTCTGAGGTCGTCGTCGATCCACTCGTGGAGGGGAACGTCGGTGTACCGAACCGGCCGCCCCAGAACTGTGGAGATCTCCGCTGCCATGGCGGCGACGTCCTCCGAGCGCGGGCCGGTCAGCTCATAGGTCCTGCCGATGTGCGGGGCCGGGTCGGCCAGGATTTCCTCCACGACCGCGGCCACGTCACCGGCCACCACAGGGGAGGTTTTCGCCCGGCCGAAGGGCAGCCTGATGGTTCCGTCCTTCGCGATCGAGGAGAAGCCGACGCGGAACAGCGGGTTTTCCATGAACACGGTGGGCCTGAGCTGGACGACGGGCAGGCCCGACCAGTCGAGGACCTGCTCCACCAGCCACTGCTGACGCTGCTGCACGGACTCGGAGGTGCTGGTGAGGTCCGTCTCGGAGACGGTCAACTGCGACATGTTCACGAATGCTTCCAGGCCCCCGTACGCACGCGCGACGGCTGCCACCGTTACGGCAGCCTGCAGATACTGCGCCGACACACCCATGCCGAAGTACATGCGTGTACAGCCGGCCAGGGCATCGGCGATGTCGCCCGCGCGCGTCAGGTCTCCGACGACGACCTCCGCGCCGGTCAGGCGTAGCGCCTGCGCCCGCTCGTCGTCGCGACGCACCATGGCCCGGACGGGCAGGTCCCGTCGCCGAAGACCTTCGACCACCGATCGTCCGACCCCGCCGACACTGCCCGCCGCGCCCGTCACCAGAACGGGCATCACACCAACTTCTCGGGTGCGGTTCATAGCCGCAGCCTGCGATGCACACGACTGCGGCGCAACTGGTCACGCACGTCATCGACCTCACCGATTCCGGCGCCCTCCACGGCCTTCGCCGCTGCCCGGCAGGGCCCGTTGCCCTTCCCGCCGTTCGCGATGCGCAATGCCCACAGCCCCGTACCCACCCTTTTACCGCGAGCCGGTTACCGACACGCCGCACTGCGCCTGCCCCAGGAAGAGTGCGGGAACAACAACGCGCCCGGTCGGCGGCCTCCCCCGGTACCCGGCGACGGGCTGCCGGGAGCCGCTACGCCTGGTGAGCCGCGGAGATCTGGCCGACCAGGACGGCGAACGGCATGTCGAGGGCGGCGTAGACGGCGCCGGACTCGGGTGCCGCATTGTCGGCCAGGGCCTCGACCATGAGGGTGGCGTAGTCGCTGACCATGACGCCCGCCTGCTGCATGCGCAACAGCCCCGCCTGCCGCTTGGTCCGGCTGAAGGTGCCGGAGGCGTCGACGGCGACGTACGCGTCGTATCCGGCGGCCGTGGCGGCAAACGCGGGCAGCGCCGCGCACACCTCCAGCGACACCCCGGCGAAGATCAGCTTCTGCCGGCCGGTGGCTTCGACGGCCTCGCGGACGCGGTTGTCGTGCCAGGCGTTGACGGTGCTGCGGTCGATGACCTTCTGGTCGGCAGGCAGCGCCTCGACCAGCTCAGGGGCGGTCGGCCCCCACATGCTGTCGGCCGCGGTGGTGGTCACGACCAGCGGGATACCCAGGACCGTCGCCGCCTTGGCCAGCGCCACCACGTTGTGCTTGAGCTCGTCGACGGTGATGTCACGGACGCCGGACAACAGGCCCACCTGATGATCGACCAGCACCACGGTCACGTTCTCCCGGGTGAGCGACTCCAGGAACTTGCTGCGCTCACTCATCTCGCACTCCTCATCGGGTGGAGACACAGCTCGTTGGTCACTAATCTTGATAGTCAGAATTGGTGATTACTCACCTTCACGCTAGGCCCCGGCCCGGCGGAGCACAAGCGCTCCCGGAGGGTGCGCCCAGCTGCGGGCCGGCGCTGTCCCAGCCATCGTCAGGGACGACTGACACCGCAGGTCACGCTCTGCACGGCGGCGGAGGACCATCGAGACGGGAGCTGCGTTGGCCAGGAAGCAGACCGCGGAACCGGACCTCGGCGTACTCGCCGCCCAGGTCCTCTTCTCCGTTCAACGCGAGCTGTTCGCCGCGCTCGCCGAGCAGGGCTTCGACGACATCCAGCCGCGGGCCGGCGCGGTCCTCGCGTACCTGCGTTCCGACGGCATCCGGGCCAGCGAACTCGCCCGCGCCTCCGGACGGCACAAGCAGGTCATCGGCTCCCTCATCGACGATCTCGAACGTCTGGGGTACGTCGAACGCAAACCCGACCCCGCAGACCGCCGCGCCAAACTGATCTATCCCACCGAACGCGGCCTGCTTCAGATGGCAACCGCCGCCGCCATCATGCGTACGATCGAGGAACGCCACGCGGAGGCGCTGGGCAGGCAGGAATACATCACCTTCAAGTCGGCTCTCCACTGCGTGGCCGACCTCCCACGCAAGCCGTCGAGGTGAACGCGCGAACCACCGACCTGTCGCGCGGCCGCTCCTGACCAGCTCTTCCGGATCAGTGGCGGAAGAGGACCTCTACACCGGAACTCCGTAGCATCCGCCTGAACGCTTCCGTTGACGCACACCGTCCACGAATGACGGAAACTCAGCTGTCTGATGTCATCAGCTTCCGCATCTTTTACGGACCCGCCTTACGGGGCGGGCAAGAGAGCGGCGGCGGAAATCAGAGATCAGGCCCAGTCTTCGTTGACGAATACGGATGCCTCCCCTGCGTCCTTCGTACAGGACGCACAACAGTCACCCCCGAGCGTGCCGTTGCCCCGCTGGACAGCTGAGGAGGCAATAGCAATAGCCACCATCCCGACCCGTGGCAGGGAGGAGGTACGGACAGTTCTGTCAAGCCTGCATTGCATGGTCGGCGATTCCCCCGTGGAGTGCCTAAAAGGCACGGCGTAACCTACCGCAGAAACATTATGAGAGTATGCCATCACCCTCTTATCGTCTCGACTTCGAAAAGAGATGCGGGCTCCGCACTCCACGAATAGGCGGGACGCCGAGGCGCACATTCGTCCGCTTTTGTGAGCGAGGTCAACGCCGGCCTCCCTTGTGGGTTTCTCTGTCCCAGTCACGGAAGGCCGCCCACAAAAGGACCAGCACGGCCGCGAACGCCGGTGTCCAGGCCAGGCGGACAACGACCCACAACGGGCTGTCCGGGCTCGCGTGCAGGGCGAAGTACCGCTGACCGAGCGCGAGAGGGACAACGGTGGTGACGAGCATCGCCGTCTGGTGCCACAGGAAGACCGTGATGGTCGAGAGGTTGAGCAGCGCAACCGTCGCCCAGAGGAACTGGCGGGGCGTCGCCCGGGGTGATGTCCGGTACGCGGAGTGGGACTTGTCCGCTACCGGCTGCCCGACCAGGCGGCGCAACGGTCGGCGCAGCAGCAGAGCCCCACCGCACTGGGTCAGCCCGAATGTCACCGCAGCCAGCGTGGGCGGATTGAGGTTCGACATGCTCTCACCGGGGACGCCCACCATGCTCACGGGGTAGCCGCCCCACAGCATCAGGGCGGCCGTGGCCGCAGCGCCGCCGACGAGCATCGCGATGGCGGACCGGCGTCGGGTGAACGCCCCCGACACCCAGGCCGTGCCCAGGCAGTACGGCACCAGCCACCCCGCGATGATGTTGATGTCACGGAGCGATTCGACCCAGCCGGTGTCGCCGAAGATGAATCCGGCACCGTCCGTGGCGGCCACGACCATGCCCGCCGTCACGGCGATCCGGATTCCCCACTTCTGGACGAGCGGTGTCAGGGCGGTCAACGCCGCGTACACCGCGAGGAACCACAACGGCGAGAAGGAGAGCCGCGTCAGGGTGTGCATCGTCTCGGGCGCCATGCCCGCGGTGGCCAGGCCGACCAGCGCCAGCGCCCATGTGAGGGCGAGTGCGAGCGTCGGGCGCAGCAGCCTGCGCAGTCGCTGGGCGAGCCAGGTGCCGTACCCCATGCCACTCGCCCTGGCCGAGCCGTAACTGTGAGACCCGACACGGCCACCGACGAAGAAGAAGACCGCGAGCGGCTGCAGCACCCACGACAGCGGGGCGAGGCCGGGCATGTGCGATAAGGGGCTGTCGGCGGCCAGGTGGCCGCCGGCCTGGAGCACCACGGCACTGACCAGCCAGTGGCCGAGGACCACCCCCAGGGTGGCCAGCGAACGCAGCACGTCGACGGCGCGGTCTCGGCCGACGGGGGTCATCGCGTCGATCCGCAGCACCGCCGCGTGCAGCCCGGCAGTCCATGGCCGACGGCCCGCGCACGGCCGGCCCGTCAGTGTCCAGGCACCGGGCGCACCGGCTCGGGCGGTCTGTTCCTCGGGAGGAATACGGAGGTCAGCCACGGGACACCTCCGCGCCCCGGCCCAGCGTGATCAGCGCGATGTTCCGTACGGCGAGGCCACCGGGCTTCAGGTATGCGCTGTGCTGGGCGGAGCCCGCGGGAAGGACCTCGGCGCCGAAAGGCGTGGATGTCGGGTCGCTGCCGAAGCCGACCGATACGCCGAAGACGCTCACGCTGACGTGCGGAACGTCTGCGATCCAGTCGCGGGTGCCGCGGCCCGCCCAGAACGGGACGTGGGTGCCGAGTTCGGACCGTGAACGTACCCCCATGCCGGGACTGCCGAAGACCACGATGTCCGACAGCGCCGACGCCGTCCTGGGGTCCATCGTGCCCATGGCGCTTCCGCACACCACGGAACCGTAGGAGTGGCAGAGCAGAGTGGTCCGGGCCGTGGAGTTCACCTGCCGCAACTGCCTGATCAGCCCTTCCAGCCGCTGCCCTCCCTCCTCCGCACGGCTTTTGGTGAGGACTTCGACGCTCTGGGTCCGGGGCGCCCGGTAGCCGTACCAGGCCACTACGGCAACCCGTGACTTCGGGTCCAGCTTCTTGGTCTCGGCATACAGGCCGCGGGCACCACCGGCTAGCGAGCCGTAACGCGAGCCGAGCATGTCGAACGTGTCGATGGTGGTGTCCGAGCCCGGAACCACCACGGCTATCCGGTCCGCATGGGCCAGATCTCCCAGTACCTCCACGGCTTGGCCATCACCAACGGGCGAGAAGGAAAGGAAGTTGCGCTTGACGGAGCGCAGTTCGCCCAGCCGGTCCGCCCGGGCGCCGTCCCCCACGTCCCGTGCCGCCCGCTCCGCCTCGGCCATGTAGTGGCGGTTCGCTGCGTAACGGTCCTCCAGCGTGTCCGCCGAGAGCGCGGGCAGCCGGGGCGCTACGGGGGTCTGCGTGGCGTGGGAATGAGCTGCTGCGGTGACCGAGAACACCAGGCAGCCAGCAACGGCGGAGACCAGCAATCCACGTCTGAGACGGGCAGCTCGCACGGCTTCTTTTCCCTCCTCGTCGTTCGAAGAACTGGGAGGAAGGCTAGGTTTCACCGGCACGGGAAGGGATCACGCCAGAGAGCTCACTTTGCAGCTAGCTCTCAGGTATGACAGGAGGGAACTCACTCATACCCAGGGGGGCATGGGCGTCGGCCTCAAGGCAGAGAAGCGCGGACAGATGTCCCCGGTGCAGAGCCCGTCGACGCGCGCGGGCCGTTCGGGCACGCTCACTCGCCTGCGACGACGAGGCCGGCTTCATAGGCGAATATCGCCGCCTGCGTACGGTCCCGCAGGCCGAGCTTCACCAGGATGCGGCCCACGTGCGTCTTGGCGGTCTGTTCGGCGATGACCAGCTCCTTCGCGAGCTCGGCGTTGGACAGTCCCCGCGCGATGAGGCACAGCACCTCGGTCTCACGGAGCGTCAGGTCGCCGATGTTCTCCTGGCGCGGTCTGTGCGGGGTGGGCAACCGGGCGAACTCCTCCATCAGCCGCTTGGTGATGGTCGGTTCGATGAGCCCGCCGCCCTCGTGCACCGTTCGTATGGCGTTGGCCAGTTGGTGCGCGGAGGACGTCTTGAGCAGGAAACCACTCGCGCCGGCGCGCAACGCCTCGTACACGTACTCGTCCAGGTCGAACGTGGTCAGTACGAGGATCTTGGCGACGCTGCCGCCGGCCGTGATCTGCTGGGTGGCCTGGAGGCCGTTGAGCCGCGGCATCCTGATGTCCATGAGGACGATGTCCGGGTCCAATTCGCGAACCAGGCGGACTCCGTCCTCACCGTTGTCCGCCTCGCCGACAACATCGATGTCCGGCTGCGCGTTGAGGAGAATGGCGAAGCTTTCGCGGATCATCGTCTGGTCGTCCGCGATCACTACACGAATCGTCATCTTTCCTCGCTCTCACCGGAACGCAAGGGCAACGCTGCTGTCACTTCGTACCCCCCGTCCCCTCGGTGTGCCGCCCGGAAAGTACCGCCGAGCATGGAAACCCGCTCCCGCATTCCCAGCACACCATGACCGGATCCCGGCCGGGGCTCCACCGGACCGGCCGGCGGCCCGTTGGACACGTGCACCTCGATCTCCGACCGGCCATACGTCAAGGTGACTTCGACCCGGGAACCCGGGGAATGCCGCAGCGCATTGCTCAGCGCCTCCTGGGTTATCCGGAAGGCGGAAAGTTCCACTCGCTTGGGCAGTTCACGTCGTACACCGCGGATCTCGGCAGCGATGTCCAGCCCTGCCGAGCGGACGTTTTCCAGGAGTTCCTCGAAGTTGTCCAGGCCGGGCTGCGGCACGTAGCGGCTGTCCGGGTCCTGCTCGTCCGACCTGAGCGTGCCCAGGAGATGTCGCATCTCGGCCAGGGCTGCCAGCGCGTTCTCCCGGATCTCGGTGAAACACTCGCTGAGCTCCTGGGGCGGATTCGCCACCCGGTACGGAGCCGCCTCCGCCCGGACGGCCACCACCGACATGTGATGGGCGACGACATCGTGAAGTTCCCGCGCGATACGCGCCCGTTCTTCCAGGACTGCGCGGCGGGATCGTTCGAGCGCGGTCAGGCTTTCCTGCCTGCGCAACTGCCGCCGGGCCCGCACATTCGACCGGGCGACGGTCAGCAGCACCAGGCCGATCGCCGAAGCCGCTCCGTACAGCTGCACGTTGTGGTTCGCGCCCGGGGGTGTCGCCCACGTCTGGAGGGCAAGGCCGGTGAGCATGCTGAGCACCCATTGCGCGACTGCTACCCGTAGCGGGAACTGCCAGGCGTTGATGAGGGTGACGGCGAGATGGACGAGCAGTGCAGCCCCCGTCCAGGGCCAGGGCAATCCCGCCGTGTTGTGCCCGGCAAGCGAAGCGCTGGTCAGTGCGTAGGCGATCGTGGCCGCCAGTGAAAGCCACCAGGCGACAAAGGGGCGAACGAGAGAAAGCGCCATCGGGAGGGTTTGCGCGCATGCGAGGGTGGCGCACAAGGCAAGAGGCAATTGCAGTCGCTCTGCCATCAGATTGCCGGCGGACACCGCGAGCGCCGCCGCAACGGCCCCGGCAGCAGAAACGGCGAGCCAGCGCCACAGTCGCTTTCGGGGGGAGTGCGAATCGGACCGGGGGCCTCTCGATAAGTCACAAAGAACCCGGAGAATCACCCACAGCGATTCCAGGAGAAGAATTGCACGGCGGTATCGGACTTCGCCCAGGCGCGGCGATGTCCCCTTTCCCGCACTCTTCTGCTCCCCCACTCGCGTGACCTTACCACGGCCGGAACTGATCGCCCCGTACCGCAAGCGCATTCCCTGCGCGCGACGTCAGACGCCTCGGAGGAGGGGCAGCACGCCCTTCCCTTCGCGCACTTCCCTTACGGACAGTCAGCAGCCAACATTCCCGTGGACAGTGGCTCCGGCCGCCTCCTGCGTGACACGTCACCCCTCAAACCCACCCCTACCAAGCGTTACCGAAACCCACCTCTCGGTGATCACCCGTACTCGACTGTCACGATTCTGATGCTCGCTACATCCGACCCTCTCGCCGCTGGCTACTGTTTGATCCATAACCACCCCTCGGGGGACGTAGTGATGGGGAGGAATGATGAGAGAACAGCTGAGCTTCAAGATCCTCGGCCCGCTGTCCATGATCGTAGGAGGAAGAAGTACGACAGTTGGCGGCGCGCGGCAGCGCACGATCCTTTCACTCTTGATCCTCAACCCCGGCCGAATCGTCCCGATGGACACGTTGGTCGAGGTGGTCTGGAATGGCAGGCCGCCAACAACTGCGCGCACCCAGGTGGCAATCTGCATAGCCGCCCTGCGCAAGAAGTTCAAAGCCGAAGGCGTTGCCGAGGACATCGTCATAACGGCCCACCCCGGTTACTTGCTCAACACCGAGGGCCACGAAGTGGATTCGGTGGAATTCACCAAGCTGGTAGGCGCGGCGCAACAGGCCGTAAAAGAGCAGCGGCTCGATGAGGCCGCGCAGTTCTACCAGTCGGCACTGGATCTGTGGCGGGGGCCCGCTCTTGACGGGGTGACCGGCCAGCTGGTCGAGGAGGAGGCACGCCGGCTGGAAGAGCTGCGGCTCAATGCCTACGACGACCACACAGCCGTCCAGTTGGAACTCGGGAATCACCAGGCGACCATTCCGGAGTTAGCCGCAGTGGTGCGCGAACAACCGCTGCGGGAGCGCACGCGCTACCACCTCATGCTTGCGGAATACCGTTCCGGCCGCCGCGCCGATGCCATGGCGACCTTCCGCGACGCACGCCGCCAGCTCGTCGAGGAGCTCGGCCTGGAACCGGGCCCGGATCTACAGGAATTGCACGATGCAATTCTGCGGGACGATCCCGCGCTGGCCCCGGTCGCCCGTACCTCCTTCGTCGCCCCGAAACACCAACCCCGGACAACGGCCGTCCACTCCAGCCTGCCGCCCGACATCCCTGGATTCGTCGGGAGGGTGCGCGAACTCGCCGCGCTGAGCACCCTCGTGGCGGGCGAGGGCACACGGCAGGCGGTCAGCGTGAGCCTGATCACCGGGGCCGCCGGCGTCGGTAAGACGGGGTTGGCCCTCCACTGGGCCCACCGCGTCGGCGACCAGTTCCCGGACGGACGCCTCTTCGCGGATCTGCAGGGTTACGAGAGCGGCGATACGCTGCCCATCAGCGATGTCCTGAGCCGCTTTCTGCGCTCGCTCGGCGTGTCGAGCCAGCAGATCCCCACCGAGCTGGAGGAACGCTGCTTCCTCTATCGCCACATACTCGCCGACCGGCGCGTGTTGCTGGTCCTGGACAACGTGCGCACGTATGCGCAGATACAGCCGCTGCTGCCGAGCGCCGGTGAGAGCTGTGTGCTCGTCACCAGCCGTGAACAGCTGGAAGGGCTGGTGGCCTGGCCCGCGGAGGCCCGGGTGCACCTGGGCCCGCTCCCCGAGCCTGACGCGAGGGAACTGCTCGGGAAGATCGTCGGCACGGCCAGGATCTCCGCCGCGCCGGCCGAATCCGCGCGCCTGGTCGAGCTCTGCGACAAGCTGCCGCTGGCGCTGCGCATCGCAGCCGCCCGGCTCGCCTCCAAACCGCACTGGACCGTACGGCATCTGGCCAACCGGCTGGACGACGAACGGCGGCGGCTGGACGAACTCAGCCAAGGCGAATCGCAGGTACGGGTCAGCTTCGGGCTCAGCTACCGGCACCTGCCCGACGACGCAGCCCGCCTCTACCGTCTCCTCGGCCTCCTGGACATCCCGGACTTCACCGCCTGGGTCGGCGCGGCGCTGCTGGACATCGACGTACTCGACGCGGAAGGGCTCATCGAGTCCCTCGTCGATGCCCAGCTCCTTGTAGCGCTCGGCACCGACGCGACCGGCTGCCTGCGCTATCGCTTCCAGAATCTGCTGCGTCTCTACGCACGTGAGCGTGCTCATGACGAAACGCCGTGCGACGAACACCGGGCGGCCCTGGACCGCGTCTTCCGTACCTTCCTGACCCTCACCGAGGAGGCGCACCGGCGGGATTACGGCGGGGATTTCACCGTCATCCACAGCGATGTACCGCGCCGTACGGTCGATCCCGCGTTCCTGGACGATCTCCTCGCCGTGTCGTTGGACTGGTTCGAGGCCGAGCGGCTCAACCTCCTCGCGGTGATCGAACAGGCGGCTCGCACGGGCATGGACGACCTTGCCTGGGACCTGACCGCGTCCATGGTGACGCTCTTCGAGACCCGCAACTACGTCGAGAACTGGCGGGTCTGCTGCGAACACGCCCTGGCCGCCGCCCGCGAGACCGGCAACATACGCGGCCAGGCAGCCATGCTGCACGACTTGGGCGCGGTCGAACTGCGGCTACGCAGGATCGACATGGCAGCCGACCGCTTCCACGACGCGCTGCGGCTCTACGAA
The DNA here is from genome assembly GCF_042739975.1 of Streptomyces sp. NPDC059080. Classification (NCBI taxonomy): domain Bacteria; kingdom Bacillati; phylum Actinomycetota; class Actinomycetes; order Kitasatosporales; family Streptomycetaceae; genus Streptomyces; species Streptomyces sp. NPDC059080. The sequence continues at coordinate 49,078 of NZ_JBHYGX010000026.1, forward strand.
GCGGCCGACGACGAACACGGCCAGGCACTGACCCGACGGAACATCGCGATAACCGACCGGATCCGGGGTGACCTGGACAGCGCGATGACAGCCCTGGAAACGGCTCGGGCCACGTTCCGTGCCGTGGGTGACCACTCTTCGGAGGCCCATGCGCTGAACAACATGGCGCAGATCGCGCTCGACCGCGGCCAGCCGGACTCCGCGGTCCGGCTCGCCCTGGAGTCGGTCCGCATCTCGCAGTCGATCGGTGCGGGCGGGAAACGGGGCCTCGCGCAGGGATCTCATCGGCTGGCCCGTGCCTATCTTGCGCAGGGGCAGCTGGTGCTGGCGGAGGAGACCTTCCTGGAGGTCGTACGGATCGTCAAGGAGAGGTCCGACCAGGTCGGACTCGCCTATGCCCTGCTCGGCGTCGGTGAGACCAACCTGGCCGCCAATGCCCCGCAGCAGGCCGACACCGTGCTGAACGAGGCGCTGGAGATCAGCCGACGGATCGACAGTCCGCTGGTGGAGGGCCAGATCAACCTGGCCCTCGGGGAATCCTGCCGCCGGCAGGGCCGGTACTCGGCTTCGCGGACACATCTGCTCGCCGCCCAGCAGATCTTCACCAGCGTAGGCTCCCCGCCCTGGCAGGAACGGGCGCTGCTGGGGCTGGACGCGCTGGACGCCGAGCCAGTCGTGCAGAGCGGGCTGGGGCACCGTATTCCGGTGCCCGGACAGCGGACACCGGCGAGTTTGCGCAAAAGGTGAGACCGGCTGTCACCGACCGGCCGCCTGCGCGCGCTCGTGCCGCCCGCAGGCGGCCGAACACCCGGAGAAGTGTTCGTCGTACCGAGAAGAGCTACAGAAAGCTGCATTCGCCATTGTTCGTGAATAACGGCGAGTTCGGGTTCCCCGAAACTGTTCGATAACCAAACAATAGGTGGTTTGGCTACTTTCCTGATCAGCGAGATCTGGTCGAAACGACCGTTCCGCCACGGAGTCGTCACTTGCGCCCAGGAGATCCTCTTGTCCACTTCGCAAGCCGATGCGGTCCCGCCATCGGGAATGGCCCCGACCGATGGCATGGCCCCGGTCTACGTTCCGGCACAGGACCCCGCAGACCATCAGTTGGCACACCGGCTCGCGGAGAGCGCCGGCGCTTTGCTGCTCGCTCTGCGGTCGGAACCCGGTCACACGAATGTGAGCGCGGAGGGCGACCGCCGATCCAATGAATTCCTGCTCGCCCAGCTCGCGGCGGACCGGCCCGGCGACGCGGTTCTTTCGGAGGAATCCGCGGACGACCGGTCCCGGCTGGACGCACGGCGCGTATGGATCATCGATCCGCTGGACGGCAGCCGTGAGTTCGGCGAAGCGGGGCGCACCGACTGGGCGGTGCACGTCGCGTTGTGGATCGAGGGCTCGCTGGCCGCCGGCGCAGTGGCCCTGCCCGCGGCCGGTCAGACGTTCTCGACCCGGCGGACCGCTCCCCCTTGCCCCGATCCCGGGCACCTGACGCTCCTGGCGAGCCGGAGCCGCCCTCCTGCGCTGATCGGCGACATCGCCGAGCGGCTGAGCGCCCGGATCCAGCCGATGGGGTCCGCGGGGGCCAAAGCCATGGCGGTACTGAACGGCACCGGCTCCGCCTACGTGCATGCGGGCGGCCAGTACGAATGGGACTCGGCCGCCCCCGTGGCCGTGGCTCTGGCCCACGGCCTGCGGGTGCGGCGACTGGACGGGTCGGCGCCCCGTTACAACCAGCCCGACCCCTCGTTGCCCGACCTGGCGATCTGCCGGCCGTCAGCCGCCGAAGAACTCTGGGACGCCCTGGACGCGCTCGCGTCGCATGCCGGTCGTTGATATTTTTCCATGCGAAAGGAACTGACATGCTCAACGTCATTGGCGTGGGGTTCGGCCGAACCGGCACCAATTCCCTCCAACTGGCCTTGGAAAAGCTGGGATTCGGCCCCTGTTATCACATGCTCGAAGTGATTCGACATGCCGATCACCTGCCTCGGTGGCGCCATGCGTTGAGCGCCGACAAGATCGAATGGGACCGGGTTTTCGACGGTTACCATTCCTCGGTCGACTGGCCCGGCTGTGCGTTCTGGCGCGAGCTCGTCGAGACCTTTCCCGAGGCCAAGGTTGTTCTGACGGTACGGGAGCCGGAACGCTGGTACGCGAGCGTCAAGAAGACCATCTTCGCTACCGGAGAGGACACCGAAGGCCCCACGCTGCCGCCGAACGGTCTCTCCCCCGAGGCCATGGAGTTCGCCGGCTTCATGGGCAATGAACTGCTGCCGCGGATCATGGACGACGGGCAGGGCGGCCGGCTGGACCAGGCCGACGAGGAGCGGGCCATCGAGACGTTCCTCCGGCACAACGAAGAGGTCCAGCGTGTCGTCCCGGCCGACCGCCTGCTGGTCTACCGGGTCACCGAGGGCTGGGGGCCGCTGTGCGCGTTCCTGGACGTGCCGGTCCCGGCCGAGGAGTTCCCCCACGTCAACGACTCCGGTACGTTCCGCCGCACCTTCGAGGGAGCGTTCGCGGAGCGGATGGGGCTCTCCGTGCCCGGCGCGACGGTCTGAGCGCCCCCGAGCGGACGCAACGAACGAACCGGGCACATGGGCGCCGCACGCGAAGGAACCGAAATGAATCGCCATCACCCCGGCGCGACGGTCTGGCTGACCGGGCTGCCGAGCTCGGGAAAGACCACCATCGCCGGCACACTGGCGAAACGACTGCGCTCCGCCGGCCACCGGGTGGAGGTCCTGGACGGGGACGAGATCCGCGCCTTCCTCTCGGCCGGCCTGGGTTTCTCCCGTGCGGACCGCGACACCCACGTCCAGCGGGTCGGCCTGGTGGCCGAGCTGCTCGCGCGTAACGGCGTCATGGTGCTGGTTCCCGTCATCGCCCCGTACGCGGACAGCCGCGCTGCTGTCCGCGCCCGTCACGAGGGCTCGGGCACGCGGTACGTGGAAGTCCATGTGGCCACCCCGATGGAGGTGTGCGCCGAGCGCGATGTGAAGGGCCTCTACGCGAAACAGGCGGCCGGCCGGCTCACCGGGCTGACCGGGGTCGACGCCCCCTATGAGCCACCCAAGGAACCGGACTTGTACCTCGATACGCAGTTGCAGTCCCCAGGGCAGTCGGCGCACGCCGTGCAGACGGTGCTGGCGGGGGAGGGACTGATATGACCGCGGTGACCCAGGCACGCGTCCTCAGCCACCTGGACGCGCTGGAATCGGAGGCCGTGCATATCTTCCGCGAGGTGGCGGGCGAGTTCGAGCGGCCGGTGATCCTCTTCTCCGGCGGCAAGGACTCCATCGTCATGCTGCACCTGGCGCTGAAGGCGTTCGCGCCCGCGCCGGTGCCGTTCGCCCTGCTGCACGTGGACACCGGGCACAACTTCCCCGAGGTGCTGGCTCACCGGGACCGACTGGTGACCGCGCACGGGCTGCGGCTGCACGTCGCCTCGGTGCAGGACTTCATCGACCGCGGCGAGCTTCGCGAGCGCCCGGACGGCACCCGCAACCCGCTGCAGACCGTCCCGCTCAACGACGCCATCGGGAAAAACGGCTTCGACGCCGTCTTCGGCGGTGGCCGCCGCGACGAGGAGAAGGCCCGCGCCAAGGAACGGATCTTCAGCCTCCGTGACGAGTTCGGCGGCTGGAACCCGCGCCGGCAACGGCCCGAGCTCTGGGACCTTTACAACGGCCGGCACGCGCCCGGCGAACACGTCCGGGTCTTCCCGGTCTCCAACTGGACCGAGCTGGACGTCTGGCAGTACATCGCCCGCGAGCACATCGAGCTGCCCACGATCTACTACGCGCACGAGCGCGAGGTCTTCGCCCGCAACGGCATGTGGCTGGCGCCGGGCGAGTGGGGTGGCCCGAAGGAGGGCGAGCGGGTCGAGAAGCGGCGGGTGCGCTACCGCACCGTCGGCGACATGTCCTGCACCGGCGCCGTCGACTCCGACGCGGTCACCGTCGAGTCCGTCATCAGCGAGATCACCGTCAGTCGGCGCACCGAGCGCGGCGCCACCCGCGCCGACGACAAGCTGTCCGAGACAGCCATGGAAGACCGCAAACGTGAGGGGTACTTCTAGCCATGCCGACCGCCGACCTCGAAACGAGCGCGACCTCGCTGCTGCGGTTCGCCACCGCCGGAAGCGTCGACGACGGCAAGTCCACCCTGGTGGGCCGACTGTTGCACGACTCCAAGTCGGTCCTGACCGACCAGCTGGAGGCGGTGGAACGCGCGTCGCTGGGCCGCGGGCAGGAGATCCCCGATCTGGCGCTGCTGACCGACGGCCTGCGCGCCGAGCGCGAGCAGGGCATCACCATCGACGTCGCCTACCGCTACTTCGCCACGCCCCGGCGCCGGTTCATCCTGGCGGACACCCCCGGGCATGTGCAGTACACCCGCAACATGGTCACCGGCGCCTCCACCGCCGAACTGGCCGTGGTCCTCGTCGACGCCCGCAACGGCGTGGTCGAGCAGACCCGCCGGCACGCCGCCGTCGCCGCCCTGCTGCGCGTCCCGCACGTCGTCCTGGCCGTCAACAAGATGGACCTGGTCGACTACGCCGAGCCGGTCTTCGCCACCATCGCCGAGGAGTTCACCGCCTACGCCGCCTCACTGGGCGTCCCGGAGATCACCACGATCCCGATCTCCGCCCTGGCCGGCGACAACGTCGTCACACCGTCCGCCACCATGGACTGGTACGCCGGCCCGACGGTGCTGGAGCACCTGGAAACCGTCCCGGTCGCCGCCGCGCCCATTGACGCGCCGGCCCGCTTCCCGGTCCAGTACGTGATCCGGCCGCAGACGCCCGAGCACCCCGACTACCGCGGCTACGCGGGGCGGCTGACCGCCGGGATGCTGCGCGTCAGTGACGAGGTCACCGTGCTGCCCTCCGGCCGCACCAGCGTCATCGCGGCCATCGACATCCTCGGCGAGCCCGCGGAGATGGCCTGGGCACCGCAGTCGGTGACCGTACGTCTCGCCGACGACCTCGACGTCTCCCGCGGCGACCTGATCGCCCCGGTCGCCGCCGCGCCCACCCTCACCCAGGACATCGAGGCGACCGTCTGCCACCTCCATGACCGTCCGCTGAAGCCCGGTGACCGGGTGCTGCTCAAGCACACCACGCGTACGGTCAAGGCGATCGTCAAGGACATCCCGTCCCGGCTGGCCCTCGACGACCTCGCCCGGCATCCTGCGCCGGGCGAGCTGGTCGCCAACGACATCGGCACGGTCCGGGTGCGTACCGCAGAGCCGCTGGCGCTCGACCCGTACGCCCGGTCCCGTCCCACCGGCGCCTTCCTCCTGATCGCTCCGGCCGACGGCGCCACGCTCAGCGCCGGCATGGCCCACTGAGCCCATGTCCCCCGCCACCACTGCGGCCGTGCGGCTGACCGGAGTGACGAAGACCTTCGGCGATGCGCTCATCCTTGACGGCATCGACCTGGAAGTGGCTCCGGGCGATTTCCTCTGCCTGCTGGGCGCGTCCGGCTGCGGGAAATCCACCCTCCTGAACTTGCTGGCCGGTCTGGACCGGCCGTCGTCCGGCCAGGTGTCCTCGGGCACCGCGCGCCCGGCCCTGATGTTCCAGGACCATGCGCTCTTTCCCTGGCTGACAGCCGGTCGCAACGTCGAACTCGCACTGCAACTGGCCGGGACGGCTGACAGGGCCGAGCGCCGCGCCGAGGCCACGCGGCTCCTCGGACTCGTACGGCTCGGGGACGCCTACGCCAAGCGGGTGCACACGTTGTCGGGCGGCATGCGGCAGCGTGTCGCCCTCGCTCGCGCCCTGGCCCAGGGCAGCGACCTCCTCCTGATGGACGAGCCGTTCGCGGCACTCGACGCGTTGACCAGGGATGTGCTGCACGAGGTACTGATCGGCGTCTGGGAGCGCCGGCGGCCGAGCGTCGTCTTCGTCACGCACGACATTCGGGAGGCGGTGCGGCTGGGCACCCGTGTGGTGCTGCTGTCCTCCCGCCCGGGCCGGATCGCCCGCGAGTGGCGGGTCGGCATTCCCCACCCGCGCCGCGCCGAGGACGCCACCCTCCTCGGCCTGGCCCTGGAGATCTCCCGGGACCTGCGTGAGGAGGTCTGCCGGCATGCCCGTGACTGACCTCAGCCCCGTCCGCGGGGCGGACGTCCCGCCGGACTTCTCGTCAGGTGCGGACGTGCTGGATTCCCCGGCCGCTCCGGCCGTGCCCACCCTGTTCCGCCGGTCCGTGAAGAGGGCGACGGCTCCGGTTCTCGCGGCCGTCTTCGTGCTGTCCGTGTGGCAACTGGCCGCCCTCTCCGGCCTGTTCCCGAGGCTGCCGTCACCCGCCGCAACCCTGGGCGAACTGGCCAAGCTGCTACGGGACGGCATCCTGCTGCCGGCTCTCGGGCAGAGCCTGGGCCGGGCCGTGACCGGATTCGCCGCTTCGGTGCTGCTGGGTGTCCCACTCGGCCTGCTGGTGTACCGGTGCGGCGCGGCACGGACCGTCCTCACGCCGGTCCTCGCGGCCTTCCAGTCGCTGCCCGCAGCGGCCCTCGTTCCGCTGGCGGTGGTGGCGTTCGGGGAGTCGGAGCGGTCGGTGTACTCGGTCGTCCTGCTGGGTGCCGTGCCGTCCCTCTCCATGGGCGTGGTCGGCGCGCTCGACCAGGTTCCGGTGCTGCTGCGGCGTGCCGGCCGGGTCATGGGCGCCACTGGCCTGCGGGCGGTCCGCCACGTGCTGGTGCCGGCCGCGCTGCCCGGACTGATCGCGACGCTGCGCCAGGGCTGGACCTTCGGGTGGCGGGCCCTGATGACCGCCGAGCTGATCACCTCGACGCCGCTTGCCGGTGTCGGGCGGATCCTCGACACCGGCCGGCAGGAGGGCAGTTTCGCCCTGGTGATGGCGTCGGTGGCGCTGATCCTGGCCATCGGCGTGCTGGTCGAGGCCATGGTGTTCCGGCCTGTGGAGAAGCGGGTGCTGTACCACCGCGGCCTGCTCGTCTGAAAGAGCCCGTCCGACGGTCCTACGGCATCCGGGGCCCGCCTGGCAGCGAGTCCCGGTACGCCCGGTTCTCGTCCACGCATGTTCAGTGACAAAAAGCAGTTCGGTGACGACACACACAGAACGGAGATCCGATGACCGAGCAGGATCCTCTGTCCGTCCCGCATGCCGACGGCAGCAATAATCTTTTCGACTGGCTGACAGGCATGCGGGCCGAGAATCCGGTATGGCAGGAGGGCAATGGCCCCTACCATATATTCCGCTATGACGACGTGCAGCAGGTGATTTCCGACCCCAAGGTGTTTTCGAACGACACCAGTCGCGTCATGCCGCATGTGAAGCCGCTGACCGAGGGACATATCAACGCGATGGACCCGCCGGAGCACGGGAAGCTCCGCCGGCTGGTCAACCAGGCATTCACGCCCCATACCGTGGACAAACTGGAGCCGCGCATCACGGCCGTGACGAACGAGCTGCTCGCCGAGACCGGCAGCGAGCGGTTCGATCTGATCGATGTGCTCACCTATCCACTGCCGGTGATCGTCATCAGCGAACTGCTGGGAATTCCGGCATCGGACCGGGACCTCTTCCGCAGGTGGGCCGACCGGTTCATGAATCTCAGCAGGCCCAAGTCCGAGACGGATATCGTGGCCAATTTCCAGGCCGCCACCCGGGAGATGGACGCATATCTGCTCGAACACTGCCGGCAGCGCCGGGGGGACCCGAAGAACGATCTGATCAGCAAGCTGGCGACCGCGGAGGTGGACGGCGAGCAGCTCACCGATGACGAGGTGGTCAAATTCGCCGGCATTCTCTTCCTGACCGGGCATCTCACCACGACGCTGCTGATCGGCAATGCCGTGCAGTGCCTCGACGGCAATCCGGAGGCATACGCCGAGCTCCGCGCCGACCGCTCCCTCATTCCGTCCGCGGTCGAGGAAGTGCTGCGCTTCCGGTCGCCGTTCACGACCGTGAGCCGGGTCACGGTGACCGACGTCGAGGTCGGCGGGCGGCTGATCCCCGCCAACCGCATGGTCACGCCGTGGGTCATCTCCGCCAACCACGACGATGCCCATTTCCCGGACGCGGGCCGGTTCCTGATCCGGCGCACCCCCAACCGGCACGTCGCGTTCGGCCGTGGCGGGCACTTCTGCGTCGGAGCGCCCCTCGCCAGACTGGAGGCCCGGGTGGCGCTCAACGCCCTGCTGGACACCTTCACCGAGCTGCGGGTCGACCGTGATGCCGGCGTCGCCTACCACGCGCGCGGGATGTACGGCGCCAAGAATCTGCCCGTGGTGGCCCGGCGGGCCTGACGGGCCTGACGGGCGGGGGGCGGAACAGCAAGGCGGGCAGGTGACCGGAGCCGGTCGCCCTGCCCGCCTTCGGGGGCCGCTCAGCGAGGGAGACGGAAGAAAATCATGGGGTTGTCGGTGCTGTTCCGCACCGGCTCCGCGAGCCCGAGGTCACGCTTGACCTCGGTGAGCTGCTCCATCACCTCGGGGGCCTTGGCGAGCGAGGGTGTGAAGTACGGAACCTGGTGTTCGGCCAGCCACTTGATGACGACCGATCCCTCGCTCAGCGGCTTCGGCCGGCGGCCGTGGTACACATCGTGGACGCTCGTGGGAATTCCGGCGGGGACGGCCGGGAAGAGGTTCTCGGTGTACCAGCGCGCGAATCGCGCGCCGTGGTCGGCGTCGATGAAGAGGTAGTCGGTGTCGTCCGGGATCTTGCCGGGGTGCTGGCGAACGTCACCCATCGTGAACGTCCACCGGTCGGCGGACAGTTCGGCGGGAACATTGCGGACAACTTTGTCGACGATGTCGAACGAGTACAGGTGACCGGCGCCGTTGTCGCGCAGCGCGCTCAGGATCCACATGGTGGACCACCCGTAAAAGGTCCCGATCTCCACCACACGCTCCGGCCGATGGTCGCGCAGCAGCAGGTAAGTTATCTCGGCTTCGAGATCATCCAGTTGCGCTTTCATGGACTTCCCGCGCTGCTCCAGAAAGGCGCGCTGGCCGTCACGTACCGCCCGGAGGTCATTCTCATATTTCTGATAGAGCTTGCTCAGAGAATCGACCGAGACGACATCCATTGGCCCTCCATTGACCTTGCAAAAAAACTTTTCGAGCACCTGCACGGACCGCATCTCGGACAGGTGGTATGCACTTTTGTTCAGGCTATGTGACCCCGGTATCGTCTCGATATCGTCTCGCTTTCGCGGAATTGACGACGACTCGGCCAAAGCGTTGCGGGGCCTGCCATGAATCGAAACCGTGAAGCCGAGATAACGAGAGGAAAGGACTCCGGGGTAGCTTCACTGCGGGCAATCCGGCCGAGCCCGCTCAGGGGCGGCCGGTGCACATGGGCTCTCGCCCTGATCGGTTGTTCCAGATCCTTCGACGCAGGAGTTCCAGAGTGATCAACTCGGTTGTCATTGTCGGCGGCGGCACTGCGGGGTGGATGAGCGCCTCGTACCTGAAGGCCGCATTCGGAGACCGCATAAACGTGACCCTGGTGGAATCTGACCGGGTCTCCAGCATCGGCGTCGGAGAGGCAACGTTCAGCACCGTCCGGCATTTCTTCGACTATCTCGGCCTGGACGAGCGCGAGTGGATGCCGGAGTGCGCCGGCTCGTACAAACTGGGCATCCGGTTCGAGAACTGGCGGAAGTCCGGAGAGCACTTCTACCATCCGTTCGAGCGGCTGGGGGCCTCCGACGGTTTCTCCCTCGCCGACTGGTGGTTGGCCGAGGGCGACCGCAGCAAGCCCTTCGACCGCTCCTGTTTCATCACGCCGGCCCTGTGCGAGGCGCAGCGTTCCCCCCGCATGCTCGACGGCTCACTGTTCGCGAGCAGCCTCGACGGCTCGCTCGGGCGCTCGACGCTTGAGGAGCAGCGCGCCCAGTTCCCCTACGCGTACCACTTCGATGCCGGTCTGCTGGCGCAGTACCTGACGAAGTACGGGACCGACCGCGGTGTACGGCACGTCGTCGACGACGTGGTCGACGTGGGCCGCGACGAGCGCGGCTGGCTCTCGCATGTGACCACGCGCGAGCACGGTGAGCTCGCCGGTGACCTGTTCATCGACTGCACCGGCTTCCGCGGTCTGCTGATCAACCAGACCATGGAGGAGCCCTTCGAGTCCTTCCAGGACGTGCTGCCGAACAATCGCGCCGTCGCGCTGCGCGTACCGCAGCCCGACCAGGCCACCACCGGGATGCGGCCGTACACCACCGCGACCGCGAGGGAGGCGGGCTGGATCTGGACCATCCCGCTCTTCGGACGCAACGGCAACGGATACGTGTACTCCGACGAGTTCTGCACCCCGGAGGAGGCGGAACGCACCCTGCGCGAGTTCGCCGCCCCCGGGCAGGACGACCTGGAGGCCAACCACATCCGTATGCGCATCGGGCGCAACCGCCGTTCCTGGGTCAAGAACTGCGTGGCCATCGGCCTGTCCAGCGCCTTCGTCGAGCCGCTGGAGTCCACCGGGATCTTCTTCATCCAGCACGGCATCGAGCAGCTGGTGAAGCACTTCCCCGACGAGCGCTGGGATCAGATGCTGGCCAGGAGCTACAACGACCGGGTCGCGCACGTCCTGGACGGCGTGAAGGAGTTCCTGGTCCTGCACTACCGCGCGGCACAGCGCGACGACACGCCGTACTGGAAGGAAGCCAAGGTCCGTCCCCTCCCGGACGCGCTCGCCGCCCGCCTGGAGACCGGGGCCTCGCACCTCCTGGACGAGGAGGCCGTCTACCCCTACTACCACGGCTTCGAGCAGTACTCGTGGATCACGATGATGCTCGGTCTCGGCCATGAGCCCGCCCGGCCGCGCCCGACGCTCGCCCATATCGACCCCGCCGGAGCGCGCGCGGAGTGGGCGAAGCTCAAGGCCGATGCGGAGCGCCAGGTCGCGACACTGCCCAGCTGCTACGAGTACCTCGCCTCGATCAACTCGCCTCGCTGAGCACACCTCACCGCCGCAGCGCCGATGCCCGTACCGATTCCACCGTCAGGTACGGGCATCGGCACTGCCGCCCCGCACCCCACCACCCCTCTGTTCCCTCCCGAAGGGCGACCGCGCATGGCTACCCGCGTGCCATTCCGACCTGTCCCCCACTCCGAGCTGCCGTCGGAGACACCGCCCCGTGCGCCGGTGCCGCTCGCCGAATTCCGCTCGTTGATGAGCGGCTTCGCCACAGGGGTTGCGGTGGTCACCACACTCGGGCCCGACGGTTGCCCGTACGGCCTCACCTGTACGTCCCTCTCCAGCGTCGCGGCCAGTCCTCCCGTCCTCGCGGTGTGCCTGACGACCCAGGGCGAGACCCTTCGCGCGCTGCTGGACTGCGGAGCGTTCGCGGTGAACCTGCTGCACGAACACGGACAGCACGCCGCCGAGGTCTTCGCCAAGCCGGTGGCGGACCGGTTCGCCGAAGTCGTCTGGCAGCCCTCGCCGGACGCGGGCCTGCCGCGGCTGGCGGAGGACGCTTTCGCCACGGCCGAGTGCCAGGTGACCCGTGTGCTCGAAGTCGGCGACCACACCATGGTCCTGGGCATGGTGACCGGGGTGACGCAGACGCCCGCCACACCATTGCTGTACGGGGGTCGCCGATTCGCCGTCTGGCCGGACGGCGAGGTACCACAGCCGTCCTCCGCCCCCGCCGTGACGCCGCTGCCCTCGTCCCTCCCGGACCTGCCATGCTGAACACCGAGCGACTGGCCGCCGCGAGCGGCGGTGCGGCGGTCGATCCGATGGCGCGGTTCCTGCTCGCCGTCGCGGTGATCGTGCTGCTGAGTCATCTGCTGGGAGCTCTGCTCGGCCGCATCGGCCAGCCGCTGGTGGTCGGCGAGATCCTCGGCGGACTTCTGCTCGGCCCCTCCGCGCTGGGGTGGGTCTGGCCCTCCGCCCAGGCATGGCTGTTGCCCTCCGAGGTCGTCTCCACCCTCGACATGGCGGCCCAACTCGGCCTGGTGACCTTCATGTTCCTGCTCGGGTGCGAGCTGCATGTGGAGCGGACGGGCCGTCTGGGGAACAGGGCGGTGGGCGCGACCCTACTCGGCGGGATGGGCCTGCCGTTCCTCGTCGGTGCCGGTGTCGCGGCCGCGGTGCCCACCCTGTTGAAGGGCACCACCCCTTCCCAGGCCGGTTACGTGTTCTTCATCGGGCTCACCATGTCGGTGACCGCCCTGCCGGTACTCGCCAGGATCCTGGTCGATCTGCGCATGGACCGTTCACCGCTGGGGTCGCTCGCGCTGGCCGGCGCCGCCGTGGGAGACGGCGTCGCCTGGCTGGCCCTCACCGTCCTTCTCGCCGTGACCGGTTCCGGCGGGGCCTTGCACATCGCGGCCACCATCGGCATGACCCTGGCCCTGGTCGCGCTCACCGCACTGGTGGTGCGCCCGCTCCTCGCGGCCCTCGTGCGCAGGGCCGAGCAGCGGCCCGGTGCCGAGCGGCTGCTTCCCCTGCTGCTCGTCGGCGCCATCGCGTACGCCGCCCTCACCCACCTTCTGGGGCTGCATCCGGTGATCGGCGCTTTCCTGTTCGGTACGGCCGTACCGCGCGACTCCGCCGTCACGGCCTGGATGAACCAGCAGCTCCAGGGCTTCACCCTGGCCGTACTGCTGCCGCTCTTCTTCGCCGGTGTGGGACTCCACGTCTCGGTCGGCGCCCTCGGCCTGAACCCCTGGACCTGGCTGGCGTTCGCAGGGGTCGTTCTCGCGGCGATCCTGAGCAAGGTCATCGGCGCGGGCGGCGCCGCCCGGCTCATCGGCACTCCACGCAACGAGTCGCTGCGCTTCGGCGTGCTGATGAACTGCCGTGGCGTGACGGAACTGGTGGTGGCGGGCATCGGCTGGCAATTCCACCTCATCAGCACGACCGGCCTGACCGTACTCGTCCTCATGGCGCTGATCACCACCGCCATGACCGGGCCGCTGCTCAAGGCCCTCGGCGTGCGGGCCCCTTCTGCCGGCCGCCCCGCACCGCGGCCGCGCGAGACGGCACCTGCCGCTGCCGCCTCCGCCACGACGGGCGCATCCGGTGCGTCGGGGGCCTCCGTCGGCCCGTAGGTCCGAGGCCCGGGCGCGGCCGGCTGACATGATGCCTGTATGGACGACTCTCGCCATTCCCTGCCTGGCACGCAGCGGCTCCTGCTCGGTCTGCGCGCCGTGCTGAGACTGCCGCTGCAACGCCGGACCTGGCAGCACCTGGGATTCGCGCTCCTGCTGCCCTTGGGGCTCGCCCTGATCGCCGGAGCTTTCCACGTCATGAAGGGCCAACGGGGCAGCGCCGGGGGCGGCGCCGGCCCGTTGGTCCTGCTGGCGGCCGTCGCCGTGGTCGCCCTCTGCGGGCCGTCCTTCGAGCGGTTCAGGGCGCGTGTCTGGCTCGGTGAGGAGGTCGGCCGTGCCGGGCGCGACGGCCGGCTCAAGCGCGGGACGGCCTTCTTTTTCGCCAGTCTGCTGCTGGGGAGCGCCTCGTTCACCGTGGTCATCGGCTGGGTGATCGTCTCTGTACGGAACGTGAGTTACCCCTTCTGGGGGTGGGCGCCCTATCCCGATCCCGCATGGGGCGGGCCCTCTCCGCTCGGCGCGGTGTCCCTGCACTTCGCGGCTGGTGTGGTGACCTTCTTCGGGGCGCCGTGGCTCGTCATCCGGCTGAACCGGCTCCAGGTGTACGTCGCACGCCGCCTCGTGGGTTCCGGCTGACCGTCGGCCCGCCGGTGGAGCCGGCCCCCGCGGCTCCCGCAGACGGCACAACGGAAACTGCCTCGACGGTCGAAGAACCGTCGAGGCAGTCTCATGAGGTGCGCCGGTGTGCAGCGTCAGTCGAGCACGTAGCCGTCCGCGTCCCGGCAGCCGCGGGAGCGGCGCAGGTCCGTGAGGACGAAGCTGCGCTGCAGCCAGCGGTCGCGGCCGTCGTAGCGCGGGGTGAAAGCGGTCCTGCCGTGCACGGTGACCCGGTTGTCGACGAGGGCCAGGTCGCCCGGCTCCAGCAGAGCGGTCCGGGCGGTCCGGCCGAACGCCGCCTGGAGTGCATCCATCGCCCGGCCGGCACACGGTGTGAGCGGTTTGGTGGCTGCGAAGTCGACCCGTACGTCCGGGTCTTCGGGCGCGCCGAAGAGCACCGGGTGCGGTGTGGTGCCGCCGCTTCCGGAACCGAAGGAAGGCGGCGCCGCGGTGACGAACTCCGGGAGGGACAGCGCCTCACGGCTCTCCTCGGACAGCAACGGCAGCGCCTGGCGGATGCAGCCGGTGCGCAGCCCGGCCACCCGGTCGTGATCGGCGCGCAGGCACAGCAGCATCACGAAGTCCGGCCGGTGCGGATGGAAGGCGTTCTCGTTGTGGAAGGAGAGCAGTACGGATCCGGCGTTGCCCTGGAAGTCCTCCTGCCCGGGGACGGGGACGACGTCCTGCACCAGGGCGCCGCTCTTCTCCGGTCGGAAGGCGGCCGGATCACCGAGGCCGGCAGCGATCATCATCAGCACTGCCGCGGGCACGGTGGCGCTGCGCTGGACGGATCCCTTGACGGACGGGGTCGGGGGGAGGGCCGGTTCGTGCACCGGCAGCCCGCGTACCAGTGCTGAACCGGTAGGGCCGGACGCCCGGCGGAAGCCGAGCAGCGCGCGGCGCAGTCCGGCCGGCAGATCGGACCAGGCGTCCCGGGCCGCGGCGATCCATTGCGGATCGTCCACGTGCCCGCCGGCGACCGGGAGGATCCGGCGCGCTGTCTCCGCTGTCCTGTCCGCCGACTCCGGATCCACGGGAATCACCGGTGTGGTGCCGCCGCGGTCGCATGTCACTGTCATCAATTCCTCGCTTTCTGCTCACTGACCTGGGCAACAGGCGACGGGACGTTGGCCGGTCGGACACCGCCGGGACCGGTGACGACGAGGGACGTTCTATCCGGCACGGTTCATGGCCTCGGCGACGGACCGGGGGCGCATGTCCGTCCAGTGGTTTTCGATGTAGGCGAGGCTCTCCTCGTGCCCGCTCTCTTCCTGGGCCACCTGCCAGCCGCCGGGTACCTCTGCGAAGGCGGGCCAGAGGGAGTGCTGGCCCTCATCGTTGATGAGTACGAGGTATCGGCCCTCGGTGTCCTCGAAGGGGTTGGTCATCGCTCACTCGCTTTCTTCATCCATGGATGGCGGACGTACGGTCGGGCGGCGGGACCGGCGCTCAGCTCCTCGGCTCCGCGACGGTCCGCGTCCCCGCATCGGCGTCCTGGTGTCCGTACAGGTCGTGCACCCAGTTGGTCTGATAGACCGTGTCCAGGTAGCGCTCGCCCAGGTCCGGAGAGATCGCCACCGAGGTGGTCTCGGTGGAGCCCGCGTCATGGGCGGCGAGCCAGGAGACGGCCCCGGCGACGATCGTTCCGGTGGAGCCGCCGAACAGGAACCCGCGGGTGGCCAGCCGGTGGCACATCTGCACGGTCACGGCTTCGGGTATCAGCACGACGTCATCGACGTAGGACTCGTCGAGCAGCGGCGGGCGCACCCCGGCGCCGAGGCCGGGGATCATCCTGGTTCCCGGCGGGCCCCCGAAGGCGACCGAGCCGACGCTGTCCACCGCGACGATCCGGACCTCGGGACGGAACTCCTTGAACCATCGCGCGCAGCCCATGAGCGTGCCCGTGGTGCCGGCTCCCACGAAGAGCACGTCGAGGCCGGTGAAGCGGCGAGCGATGGCGGGCGCGGTCAGCCGGTGGTGCGCACGCCAGTTGTCCTGGTTCAGGTACTGGTTGAGCCACACATACCCGGAGTCGCTCTCGCACAGCCGCCGGACGTAGGTGAGCCTGGCCCCGAGGAACCCCTCGTCCGGGTCGGCTTCGGTGACGATGTGCACATCGGCGCCCAGCGCCTCCATGAGCCGCCGGGACCCCAGGTTGCACCGTGAATCGGTCACGCAGACGAAGCGGTATCCCTTACTCACCGCAATCGTGGCCAGCGCGACGCCCAGATTTCCGGACGAGGATTCCACCAGGGTCGATCCGGCCGTCAACACCCCGGCTCGCTCCGCCGCTTCGACCATTTCGAGTGCGGCTTTCTGTTTGATCGAGCCAGCGAAATTGAAGCCTTCGCACTTGAGGAAGAGCGAGATGTCGAGCGTGGGCTTCAGGTCGACGAACAGATCTTCCTCATGGAATTCATATGGAGCCGAAATGATCGGCACACTACCCCCCGTAGTGTGGAATGGTCGACAGCGCGGGCCGGTCACCCATAACGGCGCATCTCGTGGAAGAAGCCGTCGACGACCGTCAGTTCTCCCGCAGCGTGCAAGGTGTCGTAGACGTGCTTGCCGAGCGCGAGGTCCAGGACCCCGAGCCCGAAGGGCGAGAAGATCACCGGCCGGTCGCCGGGGATCTCCAGCTCTCCGGTGAGCACGTCGTAGAGGGTTCCGCCGACGAAGTCCCGGTTTCCCGCCTGCTGTTCGGCCAGGTGCAGGGACGTGCTGGCCTTGAGGCAGTGCTCCACGTCGTCCACGACGTTCGTGGCGGCAAGGACCACCTCGGGCGACAGGTCGCGCAGCGAGACGTGCAGGACAACGGGGTTGTGGGAGAACCAGTCGGGGTCCGTGACGTGCGGCTCGCCGGCGACGGTCGCGAAGACGACCATATCGCTGGAGCGGATCAGGTCCTCGGCGCTCTCCCGCACGGTGACGGTCCCCCCGGCACCGGACTGCTTCAGGTAGCCGGCGAAGCCCTCGGCGTGCTCCTGCGACAGGTCGTACACGCCGGTGTCCTCGAACGTCCAACCGGTACCGGTCAGATAGGTGTGCACATACCTGGCGATCAGCCCGACGCCGAAGAAGCCGATCCTCCTGGGGCGGGCGCGTCCCCGGCTGAGCCGGTCGGCGGCGACAGCGGCCGAGGCGGCGGTGCGCGCGGCACTGATGATGGAGCTCTCCAGGCATGCCAGCGGGTACCCGGTTTCGTGATCATTGAGGATGAGGACGGCGGAGGCCCGGGGCAGCCCTGCGCTCACGTTCTCCGGGAAACTCGATATCCACTTGACCCCGTCGACCTGGACGTCACCGCCGACAGAGGCGGGCAGCGCAATGATCCGTGAGGTGGGGCGGTCGGGGAAGCGCAGGAAGTACGAGGGCGGGTTGACGGTCTCGCCCTTGCCGTGGGTGCGGTAGGCCGCCTCGATGATCTCGGTGGTGCGCTTGTGCTGTCCCTCCAGGACGCGGTGCACGTGGGCGCCGGGGACCACGGCGAAGGAGGGCGCCGGAGCAGCCGGTTGAGAAGTGTGTGACATGTGCGTCTCCGTAGCTGGCATGGGGTGGCGTGTGGCGGGTGGAGGCTCAGGGCAGGACGTGTCCCGCGAGCTGTGTGGGGTTGCCGAACATCACGGCGATCTCGCGGTCGCCCTCGTACGCCTCACGGCTGTGCGCCATCCGCACGTTGTCGACCAGCAGCAGGTCTCCGACCTGCCACGGCTCGCTCCGGGTTGCCGCTCGGTATGCCTCGTTGATCACGTCGACGGTCTCCGCGGAAAGAGGCGTTCCATCGCCGTAGGTGGTGTGGAACGGCAGGGAGTCGGGGCCGTACACATCGGTGAGGTATGCGCGGACCATCGGGTCGAGGGTCCGTTCGTTGAGGAAGGCGGCCTGGTTGAACCAGACCGGGCGGCCGTTCCCGGGGTGACTGAGCACCGCGGCCCTGCGCTGGCGGGTGCGCAGCGCGCCGTCCGGCAACCATTCGTGGTCGATGAGCGCGTCCCGGCAGTACGCGTCGACCTCCTGCGGATCGTCGGTGCCGAACGCCTCGCTCCAGGCCACTCCCACCTCACGATAGGTACGGGTGAGCTGCCAGCCCAGGCGGGTGAATCGCGCCACCAGGTCATCGGGGAGGGCCTGCAGGACCTCTTGCGAGTCGGCGACAGCCGTGGCGCCGCCCTCCCGGGGCACGGCCAGGGCGCCGAACAGTGCGCATGCGGGCACCTCGGCGGCGTAGCTCAGCTCGTGGTGCATACAGATCGGCTCGTCACTCGGCCACTCGGAGGAGGAGTAGACGGCGGGCCGGTACTCGCGCCGCGGGGAGAAACGCTCCCGCTCGGCCATGGGCTCGATGCCGAGCGCGACTGCCGTGTCAGCCATCGCGGCCGGCGACTTGAGCCCCAGGCCGCGCAGCAGTACGGCACCGTGCTCGGCGACGCTGCGCAGCACCTCCGTGCGGTGTGCCGCGGCCCGGCGCGGGGCGTCGCCGTCGGTCTCACGCACGTGCAGGACGGTCAGCCGACCGGGCGCGGCCGGGGTCACGCCGAGTGCACCCGATGAGGTTTCGGCTGGGACGGACGTCATCTCTTCGGTGTCTCCCTCGGTACGGTGGCGCCGACGGGGCGTCAGTGGACGGCTGCGGCGGGATCCTGCTCGGCGAGCCTGCACTCCAGCAGTTCCGCCAGGTCCGCGAGGACGGGGTGCTCGGCGATCTCCTTGACGGAGACGAGCCGGTCCAGAGCGATGGCCAGGCGTACGGCGGTCAGTGAGGTGCCCCCGGTCTCGTAGAAGTGGGCGGTGCGGAGGATGTGCTCGACCGGTATCTTGAGCGTCTGTGACCATGCGCCGGCGATCCGCCGTTCGCTGCCGGTCCGGGGCTTCCCCGGATGGTCCGGTGCCTCGTCAGCGCCTGTGGCCTGTGCGGCCAGTGTCTTCTTGTCGATCTTGCCGTTGGGTGTGAGCGGCAGCGCGTCGCGCTGCACCAACCGCGCGGGCACCATGTACGCGGGCAGCGACTCGGCGAGCCGGGCACGTACGTCCCGCACCTCCGGCCCGTCCGGGGCCGCGTAGTAACCGACGAGGTAGCGGCCTTCGCCGGAGCCCGCGGCGACCACCGCCGCGTCTCGCACACCGGCCACTTGGAGCAGCCGGTTCTCGATCTCGCTGGTCTCGATCCGGAAGCCCCTGATCTTCAGCTGGGAGTCCCGGCGGCCGTGGAACTCCAGCCGCCCCTCGGGGGTCCAGCGCCCGAAGTCACCCGACCGGTAGAGGCGTTCACCCGGCCGGGAGGGGTCCGGCAGGAAGGTCTCCTTGGTGCGGGCCTCGTCGTTGATGTATCCGCGGCCCACGCACACACCGGAGAAGACGATCTCCCCGGGCGCGCCGAGCGGCACCGGGTCGAGGCGCTCGTCGACCACGTGGACCCGCACATTGCGTACCGGCCGTCCGAGCGGCACCGTGGCCCCGTCCGGCACCCGGCGCATCACTTCGTGATTGGTGTCGTCCGAGGTCTCGGTGAGGCCGTAGGCATTGACGAGGGCCACGTCGGGGAAGGCCGCGAACCAGCGCTCGACGAGTTCCTTCTTCAGCGCCTCGCCGGTCACCGACACGCACCGCAGGTCCGGCAGTTGTCCCTGCCTGCCTTCCAGGTGGGCGAGCAGCACTTCCAGGTAGGAGGGGACGAGCTGGGCCACCTCGACCCGGCCGGTGCGCAGGGTGTCCACGAACCTGCCGATGTCGAGGACCGCCTCCTGCTCGACGATATGTGTGGTGCCGCCTACCAGGAGGGCGGACACCAGCTGCCACAGCGATATGTCGAAGCACTGCGGTGCCACCTGCGCGACCGTGCCCCCTTCCGCCACACCCAGGTCCTCGATCTTGGCGAGGAGGTGGTTGCTGAATCCGGCGTGCTCGCACATCGCGCCCTTGGGTTCGCCCGTGGAACCGGAGGTGAAATAGAGGTACGCGAGCTGGTTCCCGGCGACCGGCAGCCGGGGGTTGTGATCGGGGAGGTCCTGGCCGGAGAGTTCGTCGAGCCGGATCACCTCCCTCCGGTGGCCGGGGAGCGGCGCGGCCCTCACCTGGTCCAGGTCGGGGGCCGGGCCGTGCTCGGTCAGGGCGTAACGGCAGGCGCTGCGGTCGAGCATGGCGGAGATCCGTGCGGCGGGGAAGTCCGGCTCGATGGGCAGGTACACCCCGCCGGCTTTGAAGACTCCGATGACTGCGCCGAGCCAGGCGAGATTGCGCCCGGTCAGCACGGCGACGACGTCTTCGTCCCCGAGCCCGGAACGGCGCAGCGCCCAGGCGACGCGGTTGGCCTGCCGGTTCACCTCCTCGTAGGTGACACGGCGGCCGCCCTGCACGGCCGCCACGGCGTGCGGGTGGCGGCGCGCCCGGTCCTCGAAGAGCTCGTGGAACCTGCGGTCGGGCAGCGGCTTCTCGGGCCCCGCGAACTCCACCCGCTGTACGTGGAGTTCGTTGGCGGAGAGCAGGCTTTTGCGGTCGTGGGCGTCCGCCGGGTTCTCGGTGATGCGGCGCAGTGCGGTGGTGCAGTAACCGGCGATGCGTACCGCCGCCTGGTGGTCGAGGACCTCGGTGCGGTGACGTACCACAAGGGCCCCGCCGTCCGCGGATACCGCCAGCACGACTCCGGGGGGAAGCTCGCCGGTCCGCTCGGCCACCATGGTGTCCGGCAGCGCACGGCCCGCATGCTCAGCGGGCTGCGGGGCCTGCGCGGCATACCGCAGGATGTCGCGGCGGGTACGGTCCGCCGCACCGATCAGCTCCTGCCAGGTGCCCGCCTCGACGCTCACCCGTGCGGGCAGGGGGCCGTCCTGCGACGGCCGGGCCGCGGGCTGGAACCCGATGACCGTCTCGCGGTCGCCGGTCAGCGCCGCAACGACCTTCGCGTGTACGGCAAGCAGCACGGAACTGGTGACGTCGGCCCCGGCGGGCAGTGCTGCCCGGTGCTCGCCCACCCCCCGTTCCGGCCGCGCCGAGGCGGACCAGGCCGGCAGGGGCGTGAATCCGCCGGCGTCGATTACCTTGCGCCAGTAGTTCCGACCGGCCGCTGCGCCGTTTTCGCCCGCACTGTCCCGCACGATTTTCGCCTCCACCCGGAATGACCGTCACGTTCATGAGCCGTCAGTCAACTTCACGCATTCGGGTGCGACATTAATCAGACCTCTTATCGCGGGAATATTGCATTACTTCATGCTCAGCAGCACCGGAATCGGCACGGCACATGCCGGTGGCGGTGGCCTTGTACGGTCCACCGCCACCGGAGGAAACCCGACTGCGTACCGGAGATCCGTCAGCCCACCGTCACAGGCGCTTCGACAGCATGCGGCCGATCTCCGCGGCCGGCTCCGGGGCCAGCAGGCCCTCATGGGTCGCGGCGACCTCGTAGCGCTCGAAGGCGCCCGCCGTGAAGGGCTGCCATGCCTGCGGGTCCGCCCAGGACCGCACCTTCTCGGTCGCCGCCACCAGCAGCACGTCCTCCTTGAACACACCGGGTTCCGTGGGGTGCACCAGAGTCACGTTGTTGATGAGGACATCGAGGACCGTGCCACGCTGCTCGTCGTCGAAATACCGGGATTCGCTGGTACCACGCCCCATGTAATCGACGATGCGGGCCCGTGTCTCGGCCGGATCGGCGGGGACCTGGTCCGGGTCGCCGTGGATCCGCGCGTACGCCTGGAACATGTCGGTGAGCACCTGCTCCTTGGTCAGCTCACCCTTCATGCCAGGCTCGACGGGGTAGGAGTCGAGAAGCACCAGGAGTTCCACCGATTCGCCCTGCTGCTCCAGTGCCACGGCGAGCGCATGGGCCAGCACACCGCCCATCGAGTAGCCGAGCAGGCGGTAGGGCCCGGTCGGCTGGACGGAGCGGATCTGCTGCGCATAGCCGGTGAGCAGCTCCGCAAAGGATGCGGTGAGCGGTTCGCCACCGGCCAGGCCCTTGTTCTGGAGCCCGTACAGGGGCTGGTCGGCACCGAGGGTGGGCAGCAGTGTGGAGTAGCACCAGCCGAGGCCGCCCACCGGGTGCACGCAGAACAGCGGACGCCGCTCGCCCGTGGTGCGCAGCGGCAGGAGCTCGCCGAAGCCGTCGGTATGGTCACCGTCGCCGTAGAGCCGCCGCAGGAGCATGGCGGGGGTGGGGGCCTCGAAGACCGCCCGCAGCGGCACCTCGACGCCCAGTGCGTGGCCGATGCGCCCGGCCAGCCGGGACGCGAGCAGGGAGTGCCCGCCGCTTTCGAAGAAGTTGTCGTCGATGCCGACGCGTTCGGCGCCGAGCACCTCGGCGAACAACCGGCACAGCACCTCTTCGTGTGCCGAGCGGGGACCCTGCCCGCCGCCGCTGCCTGCCTCGGGGGCGGGCAGCGCCCGGTGGTCCAGCTTGCCGTTGGGGGTCAGCGGCAGCGCGTCGAGCAGGACGACCGCCGACGGCACCATGTGCGCGGGGAGTTCCTCGGCGAGTTCCGCCCGCAGCCGGGCGGCGTCCAGGTCCGCGCCGTCCGGGTCCTCGGGCATCACGTAGGCCACCAGCCTGCGGTCGCCGGGGCGGTCCTCACGGACCGTCACCGCCGCCCTGGCCACGCCCGCCCGCCGGCCGAGCACGGCCTCGATCTCGCCGGGTTCGATGCGGAAGCCGCGGAGCTTGACCTGGTCGTCGACGCGCCCGAGGAAGTCGAGGCGCCCGTCCTCACGCCATCTGCCGAGGTCACCGGATCGGTACAGCCGGCTGCCCGGCCCGCCGAACGGGTCGGCGACGAAGCGCGCGGCGGTGGCGCCCGGCCGGTGCAGATAGCCGCGGGCGATACCGGGGCCGGAGAGGTAGAGCTCGCCGGGGACACCGGGAGGTACCGGCTGGAGCCATTCGTCCAGCACGTGGACGCGGACGTCACGGTGCGGACGGCCGATGGACGCCGGGCCGTCCTCCTCCGGGTCGTTGACGGCGCAGGTGACCTCGACGGTCATCTCGGTGGGGCCGTAGCCGTTGACCATGCGCCGGCCGGCCGCCCAGCGGTCGATCAGCTGGGGGGTGCACGCCTCGCCGCCGGTGATGAGGGTCCCCAGGTCGGGGAGGGCGGCGGCGGGGACGCCGTCGAGGACGGCCGGCGGGATGTGCGCGTGAGTGATCCGGCGCTCGGCGAGGAAGGCGGCGAGCTCGTCGCCGACCGGGACCTGGTCGGCGACGACCAGGCAGCCGCCGGTGAGCAGCGCCATGCACAGCTCGGAGACCGACACATCGAAGCCGGGCGAGACGAACTGCAGTACCCGGCTGCCCTCCCCCGCTCCGTGCAGGGAGCGGTGGCGGGCAGCGAGCCCGGCCAGGCCGCTGTGGGCTACGACGACACCCTTGGGCGTGCCCGTGGAGCCCGACGTGTAGATCACGTACGCGGGGTGGCCGGGCAGGAGGGCCGGGGCGGGCGCGGCGCTGTCGCCGTTCTCCAGGGCCGCTGCGGTGGCCGGGTCGTCGAGCAGGACGACGGCGGCCTCTCCCGCGGACAGCCGGCCGGCGAACTCGGCCGTGGTCAGGACGCAGTCGGGCGCGGCGTCGGCGAGCGTCAGACCGAGCCGCCGCCGCGGGTGGCCGGGGTCGAGCGGCAGATACGCGGCGCCCGCCTTGGACGCCGCGAGAACGGCGGTGACCAGTGCGGCCGACCGGGGCAAGGCGAGGGCCACGAGGCGCTCGGGGCCTGCTCCACGGGCGATGAGGTGGTGCGCCAGCCGGTTGGCCCGGGCGTCGAGCTCCGCGTAGGTCAAGGTCGCGTCGGACGCCTCCACCGCCGGTGCGTGCGGGGTGCGGTCCACCTGCCGCCGGAACAGCTCGGGGAGCGTGGCGGGCGCCTCGCTCCCGGGGGGTCCCTGCCAGGCGTCGGACATCGCGCGGCGTTCGGCGTCGGAGAGCAGGTCGAGCCTGCTGAGGGGCCGGGCGGGCTCGGCCGCTGCCGAGGCGAGCAGCCGGGCGAAGCGCTCGGCGAGTGTCCGCACGGTGGGCCGGTCGAAGAGCTGCTCAGCGTATTCGATCACGCCGCGCAGTCCCGCGGGCCGCCCGTCGGGGCCGTGGGTCTCGGCGATGCCGAAGCTCAGGTCGAACTTGGCGACGCCGGCCCCGAAGCCCTCGAAACCCACGGTGACATCCGGCAGTTCGAGCCGGGGCCGGGCGTGGTTCTGGAAGGTCAGCATCACCTGGAAGAGCGGGTGCGAGGCGGCCGTCCGCACCGGGTTCACGGCCTCCACCAGCCGCTCGAACGGCACGTCCTGGTGCGCGTAGGCCGCCAGGTCCGTTTCCCTGACCCGGCGCAGCAGGTCACGGAAGGGGGGATCGTCCGAGGTGTCGGTGCGCAGCACGAGAGTGTTGACGAAGAAGCCGGCCAGGTCTTCCAGCGCCTGGTCGGTGCGGCCCCCGACAGCGGTGCCGAGCGGAATGTCCTGGCCGGCTCCGAGCCTGGTGAGCAACGTGGCGAGTCCGGCCTGCAGCACCATGAACAAGGTGCAGTCAGCGGCCTTCGCCAGCTCGGCGAGGTGCTGATGGGTGACCGCGTCGAGGGCGAACTCCACGGTGCCGCCGCGGTGGTCGGGTACCGCGGGGCGGGGGCGGTCCGCCGGCAGGTCCAGCTGCTCGGGCGCCCCGGACAGCGTCTTCCGCCAGAAGGCGAGTTGCTCGGCCAGCAGGCTCTCCTGGTCGTCCTCGCTGCCCAGGAGCTGCCGCTGCCAGAGTGCGTAGTCGGCGTACTGGACGGGCAGCGGCGTCCATGCAGGTGCGCTGTCCGCGCGCCGCGCGGTGTACGCCTCGGCCAGGTCCCGCAGCAGCGGTGCGACCGAGCCGCCGTCCCCTGCGATGTGGTGCACGAGCAGCAGCAGGACGTGCTCCTGCTCGGAGATCCGCAGCAGCGTGGCGCGCAGCGGGATCTCACACGTCAGGTCGAAGGCGTACCGTGACGCGTCGAGCAGCTGCCGCGCGCTCGTCCCGTTGCCCGACTCGACCGATTCGAGCTCCGGGCGTGCCTGTTCGGGATCCAGGATGTACTGGTAGGGAACGCCGTCGGCCTCGGGAAAGACGGTGCGCAGGCTTTCGTGACGGGCTGTCAGGTCGCTCAGCGCCGCGGCCAGTGCCGCCCGGTCGAGCGGCCCGGTGAGCCGCAGCGGCATGGGAATGTTGTACGTGGCACTGGGGCCCTCCAGGCGGTGCAGGAACCACAGGCGCTGCTGGGCGAAGGAGAGCGGGACGCGCTCGGGGCGCTCGCCGGGAGTCAGCGCGGGCCGGGCCTGCCCGGCCTGGCCGATGCGCCGGGCCAGCGCCGCCACCGTGGGCGCCTCGAACAGCGCACGGATCGGCAATTCGACGTCGAAGGCGGTACGGACCCGGCTGAGCAGCCTGATGGCGGACAGCGAGTGACCGCCCAGCGCGAAGAAGTCGTCCTCCACCCCGACTTCGTCGTGCCCGAGAAGGGCACCGAAGAGACCGCACAGGATCTCCTCCGAGGGCGTGAGAGGCGTATCCGCGGCCCGTGTGGCCAAGACCGCCTCCCCGCAGTCCGCGTCGTCGGCCCCGGCCCCGTGCGCCGCCTTCTCCTCGTGCACCCTCACCGCCTCGGGTAAGGCCGCCCGCTGCTCGTCGGTGGGCCGCGGCAGGTGGGCGAGCGTACGCCCGGCGTCGTCCGCCACCGCCCGCAGGAGCGCTTCGATCCAGGTGACGAGCGCCTGGGCGGCCTGCGGGCGGTACAGGTCGGGGCGGTACTCCAGGCGCACCTGGAGCCGGCTGCCGAGCAGACCCGCGATCAGCCGCAGGGGGTAGTGGGCCGCGTCCTTGCCGGAGACGCCCGTGACGTGCAGTCCGTCGGTGGCGGCCGGCGCGGTGCCACCGCCCGGGTAGTTCTCGACGGTCAGCGCCGTGTCGAAGAGGTCACCGGCGCCGACGAGCCGCTGCAGCTCACCGAGGCGGAGGTGCTGGTGGTCGAGCAGCACGGACTGCTCGCCCTGCAACCGGGCGAGGTTGTCGGCGAGGGAGGCCCGCGGGTCCAGGCGCACCCGGACCGGAACGGTGTTGATGAACAGGCCCACCATGTCCTCGATACCGGGTATCTCCGGCGGGCGGCCGGACACCACCGAGCCGAAGACGACATCGTCCCGCCCGGTGAGCTCCGCGAGGACCAGCGCCCACACGCCCTGCAACAGGGTGTTGACGGTCAGGCCGTGAGCCCGTGCCCGGCCGGTGAGGGCCGCGGTGAGCTCCTCGGAGAAGGTGGTGGTGTGGTACTCGGGAAGCATCAGCGCGCGCTGTGGATCCGGCGCCGCCACCAGGGTGGGGCCGTCCAGCTCCGCCAGCGCGTGCCGCCACGCCTCCTTGGCGGCGTCCGCGTCCTGCCGGGCGAGCCATTCCAGGTAGGTGCGGTACGGAGTGACAGCGGGCAGGTCCGAGGGGTCGCCGTGGCTCGCGTACAGCGTGAGCAGTTCGCGTTGCAGGATCGGCGCGGACCAGCCGTCGATGAGGAGGTGATGGCTGGTCAGGACGAGCTCATGGCGCCGCTCCTCCAGTCGTACCAGCGTGAATCGCAACACGGGCGCGGCCGACAGGACGAACCGGCGCTCCCGGTCCTCCGCCAGCAGCGTCTCCCGTGCCTGCTGCCGTTCTTCCGGGGGCAGCGGTGTCAGGTCGACGTCGGCCCACGGCAGCGGCACCTGCCCGAGGATCACCTGGATGGGCTGCCCGTTCTTGCGCTGCCGGAACCCGGCC
Source organism: Streptomyces sp. NPDC059080 (assembly GCF_042739975.1). Lineage (NCBI taxonomy): Bacteria > Bacillati > Actinomycetota > Actinomycetes > Kitasatosporales > Streptomycetaceae > Streptomyces > Streptomyces sp. NPDC059080. The sequence goes on from NZ_JBHYGX010000026.1 coordinate 75,513, forward strand.
CGCAGGTTGGCGTGTCTCCGCAGCAGGGCGCGAGCGGCGGAGCGCAGCCGCTCGACGTCCAGCAGCCCTTCGAGCTCCATGACCAGCTGGGTGTGGTAGACGTCGGTGCCCCGCTCGTCGGAGAGCGCGTGGAAGAGCAGTCCTTCCTGCAGCGGCGAGAGCGGCAGGACGTCTTCAAGTCTCGAAGCCTTCATACGATGTCCCTCAATTCTGCTTCCAGGTCCTCGATCTCGTCCTGGCTCAGCGCGGCCAGACTCAGGTCGGACGGCGTGTAGCCACCGGCATCGGGGGCCTCGGCATGTTCGGCGAGCGCACCGAGCATCCGGAACCACGCGGCGGCCAGCGCGGCGATGTCGTCCTCGTCGAACAGTGCGGCCGGCCAGGACCAGGTCACGGTGAGCTCGGGCCCGTCCGGGAGGTCCTGGGTCATGGCGTTGATCTCCAGGGCGTGGCCGACCGGCATCTCCGGATCGCGGGGCAGCGGCCCTCGTACGTCGGGGACGACCGCCCAGTCGGCGGCGTCCGCGGTGCTCCGCGCCGGCCCCGTGGCGGGTGCCGTCGCGGGGAAACGGCCGAGGTAGTTGAAGCCGATCTGCGGCGCCGGACGGCCGGCGAGTGCGGCCGCGCCGTCGGGCCGGAGATGACGCAGCATGCCGTAGCCGATTCCGTTGTCGGGCAGCGCGCGCAGCTGTTCCTTGATGCGCTTCAGCGCCCGTCCCCACGCGGCGCCCGGCGTCCGCAGTTCGTCGTCGGTCAGTGGTCCGGGATCGATGCTGACGGGATGGAGCGAGGTGAACCAGCCGACGGTACGGGAGAGGTCGGCTTCCGGGACGATCTCCTCGCGGCCGTGCCCCTCCACGTCGAGGAGGAGCGCGGTGCCGGTGTCCGCCCCTCCAGCCCCCGTACCGCGTTCTTCCCGGTACCCGGCGCGCCGTCGCTCCAGCACGGCCAGCGCGAGCCCACTCAGCAGCACGTCGTTCACACCGGCGTGGAAGGCCGCCGGAACGGTCGTGAGCAGCGCCTGGGTGACCTCGGACGACAGGCGCTCGGTGAGTGACCGGGTCGTGCCGGCCACGTCCCGGGCACGGTCCGGTGTGCCGGTGCCGGGCAGCGGGTCCGCCTTCCCCGCCAGCTCCTGCCACCGGGGCAGTTCGGCGGTACGGGCCGAGGTGTCGGCGTTCTCGGCGAGCAGGCGGCTCCAGCGACGGAAGGAGGTCGGCACCGGCGCCAGCTCCGGGCGGCCGCCGGCTGCCGTGTCCTGCCAGGCCGCGGCGAGGTCCGGCAGGAGAATGCGCCAGGAGACGCCGTCCACGACGAGGTGGTGCGCCACGATCAGCAGTCGTCCCGGGCACTGCGGCCCACGGTCGAACCAGACGAACTGCACCATCACGCCCGCGTCGGGTGCCAGCCTTGCGCGTGCCGCCTCGCCTTCACTCTCGACCAGCGCTTCCCACGCCCGCGCGTCGAAACCGGTCGCAGGCACCCTGCGCAGCGCGTCCTCGGCGGAGACCGCACCGCGGGGAGGCACCGACAGTTCCCAGTCGTCGGCGGTCGGCACGGCGCGCATTCTGAGCACGTCGTGGTGGTCCAGTACGGCCTGGACGGCGGTCCTGAGCCGGGCCGGGTCAGCGCCCTTGGGCACCTGAACGGCCATCGACTGGTTGAAGCCCTTCCAGGAACCGCCGAGCTCCCGAAGCCAGTGCATGATCGGTGTCGCCGCGAGACTCCCGGTTCCCTCCTGCCGTTCCGCCCCGGCCGCCGGTGCCGTCGCTCCGGCGACAGTGGCCAGCGCGGCGGCGGACTGATGGGTGAACACGTCACGGGCGGAGAAGAGCAGGCCCGCCGAGCGTGCCCGGCTCACCAGCTGGATGGACAGGATGCTGTCGCCGCCGAGCGCGAAGAAGGAGTCGTCGGCGCCGACCTGCTCCAGCCCCAGCACCTCGGCGAAGAGGGAGCACAGCAGCCCTTCCCGCTCGGTACGCGGCGCACGCCCGGCCGAATGACCGGCGAAATCGGGTGCAGGCAGGGAACGTTGGTCCAGCTTGCCGTTGGGCGTCAGTGGCAACTCCGCCAACGAGACGAACGCCGAGGGCACCATGTACCCCGGCAACCGCTCAGCCACATACGCCCGCAACGACGCGGCATCCACCTCACCCACCACATACGCCACCACCCGCCGATCCCC